>NZ_JAFCTE010000003.1:0-348844 GCF_049895865.1 Psychrobacter sp. TWR1-1-1 | reverse complement strand
CCGTCCGCCGCTCGTCAGCGAGAAGCAAGCTTCTCCTGTTACCGCTCGACTTGCATGTGTTAAGCCTGCCGCCAGCGTTCAATCTGAGCCATGATCAAACTCTTCAGTTTAATCTTGCTATGAAGCTCTTTAAAGAAGCTTCTAAACTTGGCTCATTTAATCTGGCAAAATCGCTAAAAATTATGTTCGTAATGAATTAACTTTGAGTTTTTCTGCTGTCTTAAATGATAATTTTTATAGTTAGAATGAACTCCGAAAAGGAGTCTCAACCAACTTTATTTTTTAGCATTCTGAATCAGCAAAAATCCACACAAGTTGTTCTTTAGTTATGCTTTTAAATAGTGCTCAATCACTGTCGTCCAGTAACTGATATATAGGGTATTTCTTTTGCTGTTTAGCCTCAATCCCTTTCGGGTCAAGCTATCTAGCGAGCCGACTATCTTATCATAATGATTTGATTTGTCAAGCTTTTTTATGTTTTGTCTTAGCTTGGTAATCTAAGTGATAAGTTGGTTAACTTACTGCTTAGCTTCCTTTGCTGTGGGGCGTATTATATAGAGTTTAAGAGCTATGTCAACTGCTTTGCCAAAGGTTTTTGGGTTTATTTGATAAGACTTTTAATAATGCATAGTTTTCAATGGGTTAAGACTGATATTCATTTAATTCTTTTAAATTAGACGGTAAATAATGACTCAGCTTTAAACAGTATCTATCGATATTCATTAATTGTCATCTATAGAGTTGCCATTAAGAACTTACTTTAAGCTAAAACTTTGAAGCTCTATACTGACTTTTTGACATATTTATCTGCTTATTGATAATTGCCTTCGCTGTGTCCTTTAACTATGATTTACACTTCTTGATATTCGCATAGATAGCATCTATATATAGAGGCCGGCCTAATCCCTTACTATCTAGTGTTGATACACAGTTTTTGCTATAATAGCTGACTTTATAATATTGCTTAATGGCATTTCTTATTAGCCTTGATTGTTCAACGGTTGATTGTTTGAAATTTTGCCTTTAAGTGATATCTATCTCTTATAACATATCATAGCAGTTGGATATAATTGACGCAGTCTTGCGGTTATATGATTGATGGTTGCAATCATCACTGCCAACGGACGCAAAAAGGTGAATAGATTATGGTAGCGATTACTTTACCCGATGGTAGCGTAAAAAACTTCGAAGGTAGTACCACCGTCATGGAAGTGGCACAAAGCATTGGTGCAGGATTGGCTAAAGCAACGGTCGCCGGACGTGTAGATGGTCATCTAGTTGATGCGCACGACCCTATCGCTCATGATGCTAAGGTTGAAATCGTGACACCAAAAGATGATGACGGTGTCGATATCATTCGCCATTCTTGTGCTCACCTATTAGGTCATGCTGTTAAGCAGTTATATCCTGATGTAAAAATGGTGATTGGTCCCGTTATCGATGATGGTTTTTATTATGACATTTATAGCGAAACGCCCTTTACACCAGAGCATATGGCAGCCATTGAAAAACGCATGATGGAACTCATCAAGCAAGATTATGACGTTATCAAAAAAATAACGCCACGCGATGAAGTCATTAAAATCTTTGAAGAACGTGGTGAAGACTATAAGCTTAAGCTGATTAACGATATGCCAGGCGAAGAAGCCTTTGGTCTCTATCATCATCAAGAATATGTCGATATGTGCCGTGGTCCACACGTGCCGAACACCAGATTTTTAAAAGTATTCAAACTGACCAAAATGTCTGGTGCATATTGGCGCGGTGATGCCAAGAACGAGCAACTGCAACGTATCTATGGTACAGCATGGGCGGATAAAAAAGATTTAAAAGCCTATATTCAGCGTATCGAAGAAGCTGAAAAACGTGACCATCGTAAAATTGGTAAAGCGTTAAATCTGTTCCATATGCAAGAGCAAGCGCCGGGTATGGTGTTTTGGCATGCAAATGGTTGGACTATTTACCAAGTACTTGAGCAATATATGCGCAAAGTACAACATGATAACGGTTATGAAGAAATTAAAACACCGCAAATCGTCGATCGTAGTTTGTGGGAGCGTTCGGGACATTGGGGTAACTATGCGACTAACATGTTCACGACTGCCAGTGAAAATCGTGATTATGCAGTAAAGCCAATGAACTGCCCTTGTCACGTACAAGTTTTTAACCAAGGTCTAAAATCTTACCGTGATTTGCCATTACGTATGGCAGAGTTTGGCTCATGCCATCGTAATGAGCCATCAGGTTCGCTACATGGTTTGATGCGTGTACGCGGTTTTACCCAAGATGATGCACATATCTTCTGTACACAGTCGCAAATCCAGCAAGAAGTCGCTGACTTTATTAAGCTAACCCTTGCCGTTTATGAAGACTTTGGTTTTGACAATATCATTATGAAACTCTCGACTCGCCCTGAAAAACGGGTTGGTAGTGATGAGTCTTGGGACTTCGCCGAAAAAGCTTTGGCCGATGCATTAGATAGCTCAGGATTAGATTGGGCTTATCTGCCAGGTGAAGGCGCATTTTATGGTCCGAAGATTGAATTTAGTTTGAAAGATTCTTTAGGTCGCGTCTGGCAGTGCGGTACGATTCAGGTTGACCCAAACATGCCTGAGCGCCTAGATGCCGAATTCGTCAATGAGCAAAACGAGCGCGAAGTACCTATTATGTTGCACCGTGCCATCTTAGGTTCATTCGAGCGCTTCATTGGTATTTTGATTGAAAACTATGCTGGTTGGATGCCCGTTTGGCTAGCGCCACAACAAGTGGTGGTGATGAATATCACTGATAAACAGGCAGATGCTTGTGAAAATGTGGTCAGCGAACTCAAAAATTCAGGTTTGCGAGCTATTAGTGACTTGCGTAACGAAAAGATTGGATTTAAGATACGAGAGAAAACATTAGAACGCGTTCCCTATATGCTAGTATTAGGGGATAAAGAAGTCGAATCGGGCAGTGTCAATGTCCGTACTCGTGAAGGTGAAAACCTTGGCGTGATGAGTGTTCCAGAATTTATTACATTAGTACAGACCGCTGTCAGCAACAAAGGCCGACAGACCCCAAAAACAGATGAGGAGTAATACCTATTAAACAGTCAAACCGTTTGAACATCAACGAAGATATCACAGCCAAAGAAGTCCGTCTCGTTAAAGAAGACGGCGAACAGATGGGCGTGGTCGATATCGAAACCGCGATGAAAGCGGCACGTGAGGACAGTCTAGATTTGGTCGAATTGGTTCCTGAAGCCAAACCGCCAGTATGCAAAATCATGGATTATAAGCATTTCCTCTATGATCAAAAGCAAAAAGCGAAAGAAGCTAAAAAGAACCAAAAGCAAACTCAGCTAAAAGAGATGAAGCTGCGTCCTAGTACTGAAGAAGCTGATTATCAGGTTAAACTGAAAAAAATCGTCAGCTTTTTGGAAGACCAAGACAAAGTTAAAATCAGTATTCGCTTTCGTGGCCGTGAAATGGCGCACCAAGAAATTGGTCGCAAGCAGCTAGATCGTATTATCGAAGATACTGCTGAGATTGCTAACGTTGAGCAATATCCTAAGATGGAAGGTCGTCAGATGGGTATGCTGCTTGGGCCAACTAAGAAAAAGTAATCTGTTTATTAGATGGCTGTTAGTCAATATAGATATGTATAACCTTAACCATCAATATACTGCGGGATATTGATGGTTTTTTATTGTGTGCATAGATACATATCTCTTTTAAATATGTTTAGTCAGATATAATTGGCTGACTCTATTTTACAAAACCTACCTTCTCAACCATTTGATTACGCGGTAATCTAAAGATCTGTTTTATATTTGCTAATCAGCATTTATTAAAAATTTCTAGTAAGTGTATAAAAATAACGTATATCACGGCCATCAGAGTCGTTGACAAAAACACTACTTTTATCCAATATTGAAGGAAATTTCATGCAAGAATTGACCCCACCAGAAAACGCAACGACGCCAAGTATTTCTCTAACCGCGCCTGAACCTGTGAGAGAAATACAAAAAAGCGAAGCAGATCAGATGGTCAAATTGGATGACAGCCAAATCCCAGAACTTGATGCAAAGGTCGATGCCTTTGTTGATCATGTGATTAACAATTCTGTGCACAGTGCTGAATTTCAGCAAAATGTGCAATCGATTCATAATCTCGGTACCAAAGAGATTCGTGAATCAGCCCAAGTGTCTAATCGTATGCTCGATTTACCCGCCAAAAGCCTCAATGACAGCTTGTTTGATAATTCTCCTATCGCCAAGTCATTGACTGAGTTGCGCGGCATCGTCGAAGATTTAGATCCCAGTAAAAAAGAGCTGACCAGCTCACGTAAGTTATTCGGTCTCATCCCATTTGGCAATAAAGTACAGGATTACTTCCGTCAATACGAATCTGCACAGTCGCATATTAATGCGGTTGTTACCAGTCTATATAATGGTAAGGATGAGCTGCTCAAAGACAATGCGATGATTGAGCAAGAAAAAGTCAACATGTGGGAGCTGATGCAATCCATCCGTCAATACGTTTATGTCGGCAAAAAAATCGATGAGCAGTTAGAACAAAAGGTTTATGCGATAGAAGCGACCGATCCCGAAAAAGCACGCATTATTAAAGAAGAGATGTTGTTTTATGTGCGTCAAAAAAACACCGACTTCTTAACTCAGTTAGCCGTGAACGTGCAAGGCTATCTAGCGCTCGATACCATTCGCCGCAATAATTTAGAATTGATAAAAGGTGTTGATCGAGCCACCACAACCACTGTATCTGCATTACGTACAGCGGTCGTGGTTGCACAAGCAATGACCAATCAAAAACTGGTACTTGATCAAATTACTGCTTTAAATAAAACCACCAGCAGCTTGATTGAATCGACCTCAGCGATGCTAAAACGTCAGTCAGGTGAAATCCATGAACAAGCGACCAGTAGCAGCATTGAGCTTGATAAATTGCAAAACGCTTTCAATAACGTCTATGATACGATGGATATGATTAGCAATTATAAAATTGAAGCGCTAGAGAACATGAAACAGACGGTCAATACTTTGACTACTGAAGTCGATAAGGCTCAGAAATACTTGGATAAGTCTAATCAAACAACAGTACTAGAAGTGTCGAAAGAGATAGACAGTAAAAAGATAACCAATAGATCAAGTACAGTCGATATCGACATTTGATTTGTTTTAATAGTTGTTGCCTATCAAAGGTGACTACTTCCTGCTACCAAATACACTTAAGACAATTGACGCAAGATATTGCAACGTCGTTCGTGTTAAGATAGCCATTATTAATAATTTTAAAAATAGATACGGTAATTTATGAGTTGGAACGATCCAAACGCCTCAAGTGAGGCAAAAAGATATGACAATCCTATCCCTAGTCGCGAACTGATACTCAGTACGATTAATGAGCATGGTGAAGTCACGCATCAACAATTGGCAAAAGCCTTTAATATTGATGACCCAGACCAGTTTGACGCTTTAGGCAATCGCCTAAAAGCGATGGCACGTGATGGACAAGTAAACCGCGACGGTCGTCCTTATCGCTATCGCACGGTGACCAAGCAAGATGTCGTCAGAGGTACAGTGTCTGCACATCCTAAAGGCTTTGGCTTTGTATTATTAAGCGATATGCCAGATTTGTTTTTGCATGAAAAGCAAATGCGCTGGGTTTTCAATGGTGACACTGTAGATGCAGTTGGTACATCGACAGACAATCGCGGGCGCACAGAAGGACGTATTGTCGATGTCGTTGAACGTCGCCAAAATAACTTCATTGGTACATTAGCGCTTGATGAAGATGGCTACTGTGTCGAGCTTGGTAGTCCAAATAATCACCAGCCGATTACCGTCACTGAAGAAAATGTACAAGCGATGAATGCCAAGCAAGGATCTCCTGTTAAGGTTGATGTTATTGATTGGCCAAATCAGCATGAATTTGCGACGGGTAAAATCACTGAAGTACTGTCTGACGACAATGATCGCGAACTGATTATTGAAACCACCTTACTCAATTATGACATCCCATCAGATTTTAGCGAAGCAGCACTGAAGCAAGCCAACGATTATCAAGAACCAACTGAAAAGGATCTAAAAGGTCGTAAAGATTTGCGTGATTTGCCACTGGTGACTATCGATGGTGAAGATGCACGTGATTTTGATGATGCCGTATTCGCCGAAAAACGCTCAGGTGGCAACTATCGTGTCTTAGTTGCGATTGCGGATGTCAGTTATTACGTTACACCAAACTCGCCACTTGATAAAGATGCCTACGAGCGCGGTACGTCCGTATACTTCCCGCATCGTGTGATTCCAATGTTGCCTGAAGTGCTCTCCAATGGTCTGTGCTCACTGAATCCTGACCGTGACCGTCTTTGTATGGTCGCCGATATCAAAATATCGCGGGCAGGCAAAGTGACTGGTTATGAGTTCTATCCTGCTGTCATGCACTCACAAGCACGCTTAACGTATAATCAAGTGAATGCTTATCTTGAGAATCCAGAAGATAAGAGCGTACCTACCTCACTCACGGGTAATAAAGACGTCAAAAAATCTGTCGATACCTTACATCAATTGTATGAGCTACTGCTTAAAAAGCGTGAAGAGCGCCATGCAATGGAGTTTGAAACAGTTGAGACCTACATTAAGTTCAATGAGAAAGGTGGTATCGAGGCAATCCTACCGCGTACTCGCGGTGATGCTCAAAAACTCATTGAAGAATGTATGCTGCTGGCCAATACTTGTGCAGCAAACTTTGCACTCAAGCATGAGCTTCCTGTCTTATATCGTAACCATGACAAACCTGATGGCGAAAAATCAATGCGTATTCACGAATACGCAAAGAATTTTGGTTTAAGCTTTCCAGAAGAAAATCCAACGCAAGCCGATTATCAGCGCATTATTGAAGCCACCAAAGACAGACCCGATGCAATTAGTATCCACAGCATGCTGTTGCGCTCAATGATGCAAGCAAACTATGCACCTGACAATATCGGTCACTTTGGCTTAGCTTATGACGAATATAGCCACTTCACCTCGCCGATTCGTCGTTACCCTGATTTGATGCTGCATCGTGCCATCAAAGCAAAAGTGACCAATACTCAGCAGCCAGTAATGGACTTTTCTCTTGAAGCGGCTGGCACGCAAACCTCTGATACCGAGCGCCGTGCCGAAAAAGCCTCACGCTATGTAGAGTCTTGGCTCAAGTGTCACTATATGAAAGATCATGTTGGTGAAGAGTTCGAAGGTGTGGTCACTACAGTCACAAGCTTCGGTTTGTTTGTTACCTTGACTGACCTATATATCGATGGTTTGGTTCACATCTCTAATGTCGGTGATGACTTCTTTGTTTACGATGAGCAGCAACAACAGCTGATTGGTAAAGACAAAGGGACATTATTCGGACTAGGCGATCGCGTTAAAGTGAAAGTTGCTGGCGTCAATATGGATCTGCTACAAATTGACTTTGATTTAAAAGCCAAATTACAATCTAGTGAAATGAATCAAACGAAGAGCGCGCCTTCTAAGAAAGGCACTGATAAGAAAAGTACTGATAGAAGAGGCCCCGCTAAAAAGACTGGTAGCCGTAGTAAAGGTACAAGTAAGAAAAGCTAATGTTAGCAAACGCTTCAAATAATAAAAAGGCCAACGTCATCGTTGGCCTTTTTTGTGCGTGGTATTTTATAACGACTACTTAAATCATTATTGCGCATTACTCATCTGATCTAGACGTTCCTTGTCTGCTTCCTGAGCTTGATCTATTTTCGCGGTAGCATTATCGAGAATAGCTTTAGGCTGTTTGCCAAGTGGCTGGCTTGCGACATCTACTGAGCCACTTTCTACATCATCCGTATTTGGTAACGCTGTATCGGGAGATTGCTCAGATCCTGCATCACTTATGACTACTTCTCTATCTTTCTCACGTTGATTGCCATTAATGAGGTTGAAACCTAGTAACGCAACCATGCCCACTAGGGCGAATATAATCAAGTGTTTCATTTGCATAAAAAATGTCTCGTATTTGAATGATAATCAGATATACGTTTCGTTGCATTTTTTATGCCTAGTTTTTAGCAACTTTTTACAAATTATTCTTGCGGGCTATTATTATTCAGTAAATCAGTCTCGTCAGAGCTTTCTGCAATTTCCTGTTCAACTTTTTCCATGAGTTTGTCGTCAGGACGAGCGTTAAGCACCTCATCAGCATTGCGACCTTGTAAAATCAATTTGGCACGAGCCTTTGCTTGTTTTTTGTCCTTATCATCAACGCTATTATCTTCATTCTGGTTTTCATCAGTCACTTTGGGCGTGTTCTTCGTCATCGTCATATTAGTATTAGCACTGCTGGCGTTACTGTCCTGCATATGCTCAAACGCTTTTTCTAAGTTACTATTAAAACGCAAACGATAAATCGGTTCAGGCAAGCTGAAGCCTTCATTTTCTAACGCATGCTTGGTCTCACGAATGGCAATACTGCGTGCTTTTGAGAAGTCCGTGTCTGATTGATCCACCCAAATTTGAAATTCCAAAATGATATTAGAGTCGCCAACATTGGTAATGACAGCCACTGCTTTTGGCTCATCTAAAACGAATGCTAACGTATGTATCGCATCCAGTCCGACTTTAATAGCCGCTAATGGATCATCATTGGCATCAACGCCTAACTCAAAGGTAAATCGACGTTCTGGATTTTTGGTGTAATTTAAAATCGTTGCTTTAAATACTTCAGCATTGGGAATGCGCAACTGGTTGCCATCTAAAGTCATCAGAATAGTCGCACGTGAGGTTAGCCGTACTACAATCCCCTCTTGATTATTAATCAAAATATGATCGCGTGCGCGAAATGGTTGGCGAATACTGAGCATGAGCGAGGCAATGTAATTCTCAATAGTGTCTTTAACCGCAAAACCAACGGCGATACCGATAACGCCTGCACCGCCAAGCAAAGTGCCTAAGATGGTTTCGGCGCCTATCAAACTCAGCGCAAGAATCAAACCAAAAATAATAAAAATAACTTTAACGGTTTGTGACAGCAATTCGGCGACAAACGGATTGGGCGTGAGCCGTTGCCACATTTTTTTGCGATTAGACAGCCAACTGCCAAACCATGTCACCAATGCAAATAGGACAATGCCTACCAATAGGAGTGGCAAGGCTTTGACTAGATTTTTGGCTTGTGCTTTAAGACCTTGATAAACGGTAGTAACATTGTCTTGAACATCAAGCGTGCGATCAATCCGATCTTCGACGGTGACCACATCTGTCAGACGGTTGGTCAAATTGATGGCTTGTTGCGCTTTTTTCTCGTTTGGCGTCTCTCCGGTTAAGGTGACAACACCTTGCGTAACGCTGACATTGACGGCCTGCAGACCTTCTATTTCAGAAAAAATACCCTGAATACGTTGACGAATGTCATTGTCTTTTTGCGGAGTAGGAGTGGTTTCGATTTGTGCATTATTGGTGCTCTCACCACTGATTATGGGCGGTGGTGCTGGTTCAGGTATGACCACTGGAGATGCTGAAGCTTCCTCTTCTGATGGCCCATCAAGTAAAGGTTTGTCAGCTGCCGGATTTTCTGCTGTTTCTATCCCCAATGCAGTGGTGATACCAGTCACCTCTTCACCGGCCGCATACACTGGAAAGGCAAAAAGGATGCTTAGTAACAACAGCATTTGACCGCACGCTTTTATAAAATCGCGCATCGTTGAACGGTCAAAGTGAGTGTTCATAAGCATCCTTTGCTTTTTATAGATTTTCGTACTCATCTTTCTTTATTAAATGTTCAATAATCATTAACTGTCTAAATAAACTTGTGCCTCGCCTAAGTTTAACGTGCCTTCATAGATTGCGCGACCAGTAATGATACCTTCAATACAATCGCCATAAGGTTTCAACAGTTCGATATCTTTCATATTGGTCACGCCGCCTGAGGCAATCACAGGCAAGCCGCCTTCACGTGCCAAATTGACAGTTTGTTCAACGTTGACGCCTTGCATCATGCCATCACGGTTGATATCGGTGTAGACAATCGACGATACGCCGACATCAGCAAAGCGCTTCGCAAGCTCAGTCGCCTTAGTATCGGTCACATTTGCCCAACCATGAGTCGCGACCATGCCGTCTTTAGCATCGATACCTACAATGATATGACCCGGAAATTCGCGACAAGCCTCAGCGACAAAATCAGGATCTTCAACCGCTTTTGTACCAATGATGATATAAGTCAAACCAGCCGTAATATATTGCTCAATGGTGTTCATATTGCGCACACCGCCGCCCAACTGAATAGGCAGATTCGGATACGCTTTGGTAATGTCATTCACCACTTGTCTATGAACGGGTACGCCATCAAATGCCCCATTCAAATCAACCAAATGCAGTCGACGTGCACCTTCCTCTACCCAGCGTGCTGCCATGGCCACTGGATCATTAGAAAAAACCGTATCATCCTCCATACGGCCTTGTTTTAAGCGGACACATTTACCATCTTTTAAATCAATAGCCGGGATAATGACAGGCACAGCACACATATAGCATTCCTTATAAAGCACAACAATAAATACATTTAGAAAAGTAAATTCAAAAATCAGGGTGTATTGAACGTTCAACACCTTCTAAACACGCATAAAAACATCAGTCAAAAGTGACTTAATATATAGACGAATCAAAAGCTATCCATGATAGACCCAAAAGCCACTTCGATAGATAGAAATGACAATAAAAAAACGGTCAATCATAACCATAAGTTTTAATACATTGAATCACTGGCAACATTAGATAAATTCAATTACTGACTGGCAATTTTAGGTCAATTTAGCGTATAATCCTAGGTAAATTTTTATTTGTTTCTATGTGATAGTAACCATGCGCTGCGCTTTTTATTGAGTCATTTATGGCTTAGTGTTGCATAGCGGTCAGGATGAGTCGAGCAGCAGCTAAGTGCATCTTTTTGATGTTGGCTGACATATTGCTAAGAAGGGTTATATTAGAAATTTCAACTGGTGGCCTCTAAACAGTCTACTCTACAGCACTAAACTCTAATGACGCTTCTTTCTTTTTTATAGTCTCTATCATCTCTCTATCACTAGCTAACTATTTTAGAACAGTCATTACTAGCTGTATAGCCGCTTATTGATGTGAGTGAAATCTACTTAATAATGGCTTCGCTAGTTCGTCTGTTAACCAGTTTATCATCTATTTCGATAGATTATCTTTTGGCTATATTCTTATCTAATTGCGTATCTATTAACAAGATGCCAAACCAATAAGGGTGGTCAATTGCGCTGGTGTTACAAGCTTTAATTTTCAATGAAACGTATGATAGAGCTATTGTCTACACAATCATTTTCGCTAAAGGCTTGAACGATTGCGTTTGATTTGATGGTTTTAACATACACCTTGGTAGCCAGTCGCCACTTTGGTCATTCGAATAAGACATTAACGTGTTGTTAAGGAGTCTAAGGTCAGCGTTAATACTCTTACTAGTAGTTATGATCATGCGTTATTTTTAGAGATCCTTTGTCACTATCCTACTATAGGAAGAGAGACGTGGGGGCTTTATTGAATGACGCAGATGTTCATGCTACCGATATACCAAACAGGACGTCTGGTATCGTTTTAGACTATGGACTAAGTTTTCGCTTATGATTACCATCAAAAAAGGTTTGGATTTGCCCATCACCGGTGAATCATCCCGCGAGATATCTGAGCACCAACCGACACATGTCGCCGTTATTGGCTATGATTATGTGGGCATGAAGCCTACGATGAATGTCAAAGAAGGTGATATCGTAGCAAAGGGTCAGCCCGTTTTTGAAGACAAAAAACGAGTTGGCGTTATCTATACTGCCCCTGCTGCTGGTAAAGTCGTCGCGATTAAACGCGGTGAACGTCGTGTGTTTGAGAGCCTTGTGATTGCGGTCGACCCAAACGGTGAAGAAGTAGACTTCGAGCGCTATGACTCCCAGCAACTTGCTGACCTAGACGCTGAAGTTGTTGAAACCCAACTGCTTGCCTCTGGCGAATGGACCGCGTTTCGCACGCGCCCTTATAGCCGTGCGCCAGAAATCGGTGCCCGTCCTCATGCTATTTTTGTCACCGCTATGGATACCAATCCATTAGCATTTGACCCAATGCTGCTGATTAACGATCAGTTGCAAGCGTTCAATGACGGACTTGCTGTCTTATCGACACTCAGCCTCAAGACCTTTGTTTGCCATCACGGTGATGCCCAGTTGACGCCAGTTGCCAAAACGGCGGCTAATAATGTCACTGAGTATCATAGCTTTGCTGGTAAGCATCCTGCTGGTCTGGCTGGCACGCACATTCACTTTTTGCACCCAATCATGCGCGGCGTGACCGTATGGACGATTGGCTATCAAGACGTGATTGCGATTGGTAAGCTATTCACCAGCGGTCGCTTATATACGCGCCGTATCATTAGTTTGGCGGGTCCTGCGGTCACCAAGCCACGTTTGGTCGCTACTGAGCGCGGTGCTGATATCGCTGCTCTGACCAAGGGACAGCTGGCGGCTGGCGAGAACCGTATTATTTCTGGTTCGGTGTTGTCAGGTCGCAAAGTATTTGGCAATACGGCTTATCTTGGTCGCTTTCATAATCAAATCAGTGTGCTTCCTGAAGGGCGTGAACGTCCAGCGTTCCATTTCCTAAGTGTCGGCACCAACCGCTTCTCTAAGCTGCCTATTTATATTTCTAAGTTTTTTGGTAATAAGAAATATAACTTTACGACCACGAGTAATGGTTCACCGCGAGCGATGGTACCTATCGGGGTTTATGAAGAGGTCATGCCGCAAGATTATCTGCCGACACAGTTACTACGTGCATTAATTGTCGAAGACATGATTAGCGCCGTAGATTTGGGCGTGCTCGAATTGGACGAAGAAGATTTAGCATTATGCACCTTCGTATCTCCTGGCAAATATGAATTCGGTGATATTTTGCGTGATAACTTGACGCGCATTGAGCTGGAGGGCTAACCACGATGAAATTTTTACACAATATGTTCGATCGTATGGAGCCGTCTTTCACCAAGGGTGGCAAACACGAAAAATACTATGCTATCTTTGAGATGTTTGATACGTTTTTGCGTCAACCAAGCTCAACCACATACTCAGCATCACACGTACGCGACGGTATCGACCTAAAGCGTATTATGATTACCGTATGGTTATGTACTTTCCCAGCCATGTTTTGGGGTATGTACAACATCGGTCATCAAGCACTAACGGCGATTGCAACGCTTGGTTTGCAGCCTGAAGGCTGGCGTACTGTTATCACCAGTATGGCAGGCTATAACCCAGACAGTATCTGGGCAAGCTTCGTTTACGGGGCGATGCAATTTTTACCGATTTATATCGTCACTTTTGCGGTCGGTATTCTCTGTGAGATTATCTTTGCCGTAGTGCGCGGTCATGAAGTCAACGAAGGTTTCTTTGTGACCTCAGTGCTGTTTGCGCTTTGTTTACCACCAGATATTCCTTTATGGCAAGTTGCCCTCGGTATTATCTTTGGTGTCGTAGTCGCAAAAGAAGTGTTCGGTGGTACGGGTAAAAACTTCCTGAACCCTGCCCTATCGGGTCGCGCATTCTTATACTTTGCTTACCCTGCTTATATGTCTGGTGACTCAGTATGGACGGCGGTCGATGGTTTCTCTGGTGCAACACCACTTGGTCTTGCCGCGTTAGGCGTAGTTCCTCAAGACTTCGTCGACGTCTATGGTAATGCAATCACTTGGGGTGATGCGTTCTTAGGTAATATGCAAGGCAGTATCGGTGAAGTATCAACACTGGCTATCCTAATGGGTGCCGTCGTTCTACTTTGGACGCGTATTGCTTCATGGCGTATTATGGCAGGTTGTGTGGTAGGTCTGATTGCTACTTCTCTTGTCTTTAATATGATTGGTTCTGAAGACAATATGATGATGAACCTGCCGTTTTATTGGCATTTAGTGATTGGTGGCTTCGCCTTTGGTGCCGTATTTATGGCAACCGATCCTGTATCAGCTGCGCATACCAATAAAGGCCGCTGGGCTTATGGTATCTTGATTGGTTTTATGACGGTATTGATTCGCGTCGTGAACCCAGCTTTCCCAGAAGGCATCATGCTGGCCATTTTATTCGCCAACTTATTTGCTCCATTGTTTGATTACTTTGTGACCCAAGCAAACATCAAACGCCAAACAGCTCGGAGGGTTCGTTATGTCCAAGCCCAAAAGTAATAATGCGAAAACCATCAGTGTGGCATTGACGCTATGCTTGGTGTGTTCCGTCTTAGTTTCAGCAGTAGCGGTTGGTCTAAAACCTGCTCAAATTGAAAACGCACGCTTAGACCGTAACAAAAACATCTTGGTCGCCGCTGGGATGTACGATGCCGAGTCTGATACAGCAGATGATGTTGCTGAACGTTTTAAAGATTTCGATGTCGAAATTATTGACTTAAGTAAAGGCAGCTACGTTGATGATGAAGCGCTAAAAGCCGCTGGCATCCCTGATCGTAATGCTTATGACGCAAGCCAAGCGACTAAGAATAAAGCACTGAGTGAAGATTTAGGCAACGACGATCCTGCTGGTATTGGTCGTAAACCCAAATATGCCAAAGTCTATGTTAAAAAAGATGACGCAGGCAAACCTGAAATGGTTGTTTTGCCGATTCAAGGCTATGGACTATGGGGCACTATCTATGGTTTCTTAACCCTTGAAAGCGATATGAATACCATCAAAGGTATCAGCTTTTATGAGCATAAAGAAACCCCAGGTCTGGGTGCTCGTATTGAAGAGCCAGAGTGGCGTGCGAAGTGGAGCGGTATCCACTCATATGACGAAAACGGTAATGTTGCCACTGGTGTGACCAAAGCGGGTACACCAAAAGAGAACTGGGTCGATGGTATCAGTGGTGCAACCTTGACCGGTCGCGGTGTCAGTAACATGATTCAGTTTTGGTTGGGTGAGCAAGGTTATAAGCCTTATTTAGATACGCTACGTAAAGAGAGTGGTCAAGCGATTGATAATGCGGCAGATACGCAATCAACGCTGAGCGCTCAACCTGAAACCGAACTGGCAGCCAAGCGACCAGTAGCAAACGGCAAGGAGACATAACATGGCTGACACTAAAAGTATTTTAACCTCGCCTATTTTTGATAATAACCCCATTGCCCTACAGATTCTTGGTATCTGTTCGGCACTGGCTGTCACCACAAGCATGGCCAATGCCATGGTGATGTGTGTGGCGTTGACCTTAGTCACGGCGTTTTCAAGCTTCTTTATCTCGATCATTCGTAAGCAAATCCCTTCAAGCATTCGTATTATCGTACAGATGACCATTATTGCTTCCTTGGTTATTTTGGTCGATCAGGTGCTAAAAGCCGTTGCTTATGATGTGAGTAAAGGCTTGTCGGTCTTCGTTGGTTTGATTATCACCAACTGTATCGTGATGGGTCGTGCCGAAGCATTTGCCATGAGCAATCCACCAGTGCCAAGCTTTTTAGATGGTATTGGTAATGGTCTTGGCTATTCTGCGGTTTTGCTGTTTGTCGCGACTATCCGTGAGCTACTTGGCTCAGGTACGTGGTTTGGTATCACCATCCTACAGCCTGTCACTGATGGCGGTTGGTATATTCCGAACGGTCTATTACTGTTGCCACCGTCAGCATTCTTTATTATTGGTTTGTTCATTGCCATTATCCGTATCTGGAAACCTGAGCAGGTTGAAGATGCTGAATTTGTAATGAAGCCGCAGTCTAAAGGCATGGCACATGGAGGCGGTCACTAATGGGACATTATGTTAGTTTATTTATAACCTCAGTCTTTATTGAGAATATGGCGCTGGCCTATTTCTTAGGTATGTGTACTTTCTTGGCCGTATCAAAGAAGGTTTCAACCGCTATTGGTCTGGGTGTTGCCGTGGTCGTCGTGATGGCGATTACCGTACCGCTAAACAACTTACTCTTTCAGTTCATTCTAAAAGATGGTGCACTGGCATGGGCAGGTTTCCCTGATATCGACTTAAGCTTTTTGGGCTTGCTCAGTTATATCGGCTTGATTGCTGCGACCGTACAGATTCTAGAGATGTTCCTCGATAAGTTCGTTCCTAGTCTGTATAACGCGCTTGGGGTGTTCTTGCCACTTATCACTGTAAACTGCGCCATCTTAGGTGGTGTACTATTTATGGTTGAGCGTGACTATAATTTCGGCGAATCTGTCGTGTATGGTGTGGGCGCAGGCTTCGGTTGGGCATTGGCGATTACCGCATTGGCCGGTATCCGTGAAAAGTTAAAATACTCAGACATTCCAGCACCGCTGCGTGGTCTTGGTATTACTTTTATCACAGTTGGTCTGATGTCACTTGGCTTTATGTCTTTCGGCGGTATGTCAATTTAGACCGCTAAGCTTAACAGCCTATTTAGCGATTTGACCTATTTAATTCATTTATTCGGTAGGGGTTCAGGAAACACGCAATGACGTATTTTCGCACCCCTACTCCATAGATTAAGGATACCTACCATGGATTACGCTACGGCGATTGGTGGCGTTGCTATGTTTACCTTGATCATCATGGGCCTCGTTGCCATTATTTTGGCGGCGCGCTCAAGACTGGTCAGTTCAGGCGATGTTACCATCCATATCAATGATAATCCCGATAATGACGTCGTGACCCCAGCAGGCGGTAAATTACTACAAACCCTTGCAAGCGAAGGTATTTTCTTATCTTCAGCCTGTGGTGGCGGTGGTACTTGTGCGCAGTGTCGTTGCCGCGTTATTGAAGGGGGCGGCTCTATCTTGCCCACCGAAGAAGGCTATTTTACTCAAGGCGAAATTCGCAATCACATGCGTTTGGCTTGTCAGGTAGCCGTTAAGCAAGACATGAAAATCGAGATTGACCCTGAGTTTTTTGATGTACAAAAGTGGGAATGTGAAGTTCTCTCTAATGATAACGTTGCTACCTTTATTAAAGAGCTGGTTCTTAAAATTCCAGATGGCGAAGAAGTAAATTTCCGTGCTGGTGGTTATGTGCAGTTAGAGGCGCCGCCGCATGAAGTGCATTATAAAGACTTTATCATTGACGAAGAATACCGCGAAGACTGGGAAAAATTTGGTATTTTCAACTATGTCTCAAAAGTTGATGAGCCAGTTATTCGTGCTTATTCGATGGCCAACTACCCTGAAGAAAAAGGCCTTATTAAGTTTAATATTCGTATCGCCAGTCCACCGCCACGCGGTCCTGACGGTATTCCACCAGGCAAAATGTCCTCATGGGTATTTAGCCTAGTACCTGGCGATAAAGTAACGGTTTCAGGTCCTTATGGTGAATTCTTTGCCAAAGAGACTGACGCTGAAATGATTTTCGTTGGTGGTGGTGCTGGTATGGCACCGATGCGCTCGCACATCTTCGATCAGCTTAAACGCTTACATACTAAGCGTAAAATCAGCTTTTGGTATGGTGCACGCTCTATTCGCGAGATGTTCTATGTTGAAGATTATGATCAACTAGCAGAAGAGTTCGATAACTTTGAGTGGCATGTGGCTTTGTCTGATCCCTTACCAGAAGACAATTGGGAAGGTCCAACCGGCTTTATCCATAATGTTCTACTTGAAAACTATCTGAAAAACCATCCAAACCCAGAAGACTGTGAATACTACATGTGTGGGCCACCGATGATGAATGCGGCGGTCATCGACATGCTACACAGTTTGGGTGTGGAAGATGAAAACATCATGCTTGATGACTTCGGTGGTTAAGTGAGTAACTAAGCAAATGGTTACGTAAAAAAGTATTCTAAAGTGATAAATAAAAAAGAGTCTCAATTGAGGCTCTTTTTTTGGCTTTGACTAAATGCAACTCTTGCATAATAAGCCTACAAATCTAAATAGCAGACCATCTGCCCTCTACTATATGATTAATTGTTTATTGCCTTAAGAAAGGATTCTTATGAAAACCAACATTAAAGATTTGACCATTTGGATTACTGGTGCTTCTAGTGGTATCGGCGCAGCATTGTCTATCGCCTTTGCCAAACGTGGTGCCACCATTATTTTAAGTGGGCGTGATGAGGCAAAATTAGTAGCAGTCAAAAACCGCTGTAAAAATAGCAAAAATCATTTCATCATCCCTTTTGATATCACCGATGCTAAACAAGCAAAAGACGCGTATAAGACAGCTAAAGCTCAAGCTGGACAAATTGATTGGCTTATTAATAATGCTGGCATCAGTCAACGCTCGCTTATTATGGAAACCACTGAAGAAGTTGAGCGCCAAATTATGGAGATAGATTATTTTGCGCAGACACGTCTTACTAGACTGGTATTGCCAGATATGGTCACACAAGGTGGCGGCAAAATTGTCATGGTATCCAGTGTTGCAGGTTTATTAGGCACACAATATCGCGGCGCTTATGGAGCAGCCAAAGCCGCACTTCATATGTGGGCAAACAGTCTGCGTGCAGAACTGTACGAGCAAGGCATAGAGGTGGCGACGATATTCCCTGGATTTATTCAGACCAGTATTTCTATTAACGCCTTGACTGGTGATGGTAGCGCGCAAGGAACGATGGACGAGGCAACCAATAAAGGATTAACCACAGCTACCTTTGCTAAACAGGTCATAAAAGCCCTGATTAAGGGTGAAGAATATATCATCGTGGCAGGTACTAAAGAAAAACTGGCGACCACGGTCAATCGCCTATCGCCGCCAAAACTATATAAGCTCATCCGTGAATCAAAAGTAAAATAAATCTAGTCGTTTAAGCCACTAGGTCTTAAGTCGATGATTGGCGTTATGGGTGACAAGGGGTGTAAAATGGGCGACGCTAATAGAACGTGCCACTCGCCCTTTTGCCATAAAAGCCATTATGATTAATATGAGAAAACCAATAATGCAAAAATTATCCCCACTCTCATTGTCTAGAAAATCGATGAAAACCACCTTATTGCCCGTTATGGCTATCAGTGCTGTATTCAGTCTTAGCGCTTGCCAGCAAACGCCAGATTATGATTATCTCAGCGGTGAGACCATGGGAACGAGCTACCATATCAGTTATCAGCTACCTGCGGATGCAGATGAAGCGGCCATCCAAGCGTCGATTGATAAGCGCTTGCAGCAAATCAATGACAGTATGTCTACCTATCAAGCAGACTCTACTATCTCTAAGTTCAACCATTTAGGTAAAGACATCCCTCTCACTATCGATGCAGATTTTGCTCACGTACTTGATGTGTCACGAATCGTCTATCAGCAATCTGGTGGCGCCTTTGATCCTACCGTCATGCCATTGGTAGAGACTTGGGGCTTTGGTAGCACCATGACCGTTGAGCGCTTGCAAAGTCCGCCGACAGCACTTGAGATTGCTCAAGCAAAAGCCTTGGTAGATTTTGAGAGCATCATACAAAAAGAGCAGAGCATTTATAAAACCAAAGATGGCGTCGGGCTTGATTTCTCAGCAGTTGCTAAAGGTTATGGCGTCGATGTAATCGCCGATGTGCTCAGAGATGACTATCAAATTCGCAACTACATGGTAGAGATAGGGGGTGAAATTGCAACCTCTGGGGTCAATAATCAACAGCAGCCGTGGCAAATTGCGATTGATGCGCCTATTGAGGACAGTACGGTCAGCGAGCGTCAGACAATATCAGCGATTCGTCAACCCATCAATACCGATAATCAGATGTATTTGGCAACTTCTGGCAACTATCGTAATTCCGTCATATTCGACGGTCAGCGCTACAGTCATACGATTGACCCAACCACTGGCAAGCCTATCGCGGGCGGCGCACCATCGGTAACCGTTGCCGCAGACTCAGTCGCACTGGCAGATGCGTGGGCAACCGCCCTCACTGCGATGCCTTATGAAAAAGCCCTTGTAACAGCCAAAGCACAAGATATAGCTGCCTTATTTGTTGTTTTAGCTGATGAGGCAAAGGCGACGGATTCTGATAAGAATACTGACCAGTGGCAAGTGGTACAAACACCAGCGATGCAAGCATTACGCGCTGACAAACAGTCTTAGAACTTAGTCGCAATAGAGCTTAGTCGCAATACTGTAAACGGCTCGATAACCATCAACGAGCCATACAAAAATTTGCTATACTGGTTTTGCTATACTATATAGGTATTACCCTAGTACATAGCCACACTATTTTTAAAAATCGAGGTTTCCTCTATGCTTAATCAATTGCTTCCCATGCTTGCCATTACCTTTACCGTATTCGTCCTGTTCTTTATCTTTATGGGTATCGGTTATATGGTCAAAAAGAAGCCGCTTAGAGGATCTTGTGGCGGCGTTGCTAAACTAATGGGGGATGAAAATTGCTCGTTTTGTGGAAATGATCCCAATAAGTGTGATTCAATCGTGGCAGAACAGCAAGAAAATGCCCTTAAAGCCGCTCAGCTAGGCAAACCTGTATAAACTAAATTTTATAAATACCGCGTTTGTTACCATACGCTGGTAGTATTTACCTAACATCTGTTCTTATAATAGCGTCTAGTCCTTTGCAAGGGACTGGCGCTATTTTTAGTTGTGCCAGCCGCGACGTATCTAATTAGCATCGCTTTAAGATATTTTGGATATCAATACGGCACGTGCAAGGCCTGTTAATAATAGTAGACTAAATAAATCTAATACCGTATCCAGTTGATAGGCGATTGAAGATAAGCGCGCTTTCAAAATGGTTACTCATATATCTTGTATTCTGCAAATAATCTCTAGTTCTAATTTACGATTCTAATTGATGATTTTAGTCACCGTCCAGGTGCGTTTTCTTTGGTGTCATTTACAAGCGACGATGCTTCGGCGCTGTTTAATGACGTGTCCTTTTTCTTATTCTAATAGTCGTGCTGCTATGTCTACCTCTACTGATTTGCCACCTGATGTGCCATTACAGTCTCATTCAGATACGCCGTCACCGTTTGAGCTGCCCTCCTCACGCTTCACTTTTTGGCTCATTTTATGTGCCATGATTTTGCTCGCCACTAATATGCGTGCGCCTATTGTTGCTCTTGGCTCTATTGCCCCTGTGGTGCAAGATGCACTCAATATCTCTGAGACGCAGATTGGTTGGCTAGGAGCAGTGCCCATGCTGACTTTTGCGGTGGGCGCACTGATCGCGCCAGCCATTGGTAAGCGTTTTGGGCTTGAGAATACACTCATTGCGATGATTGCATTATTAACCACTGGTATGATTATTCGTACCGTTATTCCCACTTGGTCTGGGTTTTTGATTGGTACGTTACTGCTGACCTTGGCTATCGGTTTTGCGAATACCTTAGCTGCCCCTGTTATTAAACAGCGTACGCCCCAGCATATTCCACTCATAACAGGGCTATTTAGTCTAACGATGACGGTAACGGCAGGCATCGTCGCCGGAGTTGTACTACCATTATCTGAGCAAGTGGGTTGGCAATGGGCACTGGGTGGGTGGTCGCTATTGGGCATTTTTGCGATCATTATTTGGATATTTTTACGGCTGCGTCTGGGTTCGTCTAGTCATCAAGCAATTGTGCCACCTACCTCTGGAGCGTCTGATATATCCATGTGGCGTACGCCTTTTGCTTGGCAAATTGCGGTATTTATGGGGCTGCAATCACTATTATTTTATACCGTTGCCAGTTTCTTACCCTCTATTTGGGTAAGTAAGGGGCTATCCGCAGTGCAAGCAGGACAAATGGCTTCAGTGTTTCAGTTTATGGCGCCAGTCTCTATTTTGAGCCTGACGTGGCTGATCAATCGCGGCCGCCCTATTCAGGCGCTGGCGGTGTTTGCAGCGGTGCTGAATGTTATTGGTATTTTAGGAATCAATTATTTATCTACCGACCTCGCGTGGTTGTGGTCAGGTCTGATGGGCATTGGCTGCTCCGCTATTTTCACCTTGAGTATGATGCTGTTCTCCTTACGTACTTATACGACCAACCAATCTAGTGAGCTGTCAGGTATGGCGCAATTCGTCGGTTATTTGATTGCGTTTTTTGGTCCCTTAGGGACAGGTTGGCTACATGAAGCGACTGGCAGCTGGGATTTACCGCTATTCATTATGCTCATTTTGATGGTTATCAACGTCGTCATTGCTTGGGTAGTGAGTCGTCCAGTGATGGTTGATGGCAAAAAGCTTTAATATCAAAAACTACAGTAACCTTAGGATAATATTGGTGTCTGTCTTATTTTGCTACACTGGTTTGATTGCTTATAGGACAGAATAATCATGATGAATTTATCCATTCGTTTCGCTCGACACTTACCAACATTGGCTATTTTAACAGCCGTAATGGCGCTCGGTGGTTGCCAAAAACCATCTGAACCTAGCACCGATAATGGCATGCAAAATAGCACTCAAACTGCCGAACCTCAAACGACAAAATCTGAGCAACCGGTAACATCCACTGCACAGCAAGCGCCATTAACGATCTTGGCATTGGGCGACTCCCTGACAGAAGGTCTTGGGGTGGACAAAGATGACAACTATCCTGCTCAGTTAGAAGATCGTCTGCAAGCAATGGGTTACGACAATGCCAAAGTTATCAATTCAGGATTGAGTGGTGAAACCAGCACGGGATTGGTCAATCGCTTAGACTGGGTGTTGCAGACTAAGCCTAATGTGACGATTTTGACCATTGGTGCTAACGATGCCATACGCGGTATCGATGTGGCAACAGTTGAAGCCAATATTCGTATCGCGGTCAAACGTCTACAGGATAATGGCAGTATCGTCATTTTGGGCGGCATGCAAATCTATGACAACCTTGGCTCTGAGTATGTGAAGTCATTTGCAGCGATATATCCTCGCGTCGCCAAAGACATGAACGTGACGCTGATTCCGTTCTTTTTAGATGGTGTGTGCGGTGATCCTGCGCTCAATCAAGCCGATGCCATTCATCCGACCAAAGAGGGCTACGAGATTATCGTCAATGACAATATCTTGCCTATTCTAGAGCCCAAGTTAAAAGAGCTAAGAACAGCTGATGCAGACAACACAACTGAAAATGCTAAAGATGAGACGACAAAAAATACGACAAATGAGACTACTTAACGAGACACTGTAATGACATCATCACCTTCGATTGCCGCGTCAATGCCACAAGCAAACTTTAAAACAGAAGCCCTACTGACTGCTAATAAACTCAACAAAACCGTGCAAGTCGGCGAGCAAACCCTATCAATCATTAAAGATGTAGATATCTATGTCAATGCTGGCGAGTTTGTGGTCATCATGGGCAAATCAGGCTCAGGTAAATCTACTCTGCTTGGGCTATTAGCAGCGCTAGATTATCCCGATAGCGGCACCGTTGAGTTGGCAGGTCAAATGCTCAGCAGTCTTGACGAAGATGCGCTAGCGGTCATTCGTCAGCACGATATGGGCTTTGTCTTTCAGTCGTTTCACCTACTGCCAACCTTGACAGTCGCCGAGAACATCGCCTTTCCACTTGATATTGCCAGACGTCCAAACCCAGCACGAGTAGACGAGCTAATTGATGCCGTTGATTTGGGTCATCGCCGTCATAGCTTGCCCAATCAGTTGTCAGGTGGTGAGCAGCAACGTACAGCGGTGGCACGAGCGCTAGTATCGCATCCAAAGATTGTGTTTGCGGATGAGCCAACGGGCAATCTAGATGAGCAAAATGCCGATCAAGTCATGCAGCTATTGTTAGATTTAAGACAAAAAGTCGGTTCGGCATTGGTGGTCGTGACTCACGATCCTGCACTTGCCGAGATGGCAGATCGTGTCATCACCATGCATGATGGTCGAATTGTACCTACATGAATAACTGGATTGTATCTTAATGAATCGTAAGCCCACAGACAATAAACCACCAGCTGATACAAAAAAGACTGATACCAGTATGCGTCAAGCGTCCAGTTATCCTAGCGGTATCCTAAACCAATTATTTATCCGTACCCTAGGTTTTCAAACACTCGGCTCTCAAGCACTCAGCCGTAGTTGGTGGCAGCGCTGGGTATATCCGGTATTGTTTCTGCTGACATTAACCCTATCGCTTGCAACTTACCTAACCCTCGATTCTGTGCAGCAGTCTGTCGATCGCTATATCAATGACAATCAGCGCGCGCTCGTTGGTGGGGATCTAATCTTAAACAGTAAGCAAGACTGGCCAAGTGAAGTATTGACGCAGGTAGAAACTCTCCCCGATACGCAGACGGTGTATGACTATCAGTTTAGCGCCATGCTGGTCAATGATGAGCAAACCTTGCTTGCCAGCATTAAAGCGGTCTCACCGTCGTATCCCTTATACGGTACAGCGGATCTTGCCTCAGGACAGCCGCTGTGGGAACAGCTAACCTCTGACAGTGTCATCGTCGCGCCAGAAGTGCTCAGTAGTCTACAGGCCAATGTCGGTGACCGTATCACCATTGGCGATGCGCAGTTCACAATAAGTGATATATTGACAAAAGAACCTGATCGCCCGCTGACCACCTTTGGGTTTGGTGGGCGTGTCTTAATGCATCAAGACTCACTCCCGTCAACCAACCTATTGGGGCAACGCAGCCGAATAAACTATCGTATTGAGATGGCAGGCGATCCCGAACTGATAACCACGCAGCGCGATAAGCTCACAGAGATACTGACCAATTATCCCGATATCGAGCTCTCTGACGCAGAGTCCGCAGACACTTCGGTCTCGCGTATCTCTGATAATGTACTGATGTTTTTAAAGTTATTGGTCATCGCAGTGTTGCTACTTTCTGCGGTCGCCATGTACGGCGTCATTAGTGCGTTTGTCACCAAGCAGCAGTCTAGTAACGCCATTCGCTTGGCATTAGGTGAACCGCTTGGCTCACTCAAGCGCAGCTACTATCAACTGCTTATCGTCACCACTGCCATTGCTTGTGTCGCCGCGATTATACTGAGTCTAGGTTTGCTTAAAATTGGTCAGCCGTATCTGGTGGCTATCTTGCCTGCCGATGTTGGGATGTCCATCAATCCAATCAGTGCAATTAAGACTATTGTGATTGCCTTGGTTCTAACGTTGCTGATTGCGCAGCGTGGTCTAAGCGCACTTAACACGACCAAACCCGCTACCCTACTCAATCAAGGGGCAAGCACGCAGACGCAAAACTTGCCGTGGTATCGACGCGTGCCCTTACTCTGGTATGGCTTGGTGCTGGCAGGGCTGTATGCGTTCTTTGCTTATGAAGTGGGCTCGCTGTCATTAGGGGCGCAGTTATTGAGTGGGTTGATCGGCTTCGTGGCGATATTTTGGCTATTGGCGCGTGGGTGGCTCTGGCTACTTGCCAAATTGGCGAGCAATACCAAGGTCAGTTGGATGCAGCGTATCGCCATCCATAACCTTGCGCGTAAAGGCAACCAATCAGCGTTGTTCTTTGTCACCTTATCGCTATCGGTGGCGGTGCTAACGCTTATCACCACACTCAATCACAGTATCAATGCGCAGTTTATCAATGCCTATCCTGAAGACGCGCCTAATCTGTTTTTACTGGATGTGCAGAGCGATCAACATGACGATATTGATGCGATCATTGAAGCACCCGTCACTTATTATCCCGTCATTCGTGCCCGTGTGGAGACGGCAAATGACGTACCGGCAAAAGATATTGAGCCTGAGGATGGGTTTGATGACCCTACGCGTGTGTTTAATTTGAGCTACGCAGATACGGTCATGGAGACCGAATATATCACTGAGTCGCTCACAGACGACGCGCTATATACCCCTATCGATGCGACAGATGAGCAAGTCAAACCCTTATCTATCTTAGATACTGCCGCCAGTATGCTCAATGTCGGTATGGGCGATAAGGTGCGCTTTAACATTCAAGGTATCGAAATCATCGGGCAAATCACCAGTATTCGCACGCGCTATGAGCGTGGCCCAAGTCCGTATTTTTATTTCCTGTTTGAGCCGTCGGTGCTGTCCGCAGCTCCGCAAATTCAATTTGCTACTGCCCACGTATCAGAGAATGACATTCCAGAACTACAAGGCAAACTGGTACGCGAGTTCCCTGCTGTCACCACGATTGACGGCACTGCCATTGCCAAGCAAATCCAAGAGCTGGTTGTACAAATGAGCCGCTTGGTCTATGTGTTTACCTTGCTTGCTCTGCTCACTGGGGTCATGGTGCTGATCAGCTCGCTACTGTCCACCTCACAAGATCGCATGAAAGACAGCGCGTCATTTAGACTACTAGGCATGCAAAAGCGTGACCTATATATGCTCAATATCTTAGAGCTGGGTGTGCTTGGTATTAGCGCGGCGATATTTGCCGTCGTCATCGCTAGCGTTGGCGCATGGGCGGCTATCACTCAATGGTTTAATCTACAGTTTAGTATGCCGTGGGCAAATCTAGCTATGGGTGGTGCAGCATTAGTTGTCTTGCTATTCGCTATTGCCATTATTTATGTGAAACTGGTGATTGGGCGCGGGATTATGGCGAGAGTTAGGGCGATGGTTTAGAAGGTACGCTATGAACTCAAATGACATGATAGTTAGTGATTTTTTGATAAGAATTATTTAACTTTTACCTCTTAGTGAGATCAGCATTGACCAAGCTCATTTTTTGATTTTCAGCCTTGACAGGTTATCAACAATCAAGGAAAACAACGACTTAAAAGGGTTAGCGCCTATTATTAATCAGGCGCTTGAACTCGAAGATATATTGTCTATATTAGTTATTGAAAAGTATCAGCAGGAACTAACACAACTTGAACAGTTATTGGTCAGTCATTTAGATATCGTAGATGATTGTGAAGGCTTGCATGAGTTGTCGAAAATGATAACTTCGATATGAGCTAAAGGGAGTTTCCTAAACTTTGTTTAACTGCTTATAGTCCACTAACTATTCATAATTGTCGTCAATTATTTCTATATTTAGTGAGTGCATTTTAATTGGCTCATTATCCCACTTTCTTGCCAGATACTCTATTTCCTGATAAATAGTCTTCTTACCGCTGATTGCACGAATTCTAAGAATTAATGGGTGAGCATATTGCCAAACTTTCATAAAACTAGAGTAGTGTAAATTTTTAAAAATCTCTTCTTCGAAAGCTTTTACACGTATTCCTAAGGCAACTTGTTCGTAATAGTTTAGTACATAATGAATATCATCTTTTAACTTTTCGTCTTCTAGTATTCTCTTATATCTTTTCTTTTTCTCTTCTTCGACATCTATTTTTCTTTTTTTTCATTCTTTAGAAAACTTTTGTTTATTTTTATATGCTTAAATATTATAAAATCTTCTTTATGTCTAATTTCTTTAGATATTTCTTCGTCGGATTTATTTTTGTATTCATGATTGTCTAGCTGGCTATAATATTGGGGCAGATCATTTCCCTTAACAAAAATTAAGTTCTTAGTATTTTGCAATCTTTTATTTTCATTGAGTTCTGTCACAAGTTGTATTGTTAATTGTTTTCTACTAGAAGATTTACTACTTTGTATAGACTGATAAGTTAGATATAAACCTATTGTAGCTACAGCCACTAAAACATAGCTAGGGAAGGATCCAAGAACTACTCTATACACACTATCTTGGAAGCTTCGTACCGTCACTTCATCTGAAGCTGATACTACAACATCTGAGTAATTTATCTGATAGTGCCACCACAACCAAATAGCCCCTAGTGTAAACAATACAATAGGGGCTATTATAGGTAATTTGAGTTTTCTTCTTAATTTAACCATCCCATCCTTCATGAGTAACCTTCTTGAACATATCAAATTTTACCATTTGAATTCTCCTAACTAAGTAGAATTGTAAGCTTAATTTCACTTCCGTACTAAGTTGATTTACAGATAAAAAATACACTACGTATATACATAGTACAAAAATTTTATGTACTACAATGTAGAGTTAGTATTAATTTACGTAAATATAAAACGAACATTAGTTTATTTTTCCGCTCTGGCTTATCAATATTCTTTAAGAATATTGATAAGCCAGAGCTTAATTATACACAAATTTATCTTTCTTGTCAATAGATAAATTTCAGAATACACGACAAATTAGAGATAAACAAGACTTTTATAGGATAATTATATCAATAATATGTATAAACTAAACTCTTTTCAATCCACATCTGCCCCTGAACATCTCTCCCCGACCCCCTATCTTTTGCTATACTAGCCCAACTTTTATCAATCAAATTCCTTCTTATCAAACCCTCCCAAACAGCATGGTAGCCTTATGAAATTCTCAAAGTTCGGTCAAAAATTTACCCAGCCAACTGGCATCTCACAATTAATGGACGATCTAGGCGATGCGCTAAAAAGCGATCAGCCAGTCAACATGCTGGGTGGTGGTAACCCTGCCAAAATTGATGCCGTTAATGAGCTATTTTTGGAGACGTATAAAGCACTTGGTAATGACAATGATGCAGGAGAAGCCAATAGCAGCGCGATTATTAGCATGGCGAATTACTCTAATCCACAAGGTGATGCCGCCTTTATCGATGCGTTGGTTGGTTTCTTTAACCGTCATTATGATTGGAATCTAACGTCAGAAAATATTGCCTTGACCAATGGCTCACAGAATGCGTTTTTCTATTTGTTTAATCTGTTTGGCGGCGCTTTTGCTAATGAAAACAGTCAGGATGAAAAGAACGAATCTGTCGACAAGTCCATCCTACTGCCATTGACCCCTGAGTATATCGGCTATAGCGACGTGCATGTCGAAGGTCAGCATTTCGCAGCGGTATTGCCACATATCGATGAAGTGACTCATGACGGCGCGGAAGGGTTTTTTAAATATCGGGTGGATTTTGACGCGTTAGAAAACTTGCCAGCGCTAAAGGAAGGTCGTATTGGCGCGATTTGCTGCTCACGCCCGACCAACCCGACTGGCAACGTGTTGACCGATGAAGAAATGGCGCATTTGGCCGAGATTGCCGAACGTTATGACATACCCCTTATCATCGATAATGCCTACGGTATGCCCTTCCCTAATATCATCTATTCAGACGCGCATTTGACGTGGGATAACAATACGATTCTGTGCTTTAGCCTGTCTAAAATTGGCCTGCCCGGTATGCGTACCGGTATTATAGTAGCCGATGCGAAAGTGATCGAAGCGGTCAGCGCGATGAATGCGGTGGTGAATCTAGCGCCGACACGTTTTGGTGCAGCGATTGCCACGCCATTGGTAGAAAACGACCGTATCAAGCAGTTAGCCGATAATGAGATTAAGCCGTTTTATCAAAAGCAGGCCACTCTTGCCGTGAAGCTGTTAAAAGAAGCATTGGGCGATTATCCGTTGATGATTCATAAGCCTGAAGGCGCGATATTCTTATGGTTGTGGTTTAAAGATTTGCCGATTACCACGGTTGAGCTGTACGAGATTTTAAAAGAAAAAGGCACGCTCATTGTACCAAGTCAGTATTTCTTCCCTGGTGTCGATGTCAGCGATTATCAGCATGCACATGAGTGTATTCGTATGAGTATCGCCGCTGATGAGCAGACACTGACTGATGGTATTGCAGCGATTGGTGAAGTGGTACGTGGGTTGTATAATCAGAAATAGGTTTCTAAATATCTTGGTGGCGTCTCTATAGAGCCACCTTTATCCTAATATATTGAAACTCATCATTGATATGCCCATCTTCTTTCCAAAAGGCGGCGCTATGATTAACCGCTAGGTATAGGAAACCATCTTTTGCCCAAAATATATTTTCTGGTTCAACAGTAAGCATCCAATGCATAAAGCCTGCACCCATAATCGGGATGGTGTCTGTTCCCTTAATTTTATACAGCTCTAGATCGGTGTATTGCTCATATGGGTTGGTATAGGCTGAGATGATATATTTTTTATTGGGAGAGATATGAGGATAATCTATAAATACCTGCGTCATCTCACCCGAATTTTTATCAATCATCTCGTAGTTCGAGCTTTCCCAGTAGTTTCCTTCTATTAAATGTTGGTTTAAAAAATCGATACTACCGATGTAATCAAAACGCTCATCGCCGTCATCACCATTATCTTTATCAACAAACTTCACTGGTTTTTTTGCAGTTGGAATGGACATCACACCATTTCTCTTTTTAATACTTTCATCTTTTGATAAAAAATCAACGGCAAGTGGACGTTTCTTCTCAAACAAAGCCTTATCAATTAGCTCTATTTTTAGGTAATCGTTAAGTGCTTTGCCATTTTCAAAAGTCTCGTAGTCTTCGCCAATGGATAGATATGCTAGTATGTTTAAATCTTTGGACGTTAGCGAGGCAGGTATAGTAGAACCCGTTTGCTCTTTTCTCACAAAGACCTTTTCCCATTTAACAACGTCTGTCTCTACAATGCCATCATTGTCCTCGTCATACTCTCTACGAATTCTGTCTTGCACCGCATACCAATCCTTTCTATCTTCAATGACCTCTAGTTTCTCTCCGAACGTATAGCTTTTCACCTTTCGAGCAGCGCCGCTTGGTAACTGACGTGCGATTGCCCCATCTTTTTCCGTCACGTAAACTTGCTTCAATACAGTCGTATCATCGTAGTCAATCTCGATACCATCACGATTGTACTGCGCCAAAAGTGCTGCCGATATGGGTTTATTTAGGTCAATGATGACATTTTGACTTGCCACTGCTGAATGATAGCTAAACATCGTTAGACATAGAATAATAGAAGAAAAAATGTAAGTAGGTATTTTAAATGAAGACATAATATGGTCTGCTATATATTTTATATTATGAATTTTACACCATAAAATCCTACTTAAGTTTACTTTTTTGATATCTGAAATAAAATTACTTCGGAATATTAGCGCTGCTTTAAAAGTTTAGTAGACGGATTGAATGAACTGAATATCTTCGTCCACTTATTCAGCGCATAGAGCACGTAAGGCAGCAGGCACGTATTGATCAAATCGCGGAGGCTTGCGACCAGCTGTTCGTGGCTTAAGCCAGCCATGCCTGATGCTTCAATCGTATTTCGATTATCTAAATACTCGCCCAATAAAGCAATGCCCGTCACGACGACTAGAGCCATGAATGATCTGATGCTTTGCTTTTTAATGATAGGACGCAGCACAAGCAGACACAAAAGATAGATGCCGACGCCGACATAGATATGTAAGGCATCTTTGGCAAGTCCAGATACTTCAATAACATTGATTTTAAAAGCGGTAAAATCCACTGAGATATTCCAAATATAAGCAAGTAGAAAACGACGGAGAGTATCACTAAACCATGATGGCTAAACTATAATAGCTAAAGAGTGGCAGCTACAAAGTGATGGCTGAGCATAAAAAAGGCAGATTATATAATGGATAATCTACCTTCTGCTAAATTAAATATTCACTTCACGTTTATCGCCTACTTACACATTCCACTCGACGAAATTTTTCAACAACTGCAAGCCAGCAGTATGACTTTTTTCTGGGTGAAACTGGGTAGCAAATAAATTGTCTTGGATGACACTGGCACAAAACGGTTGACCATAGTCACATATCGCCGCCACTTGTGAGCTATTAGTAGGCTCGCAGTAGTAACTATGCACAAAGTAAAAATGCGCGTTGTCCTCAATACCCTGCCACAGCGGATGGTCAAAATCCATACCGCTAATGGTATTCCAGCCCATATGCGGTACTTTGATGGTAGTGCCCTGCTTGTCTTTCCACGTAGGGTCAAATGCTTCTACAGTGCCGTTTAAGATACCCAAGCAGTCTGTACCACCATTTTCAGCGGACTGCTCAAACAATGCCTGCATGCCCACACAGATAGCCATAACAGGCTTATTAAATACCGCATGGCGTATCACGTCATCAATGCCCGCCTCGTGCATGCCAGCGATACAGTCACGCATCGCACCGACACCGGGGAAGACAATCTTGTCTGCCGCAGCGACAACCTTAGGATCATTGGTAATAGAGACGTCTGCCCCAACTACCGATAGTGCTTTGCTAGCAGAGTGCAAATTACCCATACCATAATCTAGTAGCGCTACTTTGGTTACTTTAGCCATTAAAACGCCTCTTTAGTCGAAGGCAGAGTATTGAGTGCACGCTCATCATATTCGCACGCCATACGTAGCGCACGAGCAAACGCTTTAAAGGTAGACTCGATTTGGTGATGGCTGTTTTTGCCTTTTAAATTGTCTAAATGCACCGTCATCCATGAATGATTGACGAAACCATAGAAAAACTCACTAAACAGGTCAACATCGAAATTACCGACGTGCGAGCGGGTAAAGGGAATGTCCATATGTAGACCAGGACGACCTGATAGATCGACGACAGCGCGGGTCAATGATTCATCAAGCGGCGCATAAAAGTGCCCATAACGACGAATGCCCTTTTTATCGCCCAATGCTTTATTAAATGCTTGTCCAAGCGTAATACCAGTATCCTCAACGCTATGATGGTCATCGATAAAGGTATCACCGTTGCATTTAATTTCTAAGTCAAACAAACCGTGACGCTTGATTTGATCAATCATATGATCCAAAAACGGTACGCCAGTATCTACAACCCCTTGACCCGTACCATCAAGATTGACGGTACAAGTCACTTGGGTCTCAGCAGTAATGCGCTCAACGGTCGCAATACGTTCAGGGCGACCATGTAGATTTAGGTTTTTTGGTGCATTTTGCTCAGGTGTATCAGCAGTCGTCATTGCATTGGCTGTCATGGCTACTCTCTATCAGTTTTTTATCAGTGAAAAGCGGTCAATAAATAAGGCGAAACATGTCTAAATATTTTACTAGTGTCTGGGTCAGCGCTAGCAAAAAATGTATTAGAAAATGATATATACAAAAGATATCAAGGTATTAGGGTTTGTACGTACTAAATATCATCTAGCCTCATCATAGCAAACCCTAACATTTACTGCCACGACCAAGCGGTAAACCACGCACAAAATCACCTCATTCTGCTAAAATAGTGTGTTCAGTATTATTAATCATGATTTGCACTGACTTTTAGATATCATATTCTACAGCCTACTTTCTATGACTTTTGCCGTGTTATAACTTTGTGCTGTGTCATACTGCTACTTTATACGATAGAAACCCTCTGTTTATAGGAACTGCCATGCCTTTAGAAGCGATCGCCATTAATAGCTTGGATGTACCACTTATCAAAAAACCTGCTCGCGACAATGAGCTATCAGAGCGCTTGCAGGCATTATACGATAGCGATGACGCGCAGCCTGATGGTATCGAGGTATTAAATATCGTTGAGCAAGGTTTTAAGCGTGGTCAGTATCTATACGTCGGTATGTTTAATGATAAACCTATCGCCGCTGTTGGCTGTTTTGATGATGGGCAAACCGATGCCAAGCGTTTGCAATATTTAACGGTGCATCAGCAAAATCGCGGTCGCGCGATCGATGCTAAGTTTATCAAACTGGTCTATGATGCCGAGGTCAAAAAAGGTGTGCGTGAGTTTGTCCCTGCCGATGCAGATATTCATCGTATTATGAGCGAGTATGATTTACTGCGTGTTAAAGATTAAATCGAAAGCAGAGATAGTTAATTTTGCCAATATTTGATTATTTATCGTCTTTTATCTTCTATTATGCAAAAACTACTTGACAGCAACGTCTATATTTAGTTTAATAGCGCCTCAACGAAGACGGCTCGATAGCTCAGTCGGTAGAGCAACGGATTGAAAATCCGTGTGTCGGCAGTTCGAACCTGCCTCGAGCCACCATTCGTTTAAGAATTCTAAAAAGCCCCAAACAGCAATGTTCGGGGCTTTTTTTATGCTTATATTCCGTTCTGAAATAAGTCTAATAGCTTATGACAAACGTCTTCTTAATAACACCTCGCAACGTTCACGCGAGTCTAAGTCATAAACCGTCGCGCGGTAATCGATACCATGACGCCCTTCAAAAAATATCACTCTATCGCCCACTGCTAAAAAGCAAGACGTGCGCGCATCATAAATGAAACCATCAATCACGAACGCCAAATCACGATCTATCTCGCGTACCGTGTAAGTTTCTCCTTGCGGAATCAACCGCTCAAACCATGCGCTATGGGCAACATTGGTGCTTAACACGCTGATGAGCAGCAGCACCAATATCACAAATATACTTTTTAACGACATCGTAAAAGTCGAGCCAGCTAGACTGATTATATTGAGGATGTTTTTATTAACTGTCATAACTTTAACCTACTCAGACCTGCTCAATGATTGATTCTATTCGCTATGCTAAACGCTTACTGTCACGGTTGCATAACATTTTTGTGCTGTTTTTTAGACAGCGGCGCTCAGTATACTCGATAGTATTGATAATGATAAATTTGACAGATGACGAATACTAATAGGGAAAAGCGATGAGAGCGTTCGATTACGATTTGGATTATAAAAACCTAGATTTGCGCGCGCAGCCAGAGCTGTATCGGGTCGGTCGCGGCGAGCAAGGCGTATTATTGGTAGAGCCGTATAAGTCTGAAATCCTGCCACACTGGCGCTTTGCGACCCCTGATATTGCGCTTGAGAGCAGCGAGACAATTTATCAGATGTTTTTAGATTATCTGGCGGCCGATGACTTTGTGGGTGCTGATATGGCGCGCAAATTTATTCAAATGGGCTATACCCGCGCCCGTCGTTACGCCAATCACAAAGGCGGCAAAAAATATAAAGGGCCAGTGCCCGATGATAAAAAAGGTCAGAGCGGCGCACATGGTCGCGAAGAGTTGCCACGACAAATCGAAGACCCAGTCAAAGCAGAGTCAGCGCGCATATTTAAACAAAAATGGGACGAGTGTCGTGAGAACGAAGATTATTTAAGAATGAAAGCCGAGCATCGCGAACGTTATAAAGAGGTTGAATAAGCATAAAATATATCAATAAAAATTATCCTCAGCCTGAAAAGATAGAAATATTGATAATGACAGACTGTTAAATAATTGAATTCATGATTTGCTGTGCTAAGGTAATGAGGGCTTGGAGCTAATACTCCAAAAAAGTATAAAATTGATAGCGTGGGCAAATAATAATGACTGTAGATATTAAGCGACTTTTGATTTTTGATTTTGATGGCACGCTCATTGATAGCGTGCCAGATTTGGCTGATGCGACCAATGCGATGTTAGCCACTCTGGGCAAAAAGACTTACCCTATCGAGACCATACGAAACTGGATAGGCAACGGCTCAAGATTGCTGGTAGAGCGCGCACTAGTAGGTAAGGTAGACATGTTAGAAGGCGAGTTGACGGTCGAGGAAGCCAATCACGCAGAGCACCTGTTTTTTGAGGCTTACAAAAATCTCAGTGGTAGCAAAACCGTTGCTTACCCAGATGTCGATAGCGGATTAAAAAAGCTAAAAGCAGCAGGATTTACGCTGGCGCTAGTGACCAATAAGCCGATTCGTTTTGTACCAAAAATATTGCAATCCTTTGGCTGGCAGGACTTATTCAGTGAAGTATTAGGCGGTGATAGTCTCTCAACTAAAAAGCCTGATCCAGCACCGCTACTGCATGTCTGTAAAGCGTTGAACGTCACTCCAGAAAAAGCTGTGATGATTGGCGATTCTAGAAACGATATCTTAGCCGGACAAAACGCCAATATGGATACTTTCGGGCTGTCTTATGGCTACAACTACGGACAAGATATCCGTGAGCTAAACCCGACCGAAGCCTTTGATGATTTTGCGGCATTGGTAGAATATATTTTCAAAAATTATAAGATAGACAGCTAAAATTTGAACATTAGAATGATTCATTTAAGCCATTCTTTGAAATTATTATTTGCTCCGATAACTGAGCGCCTCAGACACATGAGCGCTTGTAATATCGATACTGTCAGCCAAATCAGCAATGGTACGCGCCACTCGCAATACTCGATGATAACCGCGTGCCGATAAATTCAGACGCTGCTGAGCGAGCTGTAATAGTTGCTGTTCACCCTCTCCTAGTTGGATATATTTATCAATCTCGCTAGGGCTAAGCTCATTATTGACCTTTTGTTGCCGCTGCATCTGACGTTTATGTGCGGCAATGACTCGAACGCGCACTTGTTCGGAGGTTTCGCCAGCTTGAGCATTTTGCAAGTCGGCAATTGGCAGCGCAGGTACAGTGATATGCAAATCAATGCGATCAAGCAGTGGACCTGATAGTTTGTCTTGGTAACGTTTAATCTGTTCAGGTCGGCAGCGACAACGCCCTGAGGTATCGCCATCATAGCCGCATGGACATGGATTCATGGCAGCGACCAATTGGAAGTTTGCTGGAAAAGTCATCTGCGAGTTGGCACGGCTAATAGTGATTTGCTTGGCTTCTAATGGCTGACGCAATACCTCAAGCACACTCCGATCAAACTCTGGCAATTCGTCAAGGAATAATACGCCCTTATTGGCAAGGGTAATTTCACCCGGTTTTGGTCGTGAGCCACCACCCACCAAAGCCACGGCTGATATAGTGTGATGAACCTGCCTAAACGGTCTTGTCCCATAATCGTAATCGCTGTCTGCCACTGAATAAGTACTGGCAACTTCTAATGCATCTTCATCACTTAAATCCGGCAATATGGTCGGCAGCCTTGACGCCATTAACGTCTTGCCTGAGCCGGGTGGCCCTGTAAATAACAGCGAATGACCACCAGCAGCGGCAATCTCTAGCGCGCGCCGTGCATGATGCTGTCCTTTGACATCAGCCAAATCCACTTGATAGCCAACATGCTGCTGCGCTGGACTGGGTTGTACAACGTCCAAAGATTCATAGGCTGCGCTTGGATTGGCTAACGACTGTAAGTGGTCACAAACTGTCTTTAAGCTTTGCGCGGCTAGTATCGTCACGCCATCCACACGGCTAGCCTCAGCACCATTATCAATCGGTACGATAAGCTGCGGTAGTTTTGACTGCGGCTCGCTCAGCTCTTGTTCAGTGATATTTGCTACCTGCAATACTTTGGACGCTAGCGCCTCAGCTTTGATCGCTCGTGCCACCGCTAAGCTGCCTGTCACTTGCCGTAAATTCCCATTGAGCGCTAACTCACCGATAAACTCAAACCCTGATAATACTTCTGGATCCAATTGATCACTGGCTGCCAAGATTCCGATGGCAATCGGTAAATCAAGACGCGCGCCATCTTTAGGCAAATCAGCGGGGGCTAAATTGATAGTGAGACGACGATTAGGAAATTGAAAGCCAGAGTTCAAAATCGCAGAGCGTACACGGTCTTTGCTCTCACGTACCGCCGCCTCCGGCAAACCGACAATGGTCAATGCTGGCAACCCTTGTGACAGATGCACTTCAATAATGACCTTGGGCGCATGCAGTCCGACGACTGAACGAGTATAGACTTGGGCAAACGACATCAGCATTTTCCTAATATAGGGAATAATTGATAATAGAGCATTATGTATCAGTGCGCAAATGTCGTGTTTTCTTGTCTAATTTTATTTACTAGCATAATTATCAACAGTTGTTATATGATAAACGGATGCTCTTTCGCTCAGTCTTATTCAGCTATGCTGCCCCAAAGATTATCACGCCTGTTAACCACGTTATTAACGTATTGGGTAGTTTTAATCGCGCTATAAAGCACTAAAGATTAGCAAGAGTATTGGCAATAAAAGGATTTTATTGATCATATAAAGTTTGCTGGCGGTTTTTTGCTGTAGATTTATATAACACCTACTTTATACAATACCTACTACCATGGACGGATAAGCTTATGAGCATAAAGATGCATAATCGGCGTGTGCCCACACTCACGCTACTGACAGTAGCAGCCTCTTTAGGACTATTCGGCTGCTCAGACAGCGACAATAGTTTCAATGACGATGATGTCATATCCCCTTCCACTAATTATGAAGCCGATATTCAGCGCACTGAGTTCGGTATACCGCACATCACTGCAAAGGATTATAAAGGTCTGGGTTATGGCGTCGGTTATGCATTCGCAGAAGATAACTTCTGCTCACTAGCGCGTGAAGTTGTAGTCGCTAGCGGTCAGAGTATGCTGTATCTAGGCGCTGACGGTAATTTGGCTAGCGATGCTTTTTATACGTGGTACAACACTGACAAGCGAAAAGCTGAATTTTTAGCAGCTCAAGACCCTGAAGTCATTGATGCTGTGACAGGTTATGCTGCAGGCTATAGCCGTTATCTACGTGATAAAGGCGTGGCTAATATCGATCCTGCTTGTGCCAATGCTGAATGGGTACGAGAGATTACTCTCGATGATTTATTGACGGTCTACGGTAAAGCCAATCTACGTGGTGGCTTATCTAATTTTGTCGGTCCCATTGTAGCAGCGGCACCGCCCTCTATTGCTGGCGTTCAGGGTAGCTCAAGAATGCGTAGTGTTCCAGTCGCAAATCCTGTCGTAGAGTCAGCACCTGCATTCAATATGGATACGATTAATGCGATGAGTGGCGGTAGTAATGCCTACGCCTTTGGTAAGGAGGTGACCGGTACTAGTAGTGGGGTCATGTATGGCAATCCGCATGAGCCATGGGATGGCGTCCAACGCTTCTATCAATTTCACTTAACGATGCCAGGTGAGCTGGATGTGATGGGTGCGGCTCAGCAAGGTCAGCCTTTCCCTAACATCGGTTTTAATAAAGACGTGGCTTGGAGCCATACCGTATCCACTGCCAAACGTTTTACACTTTATCAGCTTAGCCTAGTTGACGGAGATCCTCTCAAATACAATTATACTAATAGCGCTGGTGTGACTGAGCAGCGTGATATCGAAACCGTTCCTGTCACTATTCAGCTACCAAATAATCAGACGCAGGTTCACAATATTTATGTCTCACAATATGGACCTATGTTAGCGGTCAATTTACTCAATGGCCAATTACCAGCATGGGGCGCTAATAATCTAGCTTATACTATCCGTGATGCCGCCTCTGAAAACCCAAGAGCACTCAATCAATGGCGTAGTATGAATAAGGCTACGAGCGTTGAGGACTTAGTCGACAGAATGCAAAGCGTCCTTGGTCTTGGGTTTGTTAATACTATTGCTACCGACCGTAATGGTAAGGCACTCTATGCTGACATCTCAACCGTACCAAATGTGACCAAAGCTAAGCTTGAAGCTTGTAGTAGTGCTGCATCTGGCCCCTTCCTTGGTGCTTTAATTGCCTCTGACTTGCCAGCACTGAATGGTAGTACCGCTGCCTGTGAATGGGGAGTTGATACAGACTCACCGCAAGCAGGTATTTTTGGGCGCTCAAACTTACCTTTCTTGATCCGCGATGATTATGTTGCTAACTCAAATGATAGCTATTGGTTAAGCAATTTAGAGCAACCACTGACTGGATTTTCACCACTCCTACGTCGTCGTTTAGCCCCCTTCTTAGGTGCTAGTCCAGTAGATGGTGTTCCATTGCTTATGCGCTCACGTATGGGACTGGTTCAAATACAAGATCGATTCAGTAATAAAGATAACTTGGGCGGTACTAACTTCAATTTAGACAATATGCAAGAGGTCGTCTATGGTAACCGCAGTTATGTCGCTGAGTTGGTACTCGATGACGTATTAGCAGATTGTCGAGCGAATGCTAGCATGCCTTTGACAGGCGGCTCTACTATTGATGCAACTAATGCTTGTAATATCTTGGGTAATTGGGATCGTCGTAATAATTTAGAGAGCAAAGGCGCTCATGTCTTTAGAGAGTTTTGGCGTAATGTGGATTTCAATGAAACGACGGATACGATATTCAGTGTTAAATTTGATGCAAAAGACCCAGTCAATACGCCTCGTGGTTTAATTATTAGTGCGGATACACGTACTGCTTTAGGAGATTCCATTAAGTTCTTCCAAGATAAAAACATTGCTCTTGATGCGTCTTTATCTGATTTGCAGTATATCGTTGATGCTGGTAAAAACGGCGAGCGTATTGCTATGCATGGTGGCTTTGGTCGTGAAGGTGTATTCAATGTTGCAGAAACGAGAGGCACAAGCGCTAATGATGGCGCAAACTACCTCATTAATTTTGGTCCGACATATATGCAAACCGTTACCTTTGATAAAAGCGGCCCTGTAGCAGAAGCATTACTAGGTTACTCGCAAGCTTCTGATACTACTCGACCGTTCCATCGTGACCAGAGTGGTCGCTACTCAGCTAAAGAATGGATTCGCCTACCCTTCAATGCTAGTGACGTTAGCAAGCAAGCCGTTGGCAATAAAATCCAGCTAAAAGAATAAGTTTGACGTAACTTAAATTAGTGATAGCTTAAATTAGTGATAAAAAGACCTCAGATATATGCTGAGGTCTTTTTTACTTTATGGAAGCAGCCTGTGTGCAGATCGTCGATTCATTATTAAGAAAACTCGCCGACCACCCCACTGCAAACAAGGATTTGTTATACTAGTGCTTATTCATGGCTATAAATTTAGCAGCAGATAGCGCTGTGAAAATTATTATTGATAACAAACTTATTATGGTTATTAACCATCTATCAAACACCTACTGGCTTTCAGATATTTGGTCGTTAGAGATGTAAGAACAGTAATACTCAAGGTCAAAACGAGGAGTACCGCATGAAAGAACATTCAGAATCAAATACTCAGCAACCTTACAATCGTGCAGGAGAGCAACCGACCACGACACGCCCTGTTATGCAATCAGAAAGTCCTTATGCCAGTACGCGTGGCAGTATGATGAGTAAGCAGCTACCTGCCTTTGATGAAGCGATTATTAATAAATACAATCGTTCAGGACCACGTTATACCTCCTATCCGACCGCTTTAGAGTTCTCACCCATCTCTGATGGTCTTGAGGCAAAGATCCTTCAAAACCGTGAAGCTCGTGCACCACTGTCTTTATATTTTCATATTCCTTTTTGTCGGCACCTCTGCTATTACTGCGCTTGCAATAAAATTATCACCAAGAAAAATAGCGACTCAGGCGATTATTTACAGTATTTAATCGCTGAGATTAAGCACAAACGCCGCCTGCTATCTGTCCCAGAAGGTAGTAGCAAACCCCTCGTTAAACAGCTGCATTTGGGTGGGGGTACGCCAACATTTTTGCGTGATGAAGAAATGGTTCAACTGTGGCAGTTTTTACAAACTCAGTTTGAATTCTTACCTGAAGACAAAGGCGATTACTCTATTGAAATTGACCCACGTGAGCTGAGTGGCGAGACGTTAAAAGTATTGCGTAACCTTGGCTTTAACCGTGTCAGTTTAGGTGTACAAGACCTCGATGAAACGGTACAAATCGCCGTCAATCGCGTACATTCAGCAGAGCTCATTGAAAATGTGTTAAATGAGGCGCGTGATCTAGGTTTTCATTCTATCAATATCGATCTGATTTATGGTTTGCCGCATCAAACACCCGCAACCTTGGATAAAACGGTACGCCGTATCATCGAGATGTCGCCGGATCGCTTGTCAGTATTTAATTACGCACACTTGCCAGAACGTTTTAAAGCCCAGCGCCAGATTAAAGAAGCCGATTTGCCAGATCCAGCGGCCAAGCTTACGATGCTTGGCAATACCATCAATACCCTGACCGAAGCTGGCTATCAATATATCGGTATTGATCATTTTGCCAAGCCTGATGATGAATTAGCCGTGGCGCAGCGTGAGGGCAAACTGCATCGTAACTTTCAAGGTTATACCATCATGGGCGATTGTGATTTATTGGGCTTCGGCGTCTCCTCTATCAGTCAAATTGCCAATGCCAATACCCGCTATATTTTGCAAAATGATACAGATTTATCAGTTTATCAAGCGAGTATCGATGCTGCACAAAGTAACTCGGCTGCCATGCCTGCGGTAAAAGTCATCAAAACATCTATCAAAGATCGCTTGCGTGAATATGTGATTATGAATCTACTTTGTCACGACTATATCGACTTTAAAGACGTCAATCAAAAATTTGGTATCGATGCCATCACTTACTTTATCAATGAGATTCAACAGCTTGGCGCCATGCAAGAAGACAAGCTCATCGATATGGACGCGGCTGGTATTCGCGTACTACCAAAAGGTCGCTTATTAGGTCGTAACGTCGCCATGGTATTTGATGAATACCTTGAGAAAAAACATAAGAATCGTTTCTCAAAAGTTATTTGATTGAGTGATTCCACAAATTAAAAGCAGTCATAAAAAAGACCTCACTTGAGGTCTTTTTTATGGTGTTTAATAAAGCTGATGATTGACGAAAAATACCTCTAGGGCGTGTCCTCATTTCAAAAATGGTGATAAAAATGAGATAAATTGCCGTCAAACGAGGAAAATAGCACAGATAATATCGGGATATTAGCCAGCTATTTAACGATGTTTGGCAAAATTTAGCCATTTTTTTTAGCCCGTTTAGATATGATCAATTGAATTGAGGACATGCCCTAGCCTACTCAGTAGACATCACCACATTCAGAAGGCATCACCATATATATCCTATTTGCATCTTCTATTGTTTTTTCACTGTCCAAGTATTTTTGCTCAATTGTGCTTTTAGCGTTGGCAATCATTGAATACGTCATCGCAAAGTCATCGTCATTTAGTAAACCCAATGAGCCGTCTTGACGCAACCACAAACCTTCTAACTTATCATGCGGATACTCTACAGTCGCGAGAACGTCGACTGCCAAGGTTTTCTTGACTGGTTTGATTGCCAATTCCTTCAGCAATTGCCAATTTTTTTCATCGGCTGCAATAAGCTGCTCCAGCGTTTGTTCATTAATCGTTAAACCCAATACATGATCTTGCTTGATATTATCTGTATTTAAAATATTCTCAATATCAGTCGCCTGCGAGAGATCAATTTTATAAATGAGCTTTTGCGCAGACTGGTCTTGTAGCGGAAACTTGCGATCGTGTTCAATCAAATAAAACTCGTGATTGTTAATCGCAACGATACCCGAAGTCACATGGTGAGCATGATCGAGACGATACAAATACTGTGCTATTTGACCAGAGTATAGATTGATAGTGACGACGCGCGTCAAACTAGAAACACGACCTGACTGATCAGGGTTGTCCATAGAAGACTCCATAATACCCACCAGTGTGCTCTGATCTGGAGTAATCGTTAATGCTTCCATACCGCGATTTGCACGACGTTTGGTAAATTCTGCTGGTAGTAAAATCGGCTGACCATTAGCCATTACATTATTGCGCTCATCGCTCGCAAAGGCATTGATACGCTCAATCTCCACCCCCTGCGCATTATAATGAACCAAATGAGGACCATACTCATCACTGATCCAAAAACTGCCATCTGTGAGCGCAGCAAGTCCTTCAGGATCTAAACCATTGATATCGTTTTTGATAGGATTGGTCACTGCATCAAAAGGTAGGTTGGGATTCATGGTCATCGGCTGGCCGTCGACATCGTAAGGGACTTCATTAGTTCCGCCGAGTGCTTGTGGATTCGGTAGCCCAGAGATAGGATTGCCATTTGCGTCTTTTAGTAGTATCTCTTTGATCTTAATAATTTGCCCAGTTGCTTGTAGCTCAAACAGTCCGATGCGCGGTGTATAGTCAGGTACTAAAAACTGTTTACCTTTGCCTGCACTACCTTCGAACTCCGCATTGGGACCGCGATCGGTGAGCACATAAAATTGATTGGCATTGGTTGGATGAGCCGCTGCATCTGAGCCAAAACCACCCCCTCTAATCTCAAGCTTCCTCTCAGGATACGCAGCATTGATATGCGTACCATCGAGCACGGTATAAGGTAGTGCAATGCCTTGGATAAAGTCTTTTATTTGAATGATTTCTGTATTAATATTTTTCATAGTCATTTTTATCCCTGATATATATTTTATTCTTGTTAAACGAACCATATGAGTAATTTATTAGATGTAGCGTTCAGCACAATTGACAGTCGAAAAAATAGCCAGCGCCTAATAAGCTCACTGACCATTTTAAACATTAATGCTATAGCACATGGCTATACATGACTGATTAAACCTTAAGCTTGTCACCCACCATACCTTTGATGGTACTTAAAATATCAGCAGGTAATACCACCATTTTGGCATTGTCAGACTCTGCCAGCTCACGAATCGCCTTAATATATTGCTCACCAAGTAAGTAGACAATAGGCATCTCTTCCTCGCCCATTGCATTAGTAATCAAGCGAATAGACTCTTCAGAACCTCTCGCCAATACCACTTGTGCTTCGGCATCACGACGTGACGCCTCTAGACGTCCATCTGCTTCCAAGATAGCCGCTTGCTTTTGACCATCAGCACGAGTCACTGTCGCACGGCGTAGACGCTCTGCCGCCGCCTGCTCTTCCATTGATGCTTGCATCGTTTGCGATGGATTAATATCTTGAATTTCTACTGTCTTTAGGGTGATACCCCAGTCCGCAATATCTTCTGATATCGCATGCTTTAGCTTCATTTTGATTTCATCACGGCTAGACAATGCACTATCAAGATCCATCTCACCGATAATTGAACGTAGTGACGTCTGCACCAAATTACGAATACCATATTCATAATCTTCAATGCCATAAACAGCCTTATCTGGGCGCACGATATTAATATAAGCCACGGCGTTGGCAATAATAACAACGTTGTCTCGCGTAATGACCTCTTGTGAGGGAATATCAAGAACAATGTCTTTGGTCGTCACTTTATAAGCGACATCATCAACGAAAGGAATAATAAGGTTGAGACCCGGCTCTAGTGTTTGGCTATATTTGCCCAATCGCTGCACCACCCACTTATAACCTTGTGGCACGATTCGAACGCCTTTGAAAACCGTAAAGACAACCAGTGCAACCAAAACCACCATGACAATGCTAAAGCTTTCCATAATTCATCCTTATTATTATAATTGCATGTCTTTATTAATCGCTGCCTGCGATTTCATACTGCTCACAATCAGCTCATTACCGACAATATCGGTCACCACCACTCGATCGCCGACCGCCACCGGCTCACCCGTAGTGCGGCACATCCACTCCGCTGCCCCAACAATAGGAACACTGAATCTGACAGTGCCCGCTCTATCTGGCTGCGGCTGGACGATAATCATGCCAGTTTCACCAACGATAACACTACCACCCAAGCCTGCTTTGGTGCGATCTACTGATAAGGGTTTAATAAACTTGAACCATGCCAGCAAGAATATGGCAGAAAGCACCAACCAAATAATAATTTGCACAGAGACAGAAATAGGCAATAGCCACGAAAGCGCGGCAACGATGATGGCAGCGGCACCAAACCAAAGGCTGGCGAATGTCGGCACAAACATCTCAATGATCAGCAATATAAAACCTAAGACTAACCAGTGCCAAGGTTCAATCATCCACAGCATCTCCATCATCACTACATTCCCTATCTTTATCATTCTAACTTTTAATGTAGCACATTTTTGGTATTAATAATTTCTTAAAAATCATCAATATATGATGTATATACTTCGAAAAATATGAGAAACACGTACTAAAACTTAGAGCATAAAAAAACGACCGCCAAAGCGATCGTTTCTCTTTTCTTTAATCAACTCATTAAAACTTAATGTGAGCACCTAAAGTCAATAGAGTAATATCTTCAGCAACATAATCATATTCAGCTTCGACGCTCATGCTAGGATTAAAGTTATAACCCAAACCAATACCACCAGCAACACCACTATCGCTATCGCTTTCACTAACAGTGTTTCCAAGTACGTCACTTAAAGACGCATCAATCTCAGCTTTAGCAAACCCTAACTTACCTTTGGCATATAAACCAGTATTAGGGAATTGATAACGGTAAGTACCGTAAGCACCATAAGTTTTAAGGTCATATTCACCCTTAAGAAGTCTGGTACCTGTATCAATATCAGTGTCACTAGAGCCTACATATTCAACTTCAGCACCAAAGTTAGGATCAAAGTTATAACCAGCATAAATACCATAAGCAGTAGGATCATCTAGATCATCAGCATCTACCATGAACTTACCAGCTTTTACACCAACATACGGCTGACCTGCATAGTTAACTGCCGCTTGCGCGCTGACACTCAATAAAGAGCCAACTGATAGGGCGATCAAAGCTTTTTGTAAAGTATTCATATATCTTCCTGTTAAATAAAACTAAAAATACCATCTGAATGAAAATAACAGAGCATATAAGTTAGCTGAACTATTGTCGAATCCGAGATACTAACAGAACCTTATTTTAAATGCACTCTTTTTTAATGACGCTTACAGTGCTTTTTATCGTACAAAAAAACGCACCTCGAAGGGTGCGTTTTTTTGTTATCATACTGCTAATCAAAAACTTAGAATTTTAGCTGAGCACCAACAGTCATTAGATCTGCGTCGCTACCTAACATGTCATATTCAGCTTCGACACTGAAGTTTGGGTTAACCGAATAACCAAGGCCTACACCACCTGCAAGGCTGGTATCGTCGTTAGAAATGGTTTTTCTGTTAGAGTCTTCAACGATATAGTTACCTTCGATTTCAGTCTTAGCAACACCTAGCTTACCTTTGGCATATAGCGCAGTATTTGGGAACTGATAACGATAAGTACCATACGCGCCATAGCTCTTGGCATCGATATCACCGTTGTAATAATCGGCATCGCCTGAACCTACATATTCTGCTTCGATACCAAAGTTAGGATCAAAGTTGTAACCACCATAGACACCATAAGCGGTTGGCTTGTCAGCACCGTTTACATCTAAGTCAAATTGACCGACTTTTACACCAACGTATGGCTGACCAGTGTAACCGTTGCCATAAGATACGGCGGCTTGTGCACCCATGCTTAATAAAGAACCAGCTGCTAATGCAAGTAACGTCTTTTGTAAAGTTTTCATAGTATTCCCCTAGGGTTATATTTTTAGTTATTTGTCTATAAAGTATCTGGATGAGAAAAGATTATTGTTGCCATCTTCTCTCACTCGTTTAGCTGATAAATCGTTTTGGCTTTAGAACTTCAACTGAGCGCCAACAGTAAGTAGTTTGGCATCGACATCACTGTCCATCATTGAGTATTCAGCTTCGACACCGAAGTTAGGGTTCACTGAGTAACCAAGACCTACACCACCAGCAAGACCTGTGTCGCTGCTAGATTTCGAAACTTTAACTGGACCAACGGTGTAATCACCTTCTACTTCAGTTTTGGCAACCCCTAGCTTACCTTTAGCGTATAAGCCAGTATTTGGGAACTGGTAGCGTGCCGTACCATATGCGCCATAAGTTTTGGCATCAAGATCACCATTTTTGTAATCAGCATCATCTGAACCTACATACTCTGCTTCGACACCAAAGTTTTGATCGAAGTTATAACCACCGTAGACACCATAAGCAGTTGGATCATCTGCATTGTCGATATCTAGATCAAACTGACCGACTTTGACGCCGACATACGGCTGACCAGTGTAACCGTTGCTATAAGAAGTAGCGGCCTGTGCGCCAACAGTTAACAAAGAACCAGCTGCTAGTGCAAGTAGCGTTTTTTGTAGAGTTTTCATTATTAGCTCCTTAAAATCAATTTGGACAAACAAGTTATCTATTTATATTGGCTTTTATAGCCCTATCGCCTTGTTTGCTAACGATGGGTATATAGTAACAAACTATTTCAAGTCGTCTGTCAGTGTTTGATGGTATGAGAGTTAAGATTTGCAAGTATTTATCAGTGCTTGGGTTACAAAGGCAAAGATATGAAATCTTTTGTTACAACCACTGAGTTTATGCAATAATCCCTACTCATTTCATCGCCTTTCTAGCAGAAATAAGCATAAAACAATAAGAGATACCGAATATTTTAAGGTAAAAATAATGACTGGACGTATAACTAGCCGCTTACAAGAAGCGCTTACAGCACTCAAAGCCACCCAACAATATCGTCAATTACCCAATCTCCAACATCATGGGCGATACGTTATTAGCGAAGGTCAAACCTTACTCAATATCGCCAGTAACGATTATCTAGGCTTAGGCGGCGACACCGAATTACAAAACGAATTTCTCAGTCAACTAACACCGCTATCAGTCGCACAAATGCCTAAAATGAGTGCGACGTCCTCACGTTTGCTCACTGGAAATGATGCACAGCTACAAGCGCTAGAGTCTGAGTTGCAGGAATGGTATCAAACCGCTATTGGCAAACGTGATATCTCTGCCTCAAAATCGGTGTTGGTATTGAATAGCGGCTATCATGCCAATCTTGGTATATTGCCAGCCCTCACCGCATTGCCAGTCAAAACACTGATCTTAGCTGACAAGCTGGTACATGCCAGCATTATCGATGGGTTGCGTTTGAGCCAAAGCAAACTTGTCAGCTATCGTCGTTATCGTCACAATGATTATGAACATTTGGCTATGTTTATTGAGCAAGCAGCGCCAGACATTGAGCGCATCATTATTGTCACTGAGAGCATCTTTAGTATGGATGGTGATCGTGCGGATTTATGTCAACTGGTACAATTAAAAGCTAGCGATGCTCGTATCGAACTGTATGTCGATGAGGCTCATGCCGTCGGTGTATTAGGTGATACAGGCTTGGGACTAGCGGAAGAAACGCAGACATTGGCTGATATTGACTATTTGGTCGGTACTTTCGGTAAAGCGTTTGCCTCGGTGGGTGCTTATATCATGTGCGATGATGTCGTCAAGCAATGGCTAATTAACCGCATGCGTCCACTAATTTTTAGTACTGCATTACCCCCTATCAATCACGCATGGACGCGATTTATTTTAGCAAAAATGCCAATGCTAAATAATCAACGGGCGCATTTAGCGCGGTTGTCTACCAAGCTTAGTCAAGCCATCGAGCCAAGATACCGTGCGTTCCAAAACACCCAGCATCCACACTATGAATCACCGATTGTGCCTTATATCTTGGGCGACAATGCCAGCACGCTTGCCAAAGCACAACAATTGCAAGCAGCAGGTTTTTACGCACTGCCTATCAGGCCACCCACTGTGCCTATAAATACCGCTCGTATCCGTTTGGTGATGAATGCCAAGCTGACAGATGAAGACTGCGAACAATTGATACAACAATTATAAGTCTGTTGTTATAAATCAGCGATGTCAGTCCTGCTATCGATTGATAATTGGCTCACTTGGATATAATAAACCGTATGAAAACACTCACCACGCCTGATAACTTTAGCACCAGAAAACAAACCATCGCTCGTCATTTTGCCAATGCCAGCGACTATGATCAGCATGCCAATGTTCAGCAGCAAGTCTGTCAATATTTAATAGACAAACTCACTCACACTGAACATGACAGTGTGCTTGAAGTCGGTGCAGGAACTGGTCAAATGACCCGTCTACTCGCAGCACACATTCAAAGTCAATATTGGCTAATCAATGAATTATGCGCTGAACAATCGGCTACTTTACAGTCCATAATGCCCAATGCTGACATAGCAATTGGCGATGCTGAAACGATGGACTTTGAGGATGAGCATAGCTTAATAATCAGTGCCAATGCTGTGCAGTGGTTTGATGACCCCTTAAACTTTGTTGCACAATCAGCACGCCGTTTGCGAGCTGGAGGTCAACTGCTGTTTAACACTTTTACGCCAAATAACTTTTTGCAAATAAAGACTCTAACGGATCAGGGTCTTCACTATCCCGATATCATTAAGTGGCGATTGGCACTGATTAGTGCTGGTTTTGAGAAAATTGAACTGTCCACTCAGCGTTTCGAGTTACCGTTTGCTAGTCCTTACGCCATCCTAAAACATATGAAATTGACGGGCGTATCGACCAATCAGACGCAAGTAAAAGCCAACAGTACCCAGCCCTTTATGTGGACCAAAGCACGCTTGCAACAGTTTGAGTCTGATTATTGGCAATATTTTTCGGCGCAAGATGACGACGGTCAACCTATCGTTCATTTGACTTATGAAGTACTGATAGTGAGTGCCTTTAAATCATAAAGACAAGATATAGAGTGGTAGGATATTTCTTATAAATAGCAGCCATAAAAAAACGCATCCCGAAGGATGCGTTTTTTGTTTTAACTGCGTTTAGCTACTAAATCGCAATTATTTTTTGTCTTCGTCTACTTCAGTAAACTCAGCATCAACGACGTCATCATCAGCTTGGTTACTATCTGCTGCATTGTCCGCGCCTTGTTGGAACTGGCTTGGATCCATGCCCTCGCTACCTGCGCCTGCATCAGCATAAATCTTCTGACTAACTGGCAAGAAGGCATTGTCTAATGCTTCAAGCTTGGCTTTGATGTCATCATGATCATCTTCTTTCATTACCGCTTCAAGCTCAGAGATAGCAGCTTCTACTGTTGATTTTTCTTCAGCAGTTACTTTATCTTCAGCGTCTTTCAACGCTTTTTGTACCGCATGAATACGACCATCTGCTTCGTTACGAACTTGCGCTAAGTTAGCGAATTTTTCGTCTTCTGCAGCATTGGCTTCTGCATCACGAACCATTTGCTCGATTTCTTCATCCGTCAAGCCAGAATCTGCTTTGATCTGAATGCTTTGCGCTTTACCCGTACCTTTGTCAGTTGCTGAGATATTCATGATACCGTCAGCATTGATGTCAAAAGTAACTTCAATTTGCGGTAGACCACGTGGTGCTGGTGGAATATCCGTCAAATCAAAACGACCAAGCTGTTTATTTTGGTTAGCGATTTTACGCTCACCTTGATAAACCTGGATGGTCACAGCTGGTTGGTTGTCTTCAGCCGTTGAGAATACCTGTGATTTCTTAGTAGGAATCATGGTGTTTTTCTCAATAACTGGTGTCATGACACCACCCATCGTTTCGATACCAAGCGTTAGTGGCGTCACATCAAGTAGCAATACGTCTGTTTTTTCACCAGACAATACCGCGCCTTGAATCGCAGCCCCTGCCGCTACTGCTTCATCAGGGTTCACATCTTTACGTGGCTCCTGACCGAAGAACTCTTGTACTTTTTGCTGTACCAGTGGCATACGAGTCTGACCACCAACTAAGATAACATCATCGATGTCACCAATTTTTATGCCAGCATCTTCAAGCGCAATCTTACAAGGACCCATGGTACGTTGTACCAACTCTTCAGTTAAGCTCTCAAGTTTTGAGCGACTGATAGTGACCACCAAATGCTTAGGACCATTGCTGTCTGCAGTAATATAAGGCAAGTTCACTTCAGTACTTTGGGCACTTGATAACTCAATTTTCGCTTTTTCTGCCGCTTCTTTTAGACGCTGCATCGCCAATGAGTCACCTTTCAAATTGACATCTTGGTCTTTTTTGAACTCATCAACCAAATAATCAATCAATGCTGAGTCAAAGTCTTCACCACCAAGGAATGTATCACCATTGGTTGCTAAAACTTCAAACTGCTGCTCGCCATCAACGTCAGCGATTTCGATGATTGATACGTCAAAAGTACCACCACCCAAGTCATAAACAGCAACCGTGCTATCGCCTTGCTTCTTGTCCATACCATACGCAAGAGCCGCAGCTGTTGGTTCGTTGATGATACGTTTTACATCAAGACCCGCAATTTTACCCGCGTCTTTTGTTGCTTGACGTTGTGAGTCATTAAAATAAGCTGGTACGGTTACAACCGCTTCAGTAACAGTTTCACCAAGATAGTCTTCTGCTGTTTTTTTCATTTTTTTCAAGATTTCAGCAGAAACCTGTGGTGGTGCTAATTTTTTACCGTTAATTTCTACCCATGCATCACCGTTATCTGCTTTGGCAATTTTGTAAGGTACCATGCCGATGTCTTTTTGCACGACTTTGTCATCAAAACGACGACCAATCAAACGCTTAATCGCAAACAACGTGTTGTTTGGATTGGTGACCGCTTGACGTTTGGCTGACTGACCCACCAAAATTTCATCGTTTTTATAAGCAACGATAGATGGCGTTGTACGAGTACCTTCAGCATTTTCGATGACTTTGACTTTGTCACCTTCCATCACTGCGACACACGAGTTAGTCGTACCTAAATCAATACCAATTACTTTACCCATAATTATTTGCTCCTAATTTGTTTTAAGTATTTATCTATTCAGACCGTGGTTGATCTCTTGTTGCTATATATATCGGTTTACTTATGGATTTTTTCAAGTCAATCATCATGCAAAATTTGTCTTTCGTGTGACTTTTTGTGAAAACCCTTAATAATAGTAGGGTTTAGCACATTAAAAATCCAATTTTTAGTACTACTGTCCAACACGTACCATGGCTGGGCGTAATAAACGACCGTTCAAGCTATAACCTTTTTGTAATACAGTACCGACAGTATCAGCTTCCGCTTCTTCATCGATACCCACCGCTTCATGCAGATCCGCGTTGAATTTCTCGCCTTGTGGGTCAACCATTTCGACGCCATTCTTATTTAATACGTCCAATAACGCTTTGTGCGTCAGTCTCACCCCTTCTATAACAGGGTCATCGGCATGGGCGCTTTCGATGGCGCGTTCTAAGTTATCGACCACTTCTAATAGCTCTTTGGCAAATTTCTGCAAGGCAAAACGCTTGCTCTTATCCGCCTCTTGCTCCATGCGTTTTTGTGCATTGTAAGCTTCAGCATTGGCACGGGCGGTGACTTCTTTAGCTTGCTTCACTTCACCTTCTAGCTCAGCGATACGCGCTTTAAAGGTGTCGAGATCGATTTCATTTTCGATGGTCATCTCTTCACCTGAGTTATGCTTTGGATCAAACTCTTTCATAGTTTCTTCTAAAATACTGTCACTGTGTTCAATATTGTCATGCGCCACATTTTGCTCAGGCGATTCGTGGTTGGTATTTTGCTCGCTCATGATAGCTCCTTAGAATTTTAATAATGACAATTTATATAAGAGGCAACAAGCTCACTATTTGCTAGGGATACTGTGCTCTTATTAAATAATTAACCCGTCTTACACATTGTTGTTATGAGTACCTTCTACTAGCTGTTTGATAAAGGTGATGAAGGTAAATTTCAAGCCTAAGCCAAGGGAATTTTTCTAATTTACAACAAATATTGCCTAAATCTGGATTAAAGTGCTCAAAACAGAATTTCATAGGTGGTAAATGGCTATCCATGTTCGTTAACACAAGCTACAAGAAAGCAGTACTTATTCCAAAAAACTTACCGTTGGTACATAAGCCATTACCAAACAATACTCAACTTTATTTTTGATTACTCTATTATTGCTACAAATAGTATAGCTCATGTCAAAGTGAACACTCATATATGACAACGCATACTGACAATCATCAACGAGAAGTGTTATGTCTAAATCAACCGTGTTATCAATCAATGCGCTATTAAATAAAGCGCTGATGACGATAAAGCTCGCATCAACAGATCGTATAGATAAGGGTATAAAAGAAGAAAATGGCACTCAAGAGAATCGTTTGACTGTCAAACAAAAAGTGCTTAGCTATAACCCGTTGACGACTTGCCAGCCGCATACCTTGCACTATGCCATGAAAGGAGTCGGCTATCTGCCAACGCCACTATTAGAGAGCTTGGTTGGGTATTTGAAAGGACCTACCTCAAAACAATATCTGCACGCCGATGCTCACCTGCGTTTGATTCTCGCGGTGAATAGTAAGCTTAAAACGCCTCTTGAGCTAACACCAATGCATGAGCTGCGCGAAAGGTTCGCCGCTGACGCCGTGGCGATGCAAGCGCCGCAGGTATGGCAGCAAGCAAGTGACAATATCATCGGCAACATGAAACGATTTACGAAAAAAAATCAGAAGCTTGTGCATTGGGAAGACAAAGTGATTGCCAACGCTGATGATGGCGATATGACCATTCGCTGTTATCAATCAGATGCGAGCTCTCATGGCTTAGGGTTCAAAAAAGCGGATACTCATAATTCTGATGAAACAGTGCTGTTATATTTTCATGGGGGTGGATTTTGTATTGGTGATGTCAATACCCATCATGAGTTTTGCCACGCGGTTTGTGAGCAGACGGGCTGGCCGATAGTCAGTGTTGATTATCGCTTAGCACCTGAACATCCAGCACCAGCCGCATTAAAAGACTGTATCACTGCCTACGCTTGGCTGGCGGAGCATTGCCATACCTTAGGCGCTTTACCCTCGCGAATCGTTCTAGCAGGCGATAGTGCTGGCGGCGGATTATCCACTTTGATTGCTCAACAACTCACTGCGCCCTCGCAAATCGCATGGTCAGATCTGGGTATTGCAGGTCAAAAAATGTTCGATTTATTAGAGCACTTACCAAAGCCACTTGCACAAATGCCTTTGTATCCTGTGACGGATATCGAAACGGATTATCCAAGTTGGGAGTTATATGGCGAGGGATTATTATTGGATCATGCCGATGTGGCTGTATTTGATGCTGCTTGTTTAGATAACAGCCCCTTGCCACGCCAGCATATCCTTAACTGTCCGATGCTTGGTGATAATAGTAAAGTATGCCCGACTTACATTGTCGCCGCAGAATTAGACGTATTACGTGATGAAGCATTTGCTTATGCAAACCAATTAAAGGTGCATGGTATAGCAGTCGAGACTCATACCATTCTGGGTACGCCGCATGGTTTTATTCATTTTATGAGTATTCATCAAGGTATCGGACAAGCAACAGACGATATTATTAAAGGGTTTGCGAGTTTTGTGCGTGACGTTATCAATACCCAGTCACAATTAGCGGCATAGTTATCAACACAGTTGTATAAGAAAGTGCTAGTTCATTTATAAAATATAATGGTACTGCTATTATTTAAACGTTACTTTTTTAAGCATTGTGTTCCTAAATATTGTTTTCTTAAATATTACTTTCTTAAACGTTATCTTCAACATGACTATTCACAGTGATCAGCCAAATCTCTGAGCGCGAACCCAAGCGAAATGGAATGCCCCAAAAGCCGTAACCAGATGACACCACAAAGTGTCCTTTGCCAATGGCTTCATAGCCATAACCCAAGCTATTGATGGCACTGACAATGAAGTTGGCGGGGAATACCTGACCGTTATGGGTATGCCCTGAGAGCTGTAAATCAATCGGCATTTGACTGTGCTCAGCAATATCACTTGGTCTATGATCTAGCAGTATCACTGGCTGTGTAGTATCAACTTGGGCTAGTAGATCGGTTGTGGCTACCCGCTGTCTTTTATGGTTATCAAAACGCCCAACCAGCCAGATTGGTTGACCTTCATGCTCGATACCGATTACTTCATCATTTAACAACTGCACGCCAGCAGCACGCAACGCTTGGACAATCGGCTGCTCGTGCCCGTATAAATCATGATTGCCTAAAGTAGCATAGACCCCATATGGCAGGCTTTTGCATAACTCCGCCAAGTTTTTCGCCATATTATAATCAGTAAATGCCTGTATATTGTCATCCATGATATCGCCCGGCATCAGCAATATGTCGGCTGTATTTTTTACCATAAGATGATGCAGCCTATCTATTGCACCGCTACCAAATAATCGTCCGATATGTAAGTCGCTAGCGACCGCAATACGTAATGGCTTAGCCAAAGGTTTATCAATATCAATAGATAACTCACGTACTACAGGCGCATAAGCACTATATAAGGCGTAAAAAAATAACCCGACAAATATTGCCAATGCCAATATGCGCAACCCAAAATCGACGGTAGCCGGTGTAGCGAGCGCATCACCAGTTAGCGATGTAATTAGCCAATAGCCACCATAAAATAGACTCGTAACTAAAGCCGTCAATAGCATGAAATGCATAACTAACATCCAACCACTGATCCAGCGATAGCTATTTTTAAATGCTCTATTGACACTGAGTAGCAGCAAACCGTTGGTAATAACGAATACGATGACCCATACCGAAGTTTGCAAATCTGCTGTCTGCCAAGGCTGTAACCACCATTGCACGCTTAGAGCAGCGCCAAAACTAAACAGCTGCAATAGCACAAAAATGATCATGAAAAATGCGTAGCGCATGAAAAATCCTTGAGTATGATGTCGTCGATACACTATGTTTTTAGCTGACAATACGAGCAAAGTCGCTATTAGCCAGCCTAACAGCAAATAAAAGCCTCTACCATTTAGATATGGTAGAGGCTTTATCATAGGGGTAACACTGTTTATTTAAATAGCTCATACACCAGACTGCAACGTAATTATCCAAATCTCAGAACGCGTACCCAGTCTAAACGGTACTGGACCGATACCATAACCAGAGGTCACCAAAAACTGCGTATCGGCTATTTTTTTGCTGCCATAGTTTAGTGGTGTCAACCAATCCATCAATAGCGTTAGTGGAAATATCTGCCCGCCATGGGTATGCCCAGACAGATGCAAATCGACTGGCAGGGCGCTGACCTCATCCATCGCGCTAGGACGATGCTCCAAAAATATCACCGGTTTGTCTGTGTCTACTTGCGTCAATAATTCCTCGGCTGACAGTCTGGTACGATCAATATCATCTGAGCGCCCCACCAGCCATACTGAATCATCTAATAGCACACTCTCATTATCAAGCGCTTTGATGCCAGCCTCTTCCACCGCCTGTGTGATCTGTTGGTCATAACCGAAATAATCGTGATTGCCTAAAGTCGCATAGACGCCAAGCGGTGCCTTTAGCTTTAATAGCTGCTCATGCATATTCGTATTATCGTAAGCAATCGTATTATCATTCATAATGTCACCAGCGATAACCACCACGTCAGGATGTTGCGCATCGATAAGGCGCACCATTTTCTTTATCTGCCGATTGCCAAACCATCTACCCAAATGTGTATCAGAAACGAGTGCTATCTTCATTGTCTTATCGAGAGGCTTAGCTGTAGTGACCGTCAATCGATGTACTTCGGGCGAGTAGGCATTAAATATAGCTAAGCCAACAATACCGACATAAACCACCATTGCAAACGCACGAATGGCTCTTGGTCGTGGCTTTTGTTTAAGAATTAGAGCATAAACCCCTGCAAGTACAGCCGTTAGTAAAGCGGCATAAAGCATAAAACCTTGCAAAACACTAACGACCAAATAGACATAAAAGCGTTCGTACCAAAACTCGCTCAAACCATAAATGAGAAAGCCGTTGTTCACTATCAAAACACTTAATACTAAAAACAGCTTCATACTCTGACGTTTTGGTTGGATAAACCACCAAAGCAATATGCAGGTCATCATAGAGAGCAGTTGGGTAAAGCCGATAAAAAGCCACATAAGTAAATCTAGTTAAATAAAGATAGCGCTATCTTACGTTAAAAATTTGATGTTCTGAATATCGTGTCTTTTTTCCACGAAAGCTTCATATGTTTTACGTCTAGAGTGCTGTTGCCACAAAACTAAATGGTTGCCAATAAACGTACTTTAACGTTTATTTGGTGCTATTTGGCAAACGCCATTTTTACAGGCTTGTATCACTGCTTTGCCATAGACCAGTTTGGTCACCCAGTTCGGAATTCTATAACGATTGCGCGCAACATACGGATAAGCGAAGTCGCCAAGTTGTTTGACTACTGGCAAAAACAACAACGGTGACCATTTAACGCCACCCGTTCTGTAGAGCAATCGCACAGCATCCATATGCGTGTACCAATTGCCGTAGTTGTCTTGCACACACATATAAGTCATCGCATCCTTGCGGCTGAATCCTACGACTGCCAACTCATTAACCCCCTCGTCCACAGGAACTAAGCGTATCTTCTCCGGCTGCCGCATTTTCATATTGTGCGCCTCGGTGCTACATATGACGCAAGCATCGTCGTAATACATGGTGATGGATAAATGCGCTTGCTCTCTATAACTGTTGATATGATTTTGGATAATCATCTTACGACTCCTTTATGAGTGATATATTCAATCCTATATAAATCAGATACGGTGTCAGGCTCGCTTAGTCTACTATTTGTAGTACTTTCGCTCACATTCCTTGTATCCAAATTATATTGAACCGACTATAGCTAAATATCAAAGTGACGCGAATGGGCATTGGATTTTTCAGTCACCCTAGATTCTTGATACTGATTGGCTGGGGCTAAAAGAGGAATGACTGGCTGCTGCGTCCACTGCGGAGCGGTAGCATCTAAGCGCTTGGCCAGTACCGGTAAATGATTGGTCGGCACCGCTGGAAACAAATGATGCTCGATGTGATAGAGCAAGTTAAAAGTCAGTAAATTAATCAATGGATGGCGCTCACTGCGGGCATATACCACGTCATCACAACCATGATGGACGCTCCATACGGCAAAAAACCCAACCATCGTATTGGCCAATATCATTACCAATACGTGATACATCAAAACTGGATGCATCGTGATAAAAGCGGTGGCAATCACTGCGCAAATGAGCAACAGATCAAAGCCAACGAGCATACGATTGCGGCGGCTACCATGCGTCAAGCCAAACCATTGAATCATAATCGAAAATAGCCCACCGCCTAATATCGCCTGATACCAAGGCAGACGAGCCCAATTACCCTCGACATCGCTGTCACCCAGTGGATCTCTATGATGGTTAAGATGAGTATGCCGAATAGCATGCGTGCTACAGAGCATCGTGATACTGAGAAGAAACAGCATGAGCTCTGTGGCGACTTTACTCACCCCTAAAGTGCGGTGATAGCAATCATGCGCTTGTCTCAGTGCGGCAGTAAAAAAGAAAAATGTCGCCACAAGTGCAAGCAACCACCACCCTTGCCACGCGCTCCACCATGACAATAATAAAAATGGTAACGATAAAAAGATATTGTAAACGGTCTCAGTGGGCTTGAGCTGACGCAAATCTTGCCATTCAATATTGGCTAACGAAGGATGACGCATGATGTTCTCCTTGCTTAGTGATAAGCAGTAGCTGTCTTGCCGGCGCGACCACTTAATTTAATCGGCTGTTTTAATTTACTTTATTTCTGTCAATAATGAAATTTAAAGTTAAATTTTATTTGTGTTTAGGTAATGCGATAAGACCTGTAATCACAGCGCTGGCTCCACCTATCAAGCTAAGAACCAATCCAAATATTATTTTCTCTAAAAAAACATCTGTTGCTATAATCCAAACTGAAAATATAAAAGTACTAAAGAATCCAATGAAGAATAACGGTACTATTTTTAGTATGGAGTCAAAGACTATCTTCAACTTACATATAGTTAATCCAGCTACTAACGTAGGGAGCAAACCAAAAAAGAATCCGCCTACAATAGAAGCTAATAGCATTTTGAAAATATCTGTTAACTCTTGCCTAAAAATATTACCGTCAATTACAAGCATCACAATCATATATAAGCAGACAATCAGACCACCTATCGCACCTCCCAACAATCCATAAGTTCCTATTACCTTAGCTTTAGGATAGCTGGATGCTGTGGCTGTAGCGCTAATCTCAATATCACTCATATACACCTCTATTTAGGTTTCACATGAAACAAAGCATCATGTAAATAATAATGATGTTTCACATGAAACAGTCGCTTAATGATTTACGAACTCTGCTCTTCTAAAGCTTGCTTCAGTGTTGGCTGTTTGAAATCATAACCTGCGTCCTGTAATGCTTGCGGCACTACTTTTTGACCATCAATTAGTAGCGTCGACATTTCACCAAAAATTAGCTTAAGTAAGAAATTTGGCAAGGTAAAAAATGTTGGACGGTGTAGCCATGCTCCAAGCGTTTTGGTAAAAGTATGATTGGTCACTGGATTAGGCGCAGTGAGGTTATACACCAGCACTGGCGTATCATTGATAGTTTCTAACGAGTGATCATCGGTAGTCTGAGTGTCCGCATAATTAGCAAGATGCTTTTCAATGATGAATATCACCGCCCCAACCCAGTCTTCACGACTGATCCAGCTCATGATTTGTTTGCCATCACCTAACTGTCCACCAACGCCCATTTTAAATGGGGTTAATAACTTACCAAGCATCCCGCCATCAGGATGGATAACCACCCCAGTGCGCACGATAGCCACAGGCACGCCATGTTTAGTGGCTTTGAGCGCTAACTGCTCCCATTCATGACATAATTGATGGGCAAAATCAGTTTCAAAACCACTGCTTTCGGTAAGAGGTTTATCGCCTTGTGCGCCATACCAGCCAATCGCAGAGCCGCTGACCATTAGCTTGGGCTTAATACTGGTGCGCTTAATAAATGCCAATAAGGATTCGGTAGGCTTGATACGGCTGGCGAGCAACTGCTCTTTGCGCGCATCGCTCCAGCGCGAGTCAGCAATGCCTGCGCCTGCTAGGTTTAAGATAATATCAAAGCTTTTATCCGAACTCGCTAGCTCATCGTAGGTCATCATGCTGATCGCGTCAGGATGCGTTTGGCTGCTATCGCGTGTTAGCCATGTAATGTGTAAGTCCTTATCCTGCGTACGATAGCGTTTGATCAGCTCGCCACTAAAAGCACTGCCTAAAAAGCCTGAGCCACCACTGATTAAAATATTCATGTCCTACTCCCTATATTTTTCGCTTATCGTTTAGTAAAACTTAATCCGTCATAGCCATCGTCTACTTTTTTAGTACTAACATCAAAATGACTTTTACATACTTTTGGTAAAGCAATGCGGCTGGCAATCGCTGAATTGATTGCGCCAAACAATCCTATACCAATCATAAAGGCCAGTAGCACGCCAACCTCTATCCATGAGTTGATGCCTAAATATAGGATGATTGCACCCATATAACCTGCTGACGTTATAAACCCCACTAAAAATGTCGTGCGTAGACTCTTATGATCACCGCGCCATATCTGCTTATAAGCGACGATAACACCCGTTAATAAAGCAGGAATAAAACCAAGCAGACCAACATAGAGTAATGGCTGGTAACCAATTTGGGCAAAATCCGCATCCCTAAAAACAAACAATAAACCCAGCTCTGCAATCACTCCACCAACTAAGCTACCAAACCCTGCAAACAAAATAATCACTTGTAGATAAGGATACACACCTAACTCATTATTCGTTTTCATTCTATTTATCCCATTAACATTCGTCGTTAATTCAGTATAAATATGGTGTTGCCAAAGCCAATGAAATTCCTGTGGATAATTGGTGGATAAGTATCTTGATTTTATTTAGCCTACTAATTAAGCAAAATGCTTACGAATAGGACAGTCACTATCATTACTATTTTGAGATTTATTCTTTAATTGGTTCCAACGATGATTAATAAAATCTATGACGTTTACCATACTTGGCAATACATGTTCTTTGGTCAGATGTGGCGCTGCTGCATCTAAACGCTTGGCAAGCTCAGGTAAATGATTGGATGGTATGGCAGGAAAGAGATGATGCTCTACGTGATAAAGCAAATTAAAGGTCAGCAAGTTGACCAAAGGATTGCGCTCGGTGCGAGCGATTGTCTCATCACAATCATGATGCACACCCCACACCGCAATGATGCCAACACTGGCATTGGCCAACATCATGGTCAGTAGGTGATACATCAATACTTGCGCTAACTTGGTCAGAGCAGGAACAGTTAAAGGAAATACGGTCAGTACGAAAGCAACCAAGACGACTAAAGCAATCAAGCCAAATTCTAGCCAAGCCAATTTTTGATTGCGACGGCTGCTTAGACGCAGTCCTTGACGATAAATATCGAGTCGATAAGTTATCCCGCCGATCAGCGCTTGCCACCATGAGACCTTTGCTAGACTGCCCTCAATATCACTATCGCCCAATGGATTGCGGTGATGTTCCATGTGGGTGGCTCGAATGCTGTGCAAACTGGTCATTAATAGTACGCTGAGCAATAATAATATAGCGGTGGTCGTGCGTTTACCTGTACCCAAACTATGATGATAGCCATCGTGTGCTTGGCGAAATGCGGCAGCAAAGAATAAATAAGAAGCCCCGCATGCTAAGACATACCAAGAGTGGCTGGCAAACCACCATGACAACAATAAAAAAGGATAAGGCAAAATGAGATTATAAGCAATTTGACCGCGCGTTAACCGGCGCAAGTCTTGCCACTCGACTGCAGCAACAGCCTTTTTAATAGCTTGTTCTTTATTAGCGTGTGTTTGATTGACTGTCATTTTACACATCCATTTGTTATTACTGTTTTTGGTTGCTGCTATTTTATAGAAACTTATCTCACTTAAACTCAACTGGCTTTTATATTTATTACATATATTTCTGTCAAAACAGAAATTATATTGCAAATTTTTTATTTTAAATTACACCGCTAACTATTAACGTAAGACTTTTTTAATACTAGCGCCCAGTTTTAGGACTTTTTTGAGGATGCTTGTGGGCAGTTTAAGCATCTCAGATGACCATGTGGTTAGGGTACTGACGAATTCTTGGGTATCACGAATACGTGACTTTACCTCATTATTTTCATGTTCAAATTCAGGACTGTCCATCAATTCTTGTAAGAACTGCACAGTTGGCTCAAGCTCACGCTTTTGTCGTTCAACCACGATGATGCGTGCCAGCTCCCAAACGTCAGTATTGGTCGTGAAGTGATCGCGACGATCACCCAATATCGAGACCTTTTGTACTAAGCCCCAATGCTGCAACTCTTTAATACTATTTGAGACGTTAGAGCGAGCAACACCAAGTGTTTCGGTGATTTCTTCAGCATTTAATGGCTTACCAATGATGAATAACAACGCATGAATCTGTGACATGGTGCGATTGACGCCCCACTGCGAGCCCATTTCACCCCAATGTAAGATAAATTTTTCGGTCACAGGATTTAGTTTCATGATTAATATATACTCTACTTTATAAGTTTTGGTTATTTATTGACTTATCTTGCGCTATTCTTTTATTTCTGTCAATAGTGAAATCAATAGATGACACTCATCACTTGTTTGACTGTCATGCGCTAACGAATCACTAAACCCGTGGTTGCGTCACGAATTTGGCTCGGTAAAGTATAGCCTAGAGTGTCAGCCTGCAAGTAGCTGATTTGCTCGCCAAAATATCCATAAGCATCAGTGAAAGTCATAGCAGGCGGTTGCCCTGATGGATTACAGCTTGTGGAAACCAATAGTCCAAATGGGTTTTGAACGTCGACCAGTTGTTGGCACAATTGACGAATCATAGGATGCGCAATAACTCTAACCGCCACTGTTTGATGCTGCCCTGTGATCCAACGAGGGATAATCTTTTCAAGTGTCTGAGGGATAGGCAGTAGCCATGTATGGGCTTGCTTACCTTGTAGCTCTATACTGTCAGTATCTGCCTGCCAACTCTTGATGATTTGTTGGCGCAGACCTTCTTCTAAAGGCTCTAGTAACGGCTTTAAACGCTCAGCGCTGTCAGTAATGACGATCATGCCTTTGGCTTGTGGACGCTGTTTAATGGATAAAATACGTTGAACGGCTGCTTCGTCATAAGCGTCACAACCGATACCCCAAACACTTTCGGTGGGATAAGCAAGTAGCTGTCCTTCTTTAAGCCATTTGGCAGCTTGAGTGACAGAATCAGTAATAAAAGATGTGGATTTTTCCATGGCTTGAAGGCTTCAAAAAGGTAGAAATTTAAGCACTCATCATAACATAAGACTAAGAAAAATTAGGGCAGCGAAGTTTAAAGCGACCTTATTAGCAGCTACCTAGGTCGTGTCATCAATTAGCACATTAGTACGTTTAGTGGTCTTAAAGTGGCTAAATTTTGCTAAACATCGTCAGCAATTTTGTCAATATGTTCATATTAACGGCAATTGCTTCCTTGTTTATCTACAATTTTTCTCATTTTAAGCCTCACAATCTAATTGATGACACGCCCTAGATTGTACTGTCGTCAATCACTTGGCAGTAGATAAGTGAAAAGCCTAAAGCGATAGAAAGTACGATTTTAGACGCGCAAATACCGTCCGCCTTGCACACTAATGATGCCTAACAATTCAAGCTCCATTAACTGTCCAATCAGCTGCGGTGTGGTAAGTTTGGTAGCGATAATCAGCGCATCTAAATCCTGCCCGTGCCAATCAAGCTGGTCGTACACAAGCGTCAAATGCTCTGGTACGACGATAGCGCTGGGAGCAGATTTGATATTAGAGGGTATTGGATGGTTAGACATTACAGCGATGTTTTTATCTTTATTTGTATGTTTAGTAGCTTTGCTATGATTCGTTTGAGAGCCATTAGATTCGGTAATATCTATACCAATATCCACAGTATCTTCTGATTTATGAGAATAACTTTCATAACCCAACTGAGCATTGACGTCTTCTAGCACTTGCTGTGGATGATAAATTAAGGTCGCGCCTTCACGTATCAAATGATGACAGCCTTCAGCATTGCTATTATCAATATGACTTGGAATCGCAAAAACTTGCTTACCCTGTTCCGAGGTTAAACGCGCGGTAATCAACGAACCACTCTGAATGGTTGCCTCTGTCACAATCGTTGCTAAGCTCAATCCAGCGACCAAACGATTACGCCGTGGAAACGTATGCTTATGTGGCATTGTATGCGGCAATAGCTCACTAATAATACAGCCGCCTTGCTCAATTATTTGGGCAAACAATTTATCATGATGATTGGGATAATTGACCTCAATACCCGTACCCATTACCCCAATCGTTCGACCTTGATATTCAGCGTCTGCCTGTGCTAAAGCGCCTAGATGTGCTCGCTTATCAACACCCATGGCAAGACCGCTGGTGATGATATAACCCGCTTGCGCCAAATATTGTGCGATATCAAAGGTGATTTTTTGGGCATGGGCAGTGGGTTTTCGGCTACCGACGATCGCAATTTGCGCTTGACGCAAACGCGATTTATTGCCTCGGTAAAATAATAAAGGCGGTGGGTCATAGATTTGCGAGAGCTGTGCGGGATAATCAGGCTGGTCAGCAAATAGCAGACCGTAGCGCCCTTCGATGAGCGCTTGCTGAATTTTATCGATACTGGCTTGCGTATGCTCTGGCTGTTCATGACGGGCAAGATGGCTATGATGAATACCCAATTGCCGCCAAGCATCTACTTTGGCGTACCAAGCAAGCTCTGCTGTGCCAAAAGAAGTAATGAGCTTATGATAAGCAGATAATGATGCATTCACCTCAGTCCACAGCGCCAGTACTGCGCGCTGCTCATCTGATAAAGAAGAAGTAACTGCCATCATAATCATCTAGCTCGTATAGGCTAAGTTAGTATATCCCGTCCAAAAATAAGCATGTTCTCACTTATAGTGTACTCATTTATAGATATGGCGGTGGCAACAGCTGATCGCCGACGTTTAATGGTAGCTCTGAATCAAGCACATAAGCATAGCTAATATTATCGAAAGTATTGAATACCATGACCATACCGCTTGGCTCATTTGGTAAGCGTACTGGCGTGTCATTGTCTTTGGTATCGCGGATCAAGGCCCCTTTTTGATAGACAGTCAATACATCACCAGGCTTAGCACCATGGGTACTACCTAAGTTGATAGCAACGACACTACCCTTCGCCGCTGAGCTGATTGAGTCCATGACTCGGACAATCATGCCACCACGACTGACAATTGCAGGGGCTGGATAAAACACAGGTGGAATAGAGTTATTCAACTCAACGAATACGCGATCACCTTCACGCACTTCTTTGTCGTAACTGTCGGTGAGCTGCAAACTGCTGACGCCGTTGGTTTCTGTCGAAGTAACCAAACCCGTCGCAACTTGCGTGACCTCTAAACCGATAACTTCTTGGGTTTTTGGCTCAACATATAGCTCTCCTTCACGGTAGATACCATAACGCTGACCGACGATCAGTGGCACACCTTTGGCATACACTTTATCGCCACTAGCGGTAATTAAATTGCCTTTTTTAGAGGCCAATATATAAGGGGTGGTATTAAAATCTTGTGGATTAACGATGACTGTCTTATCTAACCAGTGTTGAATAGCAGACCACGGAAGTGCTGGAATACTGTTGGCTGTTGAAGTGACTGAGACTGTGCTAGATACCACGTTACCCGTTAATTGTTTTTCAACCCCAGCACAACCTTCGCCAGTATCAACACCAATTAAGGTCTTACCTTGAATCACGCATAAGATAAGGATGTCGTTAGGATAAATAAGATTGGGGTTTTTGATTTGCTTATTGGTTGCCCAGATCTCTTTCCAGCGCCACGGACTGTCTAAATAACGTCCTGATATGTCCCACAACGTATCGCCTTTTTTGACGATATAGCGATTGGGCGCATCCGCTTTGATGGCTGGTGGTGGATTGTTAGCGTGGGCTGTGGTCATCAACATGGCACTACTAAATGTCGTAACTAATAATCCTTTTGCCAGTGCTTTTGCTGTCTTTTTTAAGCTCATCTTCATTGTTATATCCACAATATGTACCGCTGTTGTCGCCACAATTAGTACCATTTAGATCTATTACTTAACCTTAATCTTTGACTGTCATTAAAATAGTGACTAGCAATGAGGGTCGTAAAAGGACTTAACCGTACGATTATCATGACGCTTATAGGGCAGCTGTTCAGTGTAATTGGCTGGTATGATTACTAAAAAAGCGTCTAGCAAAATGATGAGTCGCCGACGCTGTTTCTAATATTACAATTATATCTACCATAACACAATCATAAACACTTTATTACAATAGCGTAACTTCTATATGAATATTATTTCTATAGTTCGTTATTGAAATTTATAGAGTTCCTCATGAAAATAAGCATTAAAATCAACTCTGATTTATGCTGGATTTGGTATCACATGCTGACGAATTTGCTCAGCGACTAATTCGGCATCATTATCAAGCACCACCACATGCTGCGGTAACGCTTCTAAGCCTTCGGTATGGGCTGGGCGTGCGATTTCTATTTGACCTATCGCTTCAACGATAGTATCTGCAAATTTCACTGGCAGCGCGGTCTCAGCACAGACAATCATTTCTCCCTCGCGCTGTAACTCTTTGGCAACCTTGATGCCATCAGCAGTGTGCGGATCAACCAGCTCTCCATGCTGCTCATACAGCGCTTTAATGGTTTGTAAGCGGTCATTATGGGTCGATTTGCCCGCAGCAAAACCGTAGCGAGTGTTGACCGCCTCCATTAGGTCAGGCAAATCAAAACCTTGACCAGATTTCACCCCTTCAAATAACTCATGAACACGCGCGCTGTCTTTATCTAATAGTAAATAAACAAAACGCTCAAAGTTAGAGGCTTTAGAGATATCCATCGATGGACTTGAAGTGATATAAGTTTTATCAGTCGGACGCGGCTGATAAGCACCTTGATTAAAGAAGTCGTTGAGGACATCGTTTTCATTGGTTGCGACGATTAAACGCTCAATCGGCAGACCAATCTCTCGTGCTATATGACCGGCACAAATATTACCAAAGTTGCCTGATGGCACGCTAAAACTAACTTTTTCGTCATTACTTGAAGTCACGGCAAAATAGGCTTTAAAATAATAAACGATTTGCGCTAGGATACGACCCCAATTGATAGAATTGACTGTCCCTAAGTTATAAGCCGCTTTAAACTTAGCATCCTGTTGTAGCGCTTTAACGATATCTTGGCAATCATCAAACATGCCTTCGATGGCGATATTATGGATATTATCATCGGTCAGGCTATACATCTGCGCGCGCTGGAATTCGCTCATTTTGCCGTGCGGTGACAGCATAAAGACTTCGATGTTTTCTTTACCACGCAGGGCATATTCTGCTGCACTGCCTGTATCACCACTGGTCGCACCAATAATGGTGATGCGCGCGTCTTTCTTCTTCAGTACATATTCGAAAGCATTACCCAAAAACTGCATGGCAACATCTTTAAACGCTAACGTCGGACCGTTCGACAAGCCTAAAATGTATAAATTATTGTCAAGTTTGCGGACAGGAACAATCTCAGCAGAACCAAATACCTCAGCGGTGTAAGTGCGCTCAATAATATCTTGCAGATCAGCCACCGGAATATCAGTAGCAAAACGCTGCATAATCGCCATTGCCAGCTGTGGATAGCTCAGCGCACGCCATTCGGTAAGCGTCGCACTATCAATATTCGGATAGTGCTCAGGCAGCATCAATCCACCGTCTGGTGCAAGACCCATTAATAACACATCACTAAAATCCATCGGCGCTGTCTGACCACGGGTACTGATATATTTCATTAGATTGTCCTGTCTACAATGAGATGATTAATTAAAACAGTTTATTCAGCAGTTTATTCAGCAGTTTTTTGCAGCAAGGCATAATAAAAGCCATCGCCGCTCTCGCTATCAATTGGTAAGCACTGGCGACCAATCGCTTGTTCGATACCCCAACTGCAGTCGTCGCTAAATTCAATTGCTTCTACATTATTATAGTAAGTCATGAAATCCTGCATTTGCTCGACGTTCTCTTGCTTTAAGATAGAACAAGTAACGTATAACAGATAACCACCAACTTTAAGTTGTGGCCATAGATTATGCAAGATATCGGCTTGCAGCAATGCCGTTTGCTCAACGTCTTCTTCAGTACGCAAAATACTGATGTCAGGATGGCGACGAATCACGCCAGTCGCCGTACAAGGTGAGTCTAATAATATAGCGTCAAATACGAGTTTGCTCTTTTTCTTACCAGCGCCTTGCCATGTCGTTGCATCAGCACAGACAATATTGAGTTCGATATTTTTCTCAGCTTGCTGCAAGTCGTGCTGACTTAGGTTTAAGCGCTGTAAATTAGTATGAATACGCTCGATACGTGGCGCCTCATTATCTATCGCAGTAATCTTAACTTTCGAAATCACAGGCGACGTTTCAGCATCGTCTTGTTTCACGTGAAACAACGAAGACTCATTTGAGCCGATTAATTCTAACCAATGAGCAAGCTTACCACCCGGCGCTGCACAAGCATCTAAAATGCGGATCTCGTTGTTATTGGTGTCTATATCGCCGTCTGCATCATCGCTTTTAACACTCAGCTTATTAATTAAAGCGTTATGAATAAGCGGCGCGGCAAGCTGAGCATGCATATCTTGTACACTAGCAGCTCCTTCAGCGAATTGCGGTAAGGCATTGACTGCGGTACTTTGATGTAATCTTAACCCTTTGGTTAATATGCTATTAGATGCGGCTGCATCCGATGAGCTGGCTAAATTAAAACCACTCGTTAGCTCAACCAAATCTGCTTCAACTTCAAATTCCACCAAGGCTTGCTGATAATCCTCTACCGAGGTAACCGCTGTATTCACGCGTAAAAACATCGGTGCAGGTTGACGTAAACCCTGCATCAAATCGTCATACTGCTCACTCCAATCTTGCTTAAGCTGATAGGCAAGCCAATTCGGTAAGCTGTGTTTTTTATCACATTTCTTACGGAACTTACTTGGGTTCTTAGCGACTTTACGCAAGATGGCATTGATTAAACCGGTCGCATGCGCAAATTCGATTTCTTTTGCTGCTTCAACCGTTTCATGAATCGCCGCATGATCAGCCACTTGTAAATAAAGTAACTGCGTTAAACCCACTTGGATCGTCGTACGTACTTCTTTTTCATCAATCGAGTTATCAGCCAGACTATCGAGTAGGCGTTCAAGGGCATACCATTGGCGCAACGTCGTTAACAATAACGCATGAGCAAAACCTTTATCACCGTCATGCAAACTGTTTAATAGCGGATCAAGGACGCTCGCTAGCGACTGACCATTTTGAATAGCCAGTAAAGTGCGAATCACGCGGACGCGGACGCTACCATTCATGATAAGGTTACTTGACGGTTTGAGCTTATTGTTTCTTGGCGCAGTGCTTCTCATTAAATTGAATTTCCTTGACGTCTAATAATTAGCGTCTGATAAAAGTTGGATTGTTTGGTATTAAATAACGAATATAAAAATAAATAAGGTTAAGCTGTATTAAACTGATTTAGGAGCAATTATTTTAAGTCTGCTGTGAACTGGTCGCCATCATTTAATTGGTTACCATGGCAGATTTGCTCGGCTGTCATTGGTTTACCACCAGCAAACTGTAATTCGGTAATGGCTAAAGTGCTGGCTGATTGTTCATCATTACTTTCTTTGCCACAAGCTACCAATATCGCTTTGCGTCCAACGCTGATGACCGTACCAGCAGGCTGATTGGTTTGCTGCGACGGATTCACAGGTAAGCTGGCTAAAATCTTGACACGCTGCCCTGCCAAAAAAGTATAAGCACCTGGCCATGGCGTCAAACCGCGAATTTGTCGTTCGATAATAGTCGCTGATTGTGTCCAGTCGATTTCACCTTCAGTTTTGACGAGTTTTTCAGCGTAATTGGCTTGACTGTCATCTTGAGCGATTGCTTGTGCTTGATAATGTGGCAAGTCCTTTAGCACGGTAATAATAGCCGTTGCACCAAGCTCAGCCATTTTATCATGGAGGCTGGCAGCCGTATCATCAGCCTCAATAGGAGCGCTGATTTTGTAAATCATATCACCTGTATCTAAGCCCTTATCCATCTGCATAATGGTAATGCCAGTCTCGCTATCACCCGCCAATAGCGCGCGATGAATAGGTGCCGCGCCGCGCCAGCGTGGTAATAATGAAGCATGAATATTGAGGCAACCATAAGTCGGTGTGGTCAATACACCAATCGGCAATATCAAGCCATAAGCCGCGACAATCATCACATCTGGCTGATAACTACGCAGAGTCTCACGTGCGATCAACCCTTCACTACTAGATTTTTTAAAGGTGAGAGGCTGCTCAACGGCAATATCATGCGCCAATGCGACTTGCTTTACTGCAGAGGCTGATAATTTTTGACCCCGTCCTGCCTTGCGATCAGGTTGCGTATACACAGAGACGATGTCTATATTCAAGGCTTCTTGCTGGCTGATAAGCGCCTCAAGACTAACGGCGGCAAACTCAGGAGTGCCAGCAAAAGCAACTCTTAAGCGCTTACTAGATGAGCAATCTTTCGTCGTAGATGGCATGGATAAATCGGAGGCAGAAGCAATTGTAGTCATAAACAGGCATTATATAGGGTTGATTGACTCATTATAGGTGAGTTTACGATGTTGTGCCATGGTTGTAATAACGGTAATCGAGCGTTACCAATGATACGGTTTGTCTTTATAATAGAAAGCAAGCAGGGCGCTCTTATTGATGAGTTTATTTACAAAATAATGCGTGATTGAGCGATATTCCACTGCCATTCACCATTTTTTTCTAGATAATAGCGGTAAAACCGTAAAAGTTAAAACGGCTTGAATAAACCAGCTACTGTGCCAAACTGATGACTTACTCACTATGTTTCTTGTGTCGATATAGGACCACGCTTTCATGCAACAGTTTCAGTCCTTACAGCGCTTACTCATATTTTATGCACTGACCTTGCTGGTCATGTTGTCTATCTATTATTTTGCGCTGTTTCACGAGATAAAAAAACACAGTGAACAACACAGTATCGATACTTTCCATACATTGCAGTATGAAGTTACTGAACGTGATGATCTTCTAAACCCTGACATTAAAAGGATTTTAGAAAAACCCGTATTTGAAGACATAAGCTATCAGCTGGTTTTTATGATGCCATCTGGGCAGACTTATATCCATCGCCATACTCAGCCCAATGAGCCTGCTTTTGCTAACGTTACGTTTCCTATCATTAGCTCATGCCCTTCTAATAACGGCAGTCATAGTGCTTACACGCTCAATAATCGCAACTTAACCGGCACCATTAAACTCAAAAGTGGTCATCAGCTTTATATTATATTGCGCCATAAACCGCTTATCATTGACTGGATATCTTATCGCTACTGGTTGCCATTGATGGCAGCGATCATGCTTTTTATTATCGCTTTGCTGTATATGCTCAATCGTCGCACCAATTGGGAACAGCTGCTGATTTATACGGACAATCTAAGTAGCCACGCGAAAGAAGCCTATAGTCCGCCGCCTTTTTTGCAAAAAAAATCTACGCCTGAGTTTTTGCGTTTAGGCCATGCGCTGAGCCGTGTCAGCTACCAGCTGCATAATGACTATCGCCGCATTAAAACCCTAACACACCGTCTTGAACGTTTGGTTGATCAATCCCCTTTACCGATGCTAATGATCATGCGTCATGGTCAAATCAGCTTTTTCAATAAACGCTTTGAACAAATATTCATGTCTTTACCGCAAAGCGATAGCAACTATGAACTGACGGATTTTATCGCGGGTAAAGATGAATCCACGCAACGATTGCTGCAAACGTTATCCAACCTACGCGTCACTCGTACCTTAACAGTCTATGGGTTAGAAAATGAACAGACTTACCAATTGCACGTTACACCATGGTTTGGTGAACATGGTCAGGTTCACGGCTTTACCGTACTGCTGAATAATGTTAATGAATTTGCCAGTCAAATAGGGGAATTACAGCAACAAAATCAACGGCTACAACGCCAAATTAATGAATTTAATACGATTAAATCGACGATGGGTCATGATTTGCGCCTACCGTTAGAAGCAATGATTGACACGCTAGAACCGATTGATCCTGAGACCTTGACTGCTGCGCAGAATGATATTTTAATATCCTTAATTAAAAGCAGTCAGAGTATGCTAACGACGCTTAATGATGTGCTAGACATTGAGGAGATAGCGGTAAGAAAAACCCGCCTAAGCATTGAGCCTGTTGATATTTATAGACTGGGGCAACAGGTCAGTCAGTCATTTATAGAAAGGATAAGGCAGCAAGGACTTGAGCTGCTGTACTTTTTTGCACCTGACGGTCCGCGTTGTATTGATACAGACCATCAGCGCCTACAGCAAATCTTGTACGACTTATTAGATAACGCGGTGAAATTTACCACTTCTGGCTATGTATCACTGACCATCGAAACAGTCAGTAATGCAGAGCTATTAGCAACAAAAAACCGAAGCTTAGTAAATCTTAATAAAGACCTTACACTGATTAAAAATAGTCAAATCAATAAAGACAATCCCAATCATGCCTCACACGACTGGATTCGTTTTAGCATAAAAGACAGCGGTATGGGCATCGATATAGCGAAGCAACATCAACTGTTGGTTCAGCTTAATAAAAGCAGCAATCAAAACACCCATCGAAACGTTAATTACATGCAAAATAACACGACTGGGCAAGGCCTAGGGTTAAATAACGTCAATAGTTTTGCGCGATTATTGGGTGGTTTTATTGAAATAAAAAGCACGATGACTGAAGGCAGCAGTCTGAATCTTTATCTGCCTTGCAGACGTCCAAATTATCAGCCTATTTATCATCATAGTCAGCATTTGACTCATATCCATCTAATAGCAGTGATTAAACAACCACTACGTGCCAAACATCTGCGCGATTTTTGCTCATATTTATCGATGCCAGCTACTATCTACACTTCTATAGATAAATTAGATCTACAACAATTAAACGAAAAATTGGCGCAAGACGAGCAAAGACTCGCCCCTATCTTGCTATTAGATTATGAATATTATGAAACCCTGTCTATTGCTTCCGCTAATCAGGCGATAGGGAATGATGATAGACAACAGGCATTAAATACCTTACTCGATAATCCGTCGCTACCAAAGATACTACTTAGTATGAAACCTGAGCGCCGTATTCCCTCTATACTATTAGATAAATATGAAGGATTCTTGAGCAAACCATTAGATGCGACTTTATTGCTCTCTGAATTACTGCGCTTAACCTTACCAGCGAGACAGAAGCTGGTTCAAACCATAGAGATAAAAGAAGAGTGTAAGCAGCTAGCAAACGAAGTAGATAAAGCTGCCAACGAGAATGTATTGCCACTTATCTTGGTAGTAGAAGACAGTCCAACCAATCAGAAAATAACGTGCAAGATATTGAGTAAACTTGGTTATCGTAGTGTGGTCGCAGAAGATGGTCAGCAAGCGTTAGATATGCTACAACAACAGCGTCAAGATATCTCACTCATTTTGATGGACTGTCGCATGCCTGTCATGGATGGGCTACAGGCTACCCAAGCGATTCGTGCGCAAGGCGATAAAATTGCGATTGTGGCGCTAACTGCAAACAACACCAAAGAAGATCGCGACGCTTGTATAGAAGTAGGAATGGATGAGTTTTTAGCAAAGCCGATCAATAAGAAAGAGCTAGAGTCGGTTTTACAGAGCTTTATAAAATCATGACAATCTGTAAAACTGACTCTTCAGGTTTAAACTATTACTTTATAAATCAATTACTTCATAAATCAGCTATTTCATAAAACCATTATCTGCTAAAAATGCTTCTGTAATTTGGCTTTGCGGACTTGGCGTATTCATACCACTGGTTTGCGACTTATTTAACAAACGTTCTAAATAGCGCGCGACGATATCCACTTCGATATTGACTTTATTTCCAACCAGCCAATGCTTAGCGATATTGGTCACTTGTGCGGTATGTGGAATGATATTTAAAGAGACAATATTATCTCGTACAAGGTTGGTCGTCAGACTAATACCATCAACCGTGATAGAGCCTTTGGTCGCTGTATAGTGCGCCAGCTCTTGTGGTATCTCAATCTCGATATAGATAGAGCGCGCATCTTGTTGCAGCTTACTGACCACGCCGACGCCATCGACGTGACCCGCGACGATATGACCACCAAAACGCGTGGTTGGTAGCATCGCTTTCTCTAAATTCACTGTGTGACCAGCTTTTAAAGTTTCTAATGCGGTACGAGCAATGGTTTCACGTGAGACATCGACCGAGTAATGATTACTACCTAGGTCTACGACGGTTAAGCAGATACCATTGGAAGCAATAGAATCTCCTAGCTTCACATCACTAAAGTCCAAACCATCAGATTCTATCGTCAAACGTATATCACCGCCCGTAGGCTGCATGGACTTAACCTTTCCAACACTCTCTATAATTCCAGTAAACATATCGACCTCATTTCATTATGATGTTGTCTTTATAGACAATATATCTTGATCTATTAAGATTGTGGCAGCATTTGTCTAAGCCAGTTTTTTATGGCAACTTGGGCTTAATTGAGCCTATGATGGGATAGATTGTGGATAAGTACCGATAAATCAACTCATAACGTATTAAAACACTCATTTCCATTAAGTTATCCACAGAAAACAAGATGTTGGCTAATATCAAGAAAGATTAATAGTAAAACCTAAGTTACTGATTACATTAGATTAATATAAAATTTTTTATAAAATACCTAGTTTTCTGTTTCATGTGAAACAAAGTTATACACAGTTTCATGTGGAACCTTGTACGACACTGGCTGTTTATCCACACTTAGCAAAAATTTAGCCCAAACTGTGGATAAGCTGTTTATAAATAACAAGTTATAGCGGTAATAAAGTCAGTTTAAGGTCAGGACTTAATGTTTCATGACTATAAATATTAAAACGCAACTGCTGAGCTAGAGACAATGGGTTAAAATCGACCATCGGTCTGGCTTGCGCGCCTAACAAACAAGGTGCCTGATAAACAATCAACTCATCTACCAATTGTTGGCTTAAGAAACTACCAGCAACACTAGCACCGGCCTCTACCAACACGTCATAACACTGATGATCACTGACTAATTTTTTTAGTAATTCAGTCAAATTATCTTCGCGCCAATAAATCGTATCCGGTCGACGGCATAACTGATAGTCAGACGGTAAGCTGTGTTCTAAGCGCTGACGTCTATCGAGTACGACAATTTTGGGAGTAGGAACTTGTTCAGGTGGCACAGCTAATTGGTTGGAACGTACATTAAGCTGTGGATTATCCGCGATAACCGTTTCACTACCAGTAATAATCGCGCCACTTTGAGCACGTAGCTTCTGCACATCTTCGCGGGCAGCCGCTGAGGTAATCCATTTCGACTCGCCAGATGCCATCGCGGTACGACCGTCAAGGCTGGTGGCAATTTTCAGCCGTACATAAGGCATCTGGGTGCGCATTGTCTTTAAAAACCCACGATTTAAAGCTTCTGCTTGCTCAGTTAATATACCGACTGTCACTTGAATCCCAGCCTGCTCTAACAGTTTTACACCGCGTCCTGCCACTTTCGGATTGGGATCAAGCCCTGCAATCACGACACGTTGCACACCAGCATTAATAAGACCCAAAGCACAAGGTGGCGTACGCCCCGTATGACTACAAGGCTCTAAAGTCACATAGGCAGTTGCACCTAAAGCCCTCGCACCCGCTTCTTTTAGCGCAAATACTTCTGCATGAGGCTGACCAGCTTTCCGATGAAACCCTTGACCGACGATCGCTTCTGCTTGCACGATGACACAGCCTACCGCTGGATTAGGTCTGGTGGTATATAAACCCTGTTTGGCTTGTTCGATCGCAAGCATCATAAAGTAGCGGTCTTGCGCATTCTGAGTATGGTTTGAGAGCGTCATAAAGAGATACACTTAATAAAAAAGTAGAGGGTAAAAGCTATTTAACGTTATCGTCAGCTTTTTCATTTGGACGAATATTGGCAATCTCTTGATGGAAAGCATCAATATCTTGAAAGTCGCGGTAAACACTAGCAAAGCGCACATAAGCAACATCATCTAACGTTTTAAGCTCACTCATGATGATCTCACCCAACACCTTGCTACTGATTTCGCGCTCACCCATCTGTCTAACACGCTTCTCAATACGACTGATCATCGCCTCTTGTTCATCAATGGTGATAGGGCGCTTTTGCAATGGTAATAAAATAGAGCGGCGCAGTTTTTCATTATCATAAGGCTCAATTTTACCGCTTGACTTGATGATTCTTGGCATGACTACTTCTACCATCTCAAAAGTAGTGAAACGCTCTTGGCAGCTATTACATGAGCGGCGGCGACGGACTTGCGCACCTTCTGCCGCCAGACGCGAATCAATAACTTTCGTCTCTGACGCGTTACAATACGGGCAATGCATAGCGTTTCCTTATTTCAATATTAAGCACAAGAATCACAGTCACTATTTATAAGACCGAATGATAAGACCGAAATTTCTGAGAATTAACGAGCTGTATCAGGCAATTCAAAAAAATCGGCTGATTATTTTCCAATACAGAAACTACCAAAGATTTTGCCCAACAAGTCATCCGCACTAAACGCTCCCGTAATCTCACCCAAACTGTTCTGAGCTTGGCGTAAGCTTTCAGCGACTAACTCTCCTGCTTGAAAGACCGTTAACTGCTCGTGCGCCTCTGCTAAAGAGTCGGCTGTGCGTCTAAGTGCATCTATATGACGTGTGCGAGCAATTAGGCTGTTTTCTGGCGGATGAAAACCGACCTTAGCACATAAGGCTTCGACTAAATTATCGATACCAGCACCTGTTTCACATGAAACATTAACTTGTTCATAACCACGTTCTTTTATTGCGATTTGCGAGACAGAGGGTATTTGACTGCTACTATCATCTAGTAAATCACTTAACAAATCACTCTTATTAGCAATAATCAATAAGCGTTTAGCCTCTGGTAACTCACCAAATAATTGTTCTGCAAGCTGTAGCGGCGTACTTTCTTCTTCAAGATCACGAGTCACATCGTAGACCATCAGTAGCATATCAGCCTGTGTAATGGCGGTACGTGCTCGTTCAATCCCAATACGCTCTACCGTGTCTTCAGTCTCGCGCAGACCTGCAGTATCGGTCAAATGCAGCGTCAAACCATTGAGTACTACGGTCTCCTGTAGCGTATCACGAGTCGTACCTGCAACATCGGTAACGATAGCGCGCTCTTGCCCTGCCAGACGATTCAGCAAGCTTGATTTACCCGCATTTGGTCTACCCGCTAAGACCACATGGATACCATCACGTAAGAGCTGACCTTGCTTGGCGGTCGCCAATACTTGCTGTATCTTGTCTTGCGTTTGCTCAAGTTTACTTTGTATAACACCGTCTGATAAAAAATCCACGTCTTCTTCGTCAGGGAAATCAATCGCCGCTTCAACATGCAAACGAAGATGAATAAGCTGCTCTAATAGTTGATTAATCTTGTTTGAAAACTCACCACTTAGCGAGCGAATGGCACTACTCGCAGCGGCAGCACTGGTCGCATCGATGGCATCAGCGATAGCCTCTGCTTGTACCAAATCCAATTTATCATTATCAAAAGCACGATAAGAGAATTCCCCAGCACCTGCTTGTTTTGCGCCCAGCTCAAACACCCTTGCTAGCAGTTGATTTTGTAGAATCATGCCGCCATGCCCTTGCAGTTCAATCACATCTTCCCCTGTGAACGAATGCGGGCCTTTAAAGTACAGCACTAATCCTTCATCAATGACTGTACCATCAGCCTGATAAAAACGACAAAAACTGGCCATACGTGGCGTAAAAGCAGACTTACCCGTTAGTGTACAGGCAATGTCATAAGCACGCGCACCTGACAGACGTACAACACCAACGCCACCTCTTCCAAGCGGTGTGGCAATAGCAGCAATCGTGGCCAAGCCAGATGCTTTAGGTGGTTCAGATGCTTTAGGTACGTTTGACGCCATCTCTAGGGAATCCACAATTACTCTCAATAGCTAAAAACCCCATTATAGACGGCTGGACACAGACTGACAAAGCAAACTTTAAATAGCCATGCTTTGCGCTTATTTTATTTCAAATCAGTGAGCGATGATAGAAATGTCACGCATAAAAAAACCACCGCCGTAGCGATGGTCTTTTATCAATTGATGAGCTACTTAGTCCAATACTTTAACAGTACGACGCTTTTGCTCTTCTTCGACTTTTTTATTGACAATATATTGCTGAGTCATACTGAACAAGTTGTTGACTGTCCAGTACAGTACGAGACCCGCTGGGAAAAACAGCATGAAAGCAGTAAAGATGATTGGTAAGAACTTCATCACTTTCGCTTGCATCGGATCAGCTGGCTGCGGGTTTAGCTGCTGCTGTACAAACATCGAGGCACCCATCAGCAATGGTAAAATAAACCAAGGATCCATCGCCGATAAATCCTGAATCCATAAAATCCAAGGTGCATGACGCAGCTCAACACTCTCAACCAACACCCAATATAGCGCTAAGAAGATAGGCATTTGCATCAAAATAGGCAAACAACCTGCCATTGGATTGACTTTTTCTTCTTTATAAATAGCCATCATTTCTTGCGACATCTTCATTCGATCGTCGCCATGCTCTTCTTTAAGTGCGGCTAATCTTGGCGCAATCGCACGCATCTTCGCCATCGAATAATAGCTCTTATTCGAGAACCACATCAGAGCAATTTTGACTAAAATCGTCAATACAATGATTGACCAACCCCAGTTACCGATGACTTTATGAATACCGTCCAAGATAGCAAATAAAATCTTCGATATTGGCCATAACAACCCATAATCGACTGTTTTATTAAGGCCTACTGCCACATCTTTTAGCTCAGACTGTACTTTAGGGCCAGCGTATAACGTGGCATCTAATGTCACTTGTTTATTTGGCGCGACATTGACAGGTTGACTGTTGAAACCGATGAAGTAATCATCGCCTGTTTCACGGCTAAAGAAAGTAGCGGTAAAGTTTTCAGGTATCCATGCTGATACAAAATAATGCTGCACAACACCAACCCAACCTTTATCACTACTAACAGCTAGCTCACCATCATTAAAGTCTTTAAATTTGAGCTTATTATATGGATCATCAGGAGTACCCCAAGCGCCGCCTAAGTAAGTAGCCATACTAAGCGCACCCTTATCAGACATACCTGGATCTTTACTGTCATCACGTTTCAACTGGGCAAATAGCTGACCTTGCCACGGTTGTTTAGAAGCATTTTGTATTTGATAGCTAATATCAATCGGATATTTATTTTCAGTAAAGGTAAAGGTCTTAGTAACGGTCACGCCATCTTTTTTATAAGTCAGCGGTACTGACAGCGTCTGTTGCCCTGCTTCCATGACGTAATTATTAGCAGTATGGCTGTATTTGGCACGACCTTCTGCAGTATCAATACCATTAGGACCAATAAGACCAGACTGAGCCACATACACGCGATTACTATTATTCTCTAGCAATACGAAAGGCTTATCGCTATCGAGCGTTGCGTCATACTGCTTAAGAGCAGCATAAACAATATCGCCGCCTTCTGGGTTGATCTTTATATCATAACGATCGGTAGTGACCGTGATTAATCCCGTGTCTTTAGCAGGCGTTGCCGTCACAGCATCATTAGCGACTGTATTGTTATCAACAGGCAACGTCTGTACCGGAATATCACCTGCTGCACCAGTTGTCGAAGGGATATCAGCACCTACTGAAGTAGTGGTTTCTGACACCGCATCTACAGCTGGCGCATCGGCATAATCATCTCGCCATGCCAAAATCAGCAGATAAGCGGTGATTAACATCGCAATGATGATCATCACCCGAAATATCTTTTGCATAAACCTTTCCTAGATTAAAAAATTAGGGAATGAAAAATTAGGGCATGTGTCATGACCGTACAATTATCATCATATGTGACAACAGTATTGCCAGTCATTTACATAAAATGTGCATCATTTTACTAAAAATCCGCCTTAAATGATACCAAGAGTGTGGATAACTTGTGGGTAACTAAATAGATATCCACAACTTCGCAGTCGATGACGAATGCTATGTTAGTTTCATCATATGGTTTAAGCGAGACACATAGCCTTTATTATCTCTAAAAACATATAAACCTTGAACTTTGACACTAGTAGCTAGTGCGTTAAAAGGTACATATTGATAATGATAAGAGGATAACGGTAGCGGCACAAAATCAATGCCGTGTCCACCCAAAGGATGACAACTGCTGATACGTTTTAATAATAACCAACTGCCTGCTCGGACTCCATGCCATGCCAAAGCTTGTTTACCATAATTCGAGCACGTAGGGTAATAGCGGCAACGAGCAGGTAATAGTGGGCTTATTAACTTTTGATAAAAAACAATAAAATAATAAATAATTTTATAAAGAATATTATTTAAATTAATAAATAAAAAATCCATCTTATTTTTTTTCTACTTTTTTAATAATATTGATTATTTGATTTTTTAATTCTTTGTTATCTATATCTTTTATAGATTTTTTAACAATAAAAACAATATCTTTGTTTTCTAAAGAATGAGCCTTTACACGAAAGTGCTCACGTATTTGACGCTTGATTAAATTTCGCGCGACAGCCGTAGGAACTTTACGCTTGGTAATAGCCATGCCGACTCGTGGCTTATCATGATCATTGGTACGCACAAATGCCATTAGATGGCTCTGATGAAGCTTACGCTCAGGTGCATCAAAAACCTCACGGAAGGCCGCAGGCGTGAGCAAACGCTGCTCTTTGGTGAAGCGGGCATTAGCTGCCGCTGAAACAGTATTGGACATAGCACAACCTAGTATAAGAGCGAATAACGGTAGCGGAAATAATAGCGCAGAAATAACAACAAAGTACAGAGACAAAAAAAGCGCCGATGTGGGCGCTTTTAATATATGGCTAAGTGTCAGTTGTGGTGATTGACTATCGCAATCTATAAATAATAGAAACACAACAAGCCATGCTTATCGCAATCTACTGATTATACAGTAAGACGATGACGTCCTTTAGCGCGGCGACGAGCTAAGACCTGACGGCCTTTTTTAGTTGCCATACGAGCACGGAAACCGTGAGTACGTTTACGCTTGATCACGCTTGGTTGGAATGTACGTTTCATAACTCACCTATCAAAATAATGGACTAAATTCGTAATAACGGAGGATTATACCACCGCATAGAATCTTGGTCAATGAACTAATTTAATCTATGTCGATGCAGACAGATATTTTGACAGAGGAAATATCATTTTAAATGATTCATCGTGTGTAAATTTCATATTCATAACTAAAAAATAACGACTCAGTTAATTAATTCAGTGATGGATTCCCAAAAGTTATCCACAGTTTTTGTCGAAATCTATAATAATTAACTATTAATATATATAAGTATTGTTGTTATTGGGAGCTCGATTATCTGTGGCTAAGTAAGTTTTCCTTTTTATTATCAACATATTGTACTATGGGTAAACCTGTGGATAACCTGTGGGCTAAATATGGATAACTCAACTTTTAAAGTTATGCACAAAAGTATCCACAGCCTTATCCCCAAAAAACAAGGTTTTATCCACAGGGTATTTGTGTTAGATTAGCCCCTACTTAATATATGGCTTCGTATAGTTTATCAACGTAACTCCCAATATGGTTTCCAACGGAAATAATTGCGGAAAATATTAAGGGCTACGCAACAGATCACACTGCTAAAACACAAATATTATTTCAAATTATAGGGTTAGTATTTTTCATGATAGACACAGCAAATATTTGGGATAAATGTCTAAATGACCTACGATATAACGTCAAAGACAACGTATTTACTATGTGGTTGAGACCATTGTCAGCTCATCAAGAGGCGCAAACGCTGACTATACTTGCTCCTAATGATTATTTTGTGACTTACATCAAAAAAAACCACTTGCAAGAGATACAGCAGCTGGTTGCTAAGCACAGTCAGGGAAGTATCGAAGAGGTGGTTGTGCGTGTTGATAACGCTGGCCGCGATAACGAAGACAATCGTCAATTGCAATCAGGGTCTTTGTTTGATGAAGATAAACCCTCCCCTACCCCTGCAGACCATCAGTTTGAAACCATTCATCATAACAATGCAAAAGCAGATATTGATGCCAATATGCGTCACGCAGAATTGGTTGATTCTGCTGATGCCAAGTCGTTAAGTTATCTAAACCCTGACTTTACTTTTGAAACTTTTGTCACTGGCAAATCTAACAATCTGGCTTATAAAGCCTGTTATGAGCTTGGTAAGCGCCAATCAAAAAATCGACACAATCCTTTATTTATATACGGACCTTCTGGTTTGGGAAAAACACATTTAATGCATTCTGTAGCACATCGCTATTTAAAAAATAATCAAAGTTTTTATTATTTCACTTCTGAAAAATTTATTAATCAATTGGTCTATTCATTAAGAAATAACAAAATAGAAGATTTTAAAAAGAAAATTAAAAAAGTTGATTTGTTGATTGTAGATGATATTCATGTATTGGCAGGAAAAACCAAAAGTAGTAATGAGTTTTTGACATTATTTGCAGATTTTACCAGTGGTGATAAACAACTGATTTTGGCTTCAGATCGTCATCCTTCGCAAATGACCGAATTCGATGAACGTTTTAGATCGCGATTTTCTTGGGGGCTCACTGTAGCAGTTGATCCGCCTGAGATTGATACTCGTGTGCAAATTTTGCAGAAAAAAGCAGCTTCATATGGTATGACACTGCCTAAAGAATGCGCATTATTCATCGCTCAAAATGTGGTTTCAAATGTTAGGCGTTTAGAAGGTGCTCTAAATCAAGTCTTTGCTAATGCTAACTTGACGGGTGCACAGATTACTCTTGAAATGGTGCAATATGCGCTAAAAGACATCGTCGCGATGCGTGTGCAAGCTGTGAATATGGATAATATTCGCAAAGTGGTTGCTGAGTACTATGACGTGACCATCAAAGAAATGATGGGTCGTAAGCGTACACGCAGTATTGCTAGACCTCGCCAAATTGCGATGGCACTATCACGTGAATTGACCGGTGATAGCTTTCCTGAAATTGGTCAGTCATTCGGTGGGCGCGATCATACAACGGTGATGCATGCTTGCGATAAAGTTAATGAGCTACGAGCAGCGGATCCTGCGTTTGATAAGGATTACAAAACACTGGCATTGATGCTGCAAGCGGGTTAGTAGGTCGCGGTATCACTATGTTTTAGTGGATTGATATGGTTTATAATATTAAAAATACGAGTAGACAGACAGCGAATGGATTATAGTCAATAGACAGGGTATGATTAAGCCATTATTGTTAAGTTTTATAATAAAAATCATTTAAATAAGAGTAACCAAGCATGCAATTATCGATTAATCGAGAGTCGTTACTAAAAGCCATTAATTTGATCGCCAAGGCTGCTGATAAACGGCACAATATGGTTATTTTGGGCAATATCAAGCTACAGCTATCCGAATCAACGCTTATTTTGACGGCTTCTGATTTAGAAGTAGAGCTGACATCGACTTTGAAACTGCCTGCTGGTGCTTGTGTTGAAGCTGGTACCACAACTTTACCTGCAACAAAATTAAAAGACATCTGTAAATCATTGCCTGCACAAGCTCAAATTAATTTGGCTACTCAAGAAAATGAACGCTGCTTATTAACCAGCGGCAAGAGTCGCTTCACCTTAGGCACATTACCTAGCGAAGATTATCCGAGTTTGGGTAATCCCGAAAATATCACGCCATTAACCATCAGTCGCAATCGTCTGATCGATTTGATTCATAAAACGCAGTTTGCAATGGCGATTCAAGATGTTCGCTATTATCTCACTGGTATGTTGTTTGACGTGTCGCAACAGCAGCTGACGACGGTTGCAACCGATGGGCATCGATTGGCTTTGGCGCGCAGTGTCATCGATGTCAGTGCTGATTTAAGCATGCAAGCTATTTTGCCCCGTAAAGCTGTTATTGAGCTTGAGCGCTTGGCCTCTGAGCTAGGAAAAATGCTTGGTGAGCAAGACAATCAGGTCACCTTGAGCTTCGGGCGTGAGTTTTTGCAAGTGAGCTTACCGTTTGGTGACGTTGATAGTGCAGGACAGGTCAATCAAAACCTGATGGTTACTTTCACTGCGCGCCTGATTGATGGGAAATTCCCTGATTATCGCCGAGTGATGCCAAGTAATACGGATAAACTGGCTTTATTCAATCAAGAAAAAATGACGGACGTATTGCGCCGTGTCGCGATTTTAAGTAATGAAAAATCTCGCGGTGTGGTGTTTAATTTTGCCAGCGACGGCATGGTAGAAGTTCGTGCTAATAATGCAGAGCAAGATGAAGCGGTGGAGATGATACAGGCGAAGTATCAAGGCGAGCCGATGGAGCTGTCCTTTAATGCGGCTTATTTACAAGATGTGCTTGGCGTTATTCAAGGTGACTTGCAAATGCACATGAGTCAATCAAACGCGTCGGTGCTAGTCAATCAGCTGAATGATGAGTTCCATCAATATGTCATTATGCCAATGCGTATATAGTTTCTGTATATTTTCAATAGGCTTGAGCAAAGAGGCTAAAGACACTCAGTTTACACTTAAAAATTAAGGTAAGCTGAGTGTCTTTGATTAAAATCCGGTATTTTAAATTCAATAATTATTAAACTTTTGCCTATTTTATAGGTAGCGTCAATATGCGGCTGTCGGCATTATGATTGAACGTCTACAAATATCGAACCTACGCAACCTGACGCAAGTCAATCTACATGCAACAGCTTGCAACGTCATTATCGGTGCCAATGGCAGTGGAAAAACTTCATTACTCGAAGCCATATTTCTGCTATCAAGAGGAAAAAGCTTTCGTCATCACCAGCCAAAACGCTACATTCAGCACCACCAAAATGCAGTGACTGTGTACGCTAGACTCAATGATAGTAGTACTCTTGCTATCCAAAAACAAGCTGACGCGACCACAATTCTACGTCTGAATCAAACCACTGTCTATAACCAAAGCATCTTAACTGAGCAGCTACCAACGCTACTGATAGATCCATCGACGATGGATATGTTAGAGCAGGGTAGTGCTAGTCGTCGCCAGCTGCTAGATTGGCTAGTGTTTCACATGAAACAAGGCTTTCATCCGCAATGGCTCGCCTATCAGCGTCTATTAAAACAGCGCAATAGTTTGCTAAAAAAGACACGTCATTTGACCCAAGTGCAGCTCGCTGAACTAAAATCGTGGGACAAAGGACTTAGTAATCATGCGGCACTGATTCATCATTATCGTGAACGGATATTTGCAGAATGGCAGCCTTATTTTGCTGAAAGTATCGCGCAGTTATTGCCTGCTTATGCGGAGCAATTGAGCCTTAGCTATAATGCTGGTTATGATACGAATGTTGCGCTGGATATACAGCTTAACGAGCGCTTAGAACAGGATTTGCAACTGGGATATACTCGTATCGGTAATCACCGTGCTGATATTCATGTGCATTGGCGCTCTAATGACTCGGCAGCGTCGAATAATAATTTCTCAGATACAATGCATGAAGCGGACACTAACCTCAAAGTAGCTGTGATAAAAGAGCAGGCAGCCAATGTGTTGTCGCGTGGTGAAAAAAAGCTATTAATTACAGCACTGCGTTTATCGCAACTGCCATTACTGCTAAATACCCAAAAGACTAATGATCTATCAAATGATAGTGCTCATGTTCAGGTGACACCAGTGGTATTGCTAGATGATATTACTGCAGAGCTTGATGGTAGGGCGATAGATATTCTATTGTCGACGTTAGCGCAGCTGCCATGTCAGGTATTTATGACCAGCTTAACCGATGATATTTTGCCGTTAGTGCATGAATATTGGTCAGAACCTAATATGTTTCATGTGAAACAAGGTCAAACCTTTAGTCCTTAATTATCTCCTTTATTTTATTTCCTTTCTCCATGGTCTTTCATATCGATACTTATCTACCTGTCGTTTCGTAATGATATAGGCTATCTTTGCGAGCTGGTTTTATAGGCATAAAACGCTCAGTAAACAGTGACTTAGAGGCAAAAAAATGCTAAAATAGGGCTTTATTTTTGTCCTGTTCTCAGCAAGTTGTTTGATGGCGTTATATAGGTGTTTTCCAATGCCTGTAAATTTCTAAGTATTTGATAAATAGATGTTTTATTTGCTATCTTGGTTTTTATAATGTTTAAAAAAAGAAGCCGATGTTAGAGAAAAAAAGCGCGGACTTGAAACTCTTTTTAAGTCGCTATCAACACTCAAGAATTTTCAGCTAATCGTGTTTTAGCTGGTAATGCTTATCAAAGGTTTTGACTATAAAAATTAAGTCTAAAATAACGTTATGAGGCGTCATCGTAGTGGTGCGCTAATAACAAACGGCTGATTATGGCTAGATTAAGGAATGCACATGAGTGATTCATTACCTACCGACCACGAGCAACTGACGTCAGACAGCATTGCTGAAACTACGGCACCAGCGGTGGTTCCTGAAAGTTTACCTTCTGATTATAGCTCCAAAGATATTCGTGTATTGCGCGGGTTAGAAGCGGTACGCGTACGCCCTGGTATGTACATCGGTGATACGGATGATGGTACAGGCTTACATCATATGGTCTTTGAGGTGGTGGATAACTCTATCGATGAGGCTCTGGCGGGTCATTGTGATCAAATCGATATCATTATCCACGAAGACGAATCTGTGAGCGTCATGGATAACGGTCGTGGCGTGCCTGTCGATATCCATCCAGAAGAGGGTGTATCTGCGGCGCAGGTCATTATGACTGTCTTGCATGCAGGCGGTAAGTTCGATGATAACAGCTATAAAGTATCAGGCGGCTTACATGGTGTTGGTGTCTCGGTCGTTAACGCCCTATCGAAAAAGCTTGAAATGAATATCTGGCGTGAAGGCTATCACTATCATCAAACCTATACTGATGGGGTGCCTGATGCGGACATTCAGCAAATGGAGCCAACCGACAAAACCGGTACACAAATTCGCTTTTATCCAAGTAGCGATGTGTTTACTGGCACCATCTTTGAGTACGATATCTTAGCGAAGCGTTTGCGTGAGCTATCATTTTTGAACTCGGGCGTACGCATTGTTTTAACGGATGAGCGTATTGATAAGCGTCATGAGTTTGAACACAAAGGCGGCTTGTCAGAATTTGTCAGCTACATTAATGCCGGTAAAGATGGCATCAATGAAGTCTTTCATTTTGTGAGTGAGCAAGATGACGGTATCAGCGTCGAAGTGGCGTTACAGTGGACAGATACTTATAACGAAAAAGTATTTTGTTTCACTAACAATATTCCCCAAAGGGATGGTGGTACGCATCTATCTGGCTTTCGTTCAGCGTTGACGCGTTGTTTGAATACCTATATGGATCGCGAGAATCTCTTTAAAAAAGAGAAGGTCGTTGCTACTGGTGATGATGCGCGTGAAGGTCTAACTGCTATCGTATCCGTTAAAGTTCCAGATCCTAAGTTTTCGAGTCAAACCAAAGATAAACTGGTATCAAGTGAAGTGAAATCTGCTGTCGAATCAGCAATGCATGATAAGTTTAATGATTATCTGCAAGAGAATCCAAGCGCTGGTAAGGCTATTGCTGGCAAAATCATTGATGCCGCTCGTGCTCGTGATGCCGCTCGTAAAGCCCGTGAGATGACGCGTCGCAAGACCACGTTAGATATCGCTGGTCTGCCCGGTAAGTTGGCAGATTGCCAAGAAAAAGATCCAGCATTGTCAGAACTGTACATTGTGGAGGGTGACTCTGCAGGTGGTTCAGCAAAACAAGGTCGTAGCCGCAAAACCCAAGCGATCTTGCCACTGAAAGGTAAAATCCTAAACGTAGAGCGCGCACGTTTTGACAAAATGCTGTCTTCTGCTGAGGTTGGTAACCTCATCACTGCGCTTGGTTGTGGCATTGGTCCAGACGAATATAATCCGGATAAAGTACGTTATCATAAAATCATCATCATGACCGATGCGGACGTTGATGGATCACATATTCGTACCCTGTTGCTGACTTTCTTCTTCCGTCAAACGCCTGAGTTGATCGAACGTGGTTATATTTATATCGCCCAACCACCGCTTTATAAAGTGAAAAAAGGTCGTCAAGAGCTGTATCTAAAAGACGACGAAGCACTTAAAGCGTATTTATTATCATCAACGATTGATAATACTAAGCTGCATATCAGTGCCGATGCTCCTGCTATTACGGGGCAAGCGCTAGAAACGCTACTAAATGACTATAACCAAACGCAGCTGATAAAGGCACGTTTGCAGATTCGTTTCCCAGCGGTGTTATTGGATGCGCTGACGCATACGCCGAAGCTTAGCACTGATATGACTTATGATTTGCCTGCGATGCAAGCTTGGAAAGAGGCAATGCAAGCCCAGCTTGAGCACTTCGGTAGTGATTTGAGTCCGGAGATTGAACTGGTCAATATCCATGCGCCGCAGCCTAAAAATATGGATGCTGCTGCTGATTTATTGGGTATGAAGCCTGTCATTGAAGTTGAAGGCGGGGAAAATGTTGACGCTGAAGCTCCAGTAGCAAAAGCACAGTGGCTACCGCGTATTACGGTGTATGTGCACCAGTTAGCCCATCATTATCTGCTAGATGCTAGCTTTATCAATTCCGGCGAGTACAGCAAGTTGCTGCGTCTGTCTGCTGAATGGAATACCTTGCTTGCAGAGGATGCCTTTATCCGCCGTGAAGCAACGACTGGTACGACCAAAGACATTCCTGTACGCGACTTTGATTATCTCTGGCAGCAGATGATGCTTGATGCGCGTCGTGGTCTAGCAATTCAGCGCTATAAAGGGCTGGGTGAAATGAACGCAGATCAGCTCTGGGATACTACGATGGATCCTGAAAACCGTCGTATGCTACGCGTGACGATTGAAGATGCGATTGCGGCGGATCATATGTTTACCTGCTTGATGGGTGATCATGTTGAACCGCGTCGTATTTTCATTGAAGAGAACGCATTGACGGTGTCTAATTTAGACATCTAGGTTGGGCATCTAAGTTGAACATAAAGAGTTGCGAAATCATTGTTAATTAATTAAAAAACCACCGCTTTGGCAATCAAGGCGGTGGTTTTTTAATGTTAGAATTGTTTCACGTGAAACTTAATTTACAAATTGCTTTAGATAATGGATATAGAAATGATTGAAGTTTTTTTACTTGCGATAGCCTTGGCGATGGATGCATTTGCGGTATCAATTGGGCTAGGGGCTAAATCGCAAAAGCAATCATCTGCTTATGTGCTTCGTTTAGCCATTTATGCAGCGCTGTATTTTGGTATTGCGCAAGGCGTGATGCCGCTGATAGGTTATCTATTGGGTGCAGTATTATTAGGCTGGTTAGCGACTGCTGCACCGTGGATTGGTGGTGGGATTCTTATTGTGCTTGGCGCTAAGATGTTATATGAAGCGTTTAATGGTGAGGTTGAAGCGGTATTAGCAGGCAGTTTCGATGGAAACATACAAGAAGAAATCAATCATCGTATGATGTTTACATTGGCTATCGCAACCAGTATTGATGCAATGGCAGCAGGCTTTACTTTGAATTTACAAGCAATTAATGCGTGGCTAGCGTGCTTCATTATCGCTATTATCACCGCTGGATTTGGCTTTTTCGGTATCTATTTAGGTAAGTCTTCTGGAACTTGGCTTGAGGATAAAGCTGAGATACTTGGTGGATTAGTATTGATAGCCATTGGTATAAAAGTGATGTTTATTCGTTAATAAGCATCATTATTTGAATTGATTCTCTACAATAAAAAGCACCCTTTTGATGATCAAAGGGGTGCTTTTTTAATAAAGACTTTGTTTCACGTGAAACTATGACTATTTTATATTAACTACTATCTATTCTTCGTCAGTATCAAAACGCCATGCGAGTATACGTGTGCTTTTTTGACCTTGGCTCATCTCAATGATGCGCATTTGAGCAACACCAAGTTGTTTTAATAATAGCTGTAAAGGCTTCACGTTTTCTGACTTTGAGACTAAACTTGTGAACCAGCCAACATGCTCAGCGAAATCTTGACTCTCTTTTGCCATCTTGGTTAAAAAGGCAATCTCACCACCCTCAGACCATAGCTCTTTATGCTGACCACCAAAGTTTAGGTTTTGCGCGGCATTGCCAGACTTGGTTGAGCTGCGGCTGATTTGTGCGTTCTCATTCTTACCGCGATGTCGTTGCAAATTATGCTGCTTACGGCTATTGGCTTCCATCGCTTCTTCTAATGAGGCATGGAATGGCGGGTTGCAAACCACCACATCAAAGTAATCTTGGCGACCGATGATATTTTTAAAAATAAATTTAGGTTCGGTCTGTAGTTTGACTTTAACGGCACTTTTTAGCTTTGGATTGGTTTCACAAATCAGCGCAGCCGTATTGACTGAAATAGGGTCAATGTCTGAAGCCGTAAAGCGCCAGCCATAGCTTTGGCTACCAACAATCGGATAAATAGCACTAGAACCAGTACCGATATCGAGGGCGTGGATTTCTTTACCAGTCGGTGGCGTATTGTCTTTATTCACATGCGTCGTTTGCGCAAGTAAATCGGCAATATAGTGAATATAATCGGCACGTCCCGGAATCGGTGGGCAGAGATAACCTTCCGGAATATCCCAAAATTTCACACCATAATAATTTGCTAGTAGTGCCTGATTAAGGACGCGCACGGCGGCGCTGTCTGAGAAGTTAATCGTCGACTCACCTTTGGGATTGGTAATGGTGTGTTTAGCAAGCTCAGGCAAAGCGCGAGTCAATACTTCAAAATCATAGCGACCTTGGTGCGGATTGCGCGGATGTAGCTGCCCGAGTTTTTTGGCAGTCTCAGGCGAGCGGTTTCGGTGATTGTTGGCGGTCGGGCGACGGTTCATAGGCTTACTGGTCATAGTATCGGGCTTTGATGTTTGAATATAATGCACCATTTTAGCAGATTTCACGAGTCACTAGCGTCTTATCGACTACGTAAAATCAGATTTAATCCCAATATTATCATCGCTGTACCCAATACGCGGTCGATCCAATGTTCAAAACGCTGAAAGCGACGATGAATGGCAGGAATAGACAGTAACATCACTACGGTACTAAACCATGCCATCTGCAAGACCATCATCCAGATACCATAAATAGCCAATTGCCACAGCGGTATATCGGGTGAGAGTACGAGAGTGAATATCGCCACGAAATATACTGGCGCTTTTGGATTAAACACATTACAAAAAAAGCCACGACGTAGGATGGAAGCTGTAGAGCTTGTATCTATGGATGCTTTTTTAATGGAAATGTCAGTATCTGAATCTATGACATCTGAATTTATAGCAACTGTTAAATCTGCTGGTTTTTTAGCTTTGGCTTGAATACCTTGCCAACCTAAATAAATAAGATAACTGCCGCCCAACCATTTAATAGCGGTCAGTAATGGCTGCGAATGGGCGATGAGCGTTGCCAGTCCTAGCACCGAATAGATAATGTGTACGGCAAGACCTAAGGTAATACCAAGACTACAAATCAAACCCGTGCGTCTACCTTTTGCCAAGGTTTGCTGTGAGACTAATACAAAATCAGGACCCGGGGAGGCGGCAGCGAGTAGATGGACGCTGGTGATAAGCAAAAAACCGTGCCAAAATTCCATAACGTGCTCTGATTCATTTCTTGAGTTGGATAATAGTTGCACATTACCGTAAATGAGGTCAACTGATATTGATGCTGCTTATATGATGCTGCTTATATGATGCTTGCGTTGTACCGAACGTATGTCTATATTAAAAGTAAGTTGCATGATTTTTAGCAGTATTAATTAGCCATAAGACAAACCATAAAACGATCGCTCTAATAAGGATAAAAATATGACTACGGAAAGTACTACTAGTACAGACACTCGCATTACCTATGACGTCCAAGATTACGTCTGCTTGATCGGGCTCAATCGCGCGGATAAACGCAATGCCTTTGATAGCCATATGATTAAGCAATTGTCTGAGGCACTCACTAATTATGAAAACGATGCCAATCTTCGCTGTGCGCTGATATTCGCTCACGGTGAGCACTTCACCGCAGGGCTTGATTTAATGGAGCTGCAAGATAAATGGGATAAAGGCGCATTTGAATTCGATGAAACCCAAATCGATCCGTGGGGAATTGGTGGCAAATTACGCAGTAAGCCAGTCGTCGTAGCAATACAAGGCACCTGCTTTACCGCTGGGATTGAGTTGATGCTCAATAGTGATGTCGTCATCGCAAGTGACAACTGCAACTTTGCGCAAATGGAAGTCCAGCGCGGCATCATGCCGTTTGGTGGGGCGACGGTTCGCTTCGTACAAGCAGCAGGTTGGCAAAAAGCCATGCCATATCTATTGACGGGTAAAAACTTTGATGCGCAAACGGCTGATAAGCTAAATCTCGTTAGTGAAGTGGTCGAAAATGGACAAGAATATGAGCGCGCGCTGACTATCGCCCAAGAAATTTGCAGCGCCGCACCACTTGGCGTACAAGGGCTGCTGTCATCGGCGCAAGATGCCAGCCGTAATGGCGCAAAATTGGCTCCAGCTTCATAATAACTTTGATAACCACGAAATCTAATGCAGTAATTCAAAACACCATCAAGCAAATTAACCATACCAACCAAAAAACCCCCGCCCTAGCGAGGTTCTTGAATTTATCTAGTACATCACTCTTGATAAATAAACGATTATTTAGCTTTTTGGTAGTAATCAATCATCATAGTGCCTAACGTGCCATTGTCATCGATAGTGACGATTCTGACCGTACCTGACTGTGCTGCGGTACTAGACTTCACTTGTCCAGCATTACCTAAGACGACTTGGTTGTTTTTAGCCGCCATTGCTCCGTTACCGATAGCGATGCTATTCATGCCGCCAGCCATAGATTTATTGCCTAACGCTACCGAGTTTGCACCTTGTGCGGCTGCCGCTTCACCAACTGCGGTAGAGCGTACACCACTAGCATCGGCTAGATGACCAAAGGCTTGCGCGCGTTCGGCAGTGGCTTTTGATTGCCAACCGATAGAGGTTGAGCCTAAACCTGCGGCATTGGCTTCCCCGCCAACAGCCGTTGCGGAGTTTAGACCTGCATTGGCTTTATTGCCGACAGCGACCGTATCGTTAGTACCACCAGCGGTTGCCGCTTCGCCGACTGCGGTAGAGCGAACACCGCTAGCATTGGCTAGATGACCAAAGGCTTGCGCGCGTTCGGCAGTGGCTTTTGATTGCCAACCGATAGAGGTCGAGCCTAGACCTGCGGCATTGGCTTGACCGCCGACAGCGGTTGCTGAGTTCAGACCTGCATTGGCCATATTACCGATAGCAACCGTGTCGTTAGTGCCGCTAGACATAGCACTATTGCCTAAAGTAATGGCAGTACTGTTCGTAGTGGTTTGGGTATTTGAAACTTGGGAGTTAGCACCTGTTGCCATAGCAGTGCATGCAGAAGTTGCGGCAATGGCGAGAGTAAGGGAACTGATTTTGAGTGCTAATTTTGATAGGGAATCCATTTTCATCATGCTAAATCCTTTTAGACAAGCCATCTTGGCTTAGTAGGGGGTTTGGGTAACAGCTGATAGATCACAATCCTTGCAATGTCAGCGTACTCTGGCATGAATAACTTGATCATATGTAGAGTCCGCAACATTAATGTAACATTAATTTTTAACCATTATTCAAATAATGATAGCATTATATTTTCAAAGGTCATTTAAGCCGACGAATGAACAGTTATAATATAAAACTACCGTAAAGGAGAGCATCGGTGCTGTACAACTTTGATGAAATAATAGACAGACGTGATACGGGGTCGTTTAAATGGCATTATAGCGATGACACGATTCCGCTATGGGTCGCGGATATGGACTTTAAGACCGCCCAGCCTATTTTAGCGGCGATTGAGCAAGTGACTCAGCATGGCATATTGGGTTACACCGTGCCGACCGAGCCGTTGTATCAAGCGATTATCGACTGGCATGGCAGTCGTTATGGCTTATCGCTTGACACGCAGGATATTCTTTTCTCTCCAGGCGTGGTACCAAGTTTGGTGCTGATGATGAAAGTATTTACCGAGACAGGGAATGCGGTACTTATTAATGACCCGATTTATACGCCTTTTATGACCAAGGTTTTGGACAATAATCGTAAGCTGGTGACTTCTGCATTACAGGAGAATGAGGGGCGATACTATCTGGATTTAGCTGATATAGAAGCTAAAATTATCGAGCATAAAGTTAAGCTGTATTTGTTGTGTAATCCGCATAATCCGGGCGGACGTGTATGGACAGCGGATGAGCTTGAAGCGCTGCTTTTAATTTGTAAAAAGCACGATGTGGCAATTGTGAGTGATGAGATTCATCAAGATTTAACTTTGAGTGGGCATACATTTACACCTTTTTTAACTTTAGTAAAAGGCTATGAGCACAAAGTGGTTAGCCTGACATCAATGACCAAAACCTTTAATATTGCTGGTATCAAAGGCTCGATGATCTTTGCTAAAGACAGCGCATTACTGAGTAAAATTAACCAGCAGCAACGTTTAAGTGACGAGCATGAGCTAAATTTATTTGCTTATACGGCGATGCGTAGTGCTTATCAAGAAGGTGGTGAGTGGTTGGCGCAGGCGCTGACTTATATTGAAGCCAATATTGAATTAACCATTAGCTTTTTAGAAGAGCATTTACCCAAAATTAAAGTGATGCGTCCAGAAGCTTCGTATTTGATTTGGCTTGATTGCTCGGCATATGCGCAAGACGATCAAATGCTCTATGACGCGCTTAGAGAGGCCAAAGTTGAGCTTAGCGCAGGGATTAAGTACGGTGATGAAGGACATCTTAAAATGCGCCTTAATGTGGCGTGTCCTAGAGCGCTGCTGATAGAAGGGCTAAACCGTATGCATACTGCATTAAATAGCAATGATTTCAAACAGTAATATCATTTAGCAGGATACCCCGTAATATCTTGAATGCTTTGATATAAAGGCTTTAAGCGCTCATACATTTTGAGATAGACCTCATTATAAAGGCGTTTGTAGAGCTGAACATTGGCTTCAATGGGTAAGAACTCATCGCCTAAATGCACCATCTCCTTAGTTGCGGTTAAATTGTCAGGATAGACGCCAAGCCCCACTGCACAGTTAATGGCAGCGCCTAAGCCTGAAGCTTCATAAGTATGCGGTCGATAAGCGGGCATACCGAAGATATCAGCCGTCAGCTGCATGGCTGAGTCACTTTGAGAGCCGCCACCAGAAACACGCAAGTGTTTGATAGTTTTGCCTGTGCGTTTTTCAATAGTATCGAAGCCTAGTTTTAGCTCGTAAGCGAGTCCTTCTAATATAGCTCGATAAACATGCGCTCGCGTGTGTACATCACCAAAGCCAATGAGCGCGCCTTTACCCTCAAGACCCGGATGACGAACACCGGGCGACCAGTATGGCTGCATCATTAATCCCATACAGCCTGCTGGAATGTCTTTGACCGCTTGATCGAGGAGCTTTTCGGTATCGATACCCTGAGTTTTCGCCAGTTGCTCTTCATAGTGGGCAAACTGCTCTTTAAACCAACTGACCATCCAAAAACCACGATAAATCATATACTCGTGATTGTAGTAATTGGGCGCGGCAGCGGTATAGGCGGGCATGTGCTTGAGGATTTCGACATAATTTGTTGAGGTGGTATTAATAGTCGCAGTAGTGCCAAAGCTTAAACAGGCGGTGTCTGCTGCGAGACCCGCTGCGCCTAGTGCTTCGCAGGCTTTGTCACTAGCGGCAGCAATCATCGGCGTGCCCTCTAAAATCCCCGTGGCTTTAGCCGCCTTGGCGCTGATGTAACCTAGCGATTGACCCGGAGGGACGATTTTGGGCATTTGCTCTGGTGTACAACTAAATAAGCGCCATTTTAAATCTTTCGGTTTTAGCCACGTTTGCGCTTTATAGTCATAAGGCAAATAGCCAACCGAATGACCTGTCGAATCGGCGAGTTCGCCGGTGAGTTGGTAGGTGAGGTATGCGGAGAGATTGACATAGTGTGCAGTCTTTTTCCAAATCTCAGGCTCATTTTGTGCAAGCCAATTACAGCGGGCTTTTTGCTGCGCCTCATTCACTAACTCACCCATACCTATGGCTTTAGTGAGTGGACCGAGAAAGCCTATGTCATTGGTTTCGCCGCGACGCAAATCCATCCAGACGATAGCTGGGCGTAACGGTTGTTTATCCTTGTCCAAACATATCATGGTATAGCGCTGGGTGGCGAGGCTGACACCGGCAATTTGCTCGGGCGTAATATCGCAGCTTTGCCATAACTGCTGACAGGCTTCGCTTAATTTTTGCCAATAGTAGTCGGCATGCTGCTCAGCAAAATTAGGCTGCGTTGAAAAATATGGCTCGATAATGACGCGGGCTTTGGCAATCTCGCTACCGAATTGATCGAAGATAAGCGCTCTGACGCTTTGGGTGCCGTTGTCGATAGCTAAGAAATAAATAGGGGCATCAAAGTGGTTGGTCATAGTCATCCTTAACTATGTAGTGATAAGCAATAATAAAAATAAGCTTTAAGCCGCAGGCAGATGATAGTAGCGTTGCCATAATTGTGTATAACGGTCAACTTCTCGCTGCCATTTTTGCTCATCCCAGCCCAGCTCTTGCTGACATATTTGTTTGAGCCTATCGCTAATCAACGGCGTCATTGCGCCATGTGGCAGTATCAATCCTAGGCGCGTGCGTCGCAGTAACAAATCGTCCAAGTGAATGACCTGCTCACAGCGAGCAGCAAAGCGAATCTCCGCCCAGATAGTATTGCTATCGGTCACATAAGCCAAATCATCATCATGTGCTAACTCTAATAATGCATCAAGCTGTAGACCGTAAAACCCTTGCAAGCGTTGTTGCAATAGTGGTGTTAGGGTTGAAAATTTGGGATTGGTTGGCGGTTGATTGCTAAAGACTTGGCTGCTATATGAGACATTATTTTGAGTAGCCGACTCATCAAGTTCGAGCACCTTTTGACAAACTTTCAGTACATCAAGGGCGATTAGGCGAAAGGTGGTTAGCTTGCCACCACTGACGGTCACTAAATTATTATCCAACCAGACGCTATGGTCGCGTCTTTCTTTACTCGGGCTGACGCGCTTACCATCACCGCCGTCAGAAATTAGTGGACGCACGCCTGCCCAGGTACTGATCACATCTTCTCGGTTGAGATTAGCATCATCAAAGAGATTATTGGTCGCTGCCAATAGATAATCCACCTCTTCATTAGTGATACCGACTTCATTATCATCCAAGGGTGGATGGTCCAAATCGGTGGTACCAAGGACTGTGCGGTTTTCCCAAGGGAAAACAAAGACGGCTCTTTTGTCGACAGGATGCAAAAAGGTATAGGCTTGATTGAGCGGTAGGCGCTCTTGACTGACCACCAAATGACTGCCACGTGACGGACGAATTTGTTTATGAAATCTTTGTTCTGTTTGTTTGCTTGCCTGCATCCTTAGAGTATCCGCCCAAGCACCCGTCGCGCTGACCACCACTTTGGCATGAATATCGTAGGTATGACCGTTGTCTTCGGATGCGGTATCTTTTATGGTAGCACCAACCACCAAGCCTTGCTCATTAGTAATCAATGATTCGGCTTTAAGGTAGTTAATCGCCTGCGCACCGTCATTAATTGCCTCATTAAGTACGCGCATCACAAGGCGTGAGTCATCGGTCACTGCATCACTAAATTGACTGGCGCCCAAAAACTTATCTTGCTTGATGTGCGGATTAAGCTGTAAAAAAGCGTCTTTTTTAAAGTATTTAGAGTAGCGCTTGCCCGCGAGCCCATCGTAGACACGTAGCAAGGTATTGAATATCCATGGCGGTGGAAACTTGCCTTTATAATGCGGCATGACGTAATGCATCTCGTTGACGAGACCACTTGCTTCGCTTAGCATGCGCTCGCGCTCACGGACGCTCAGCAAAGTGGTTTTATAGTCACCTGAGGCAATGTAGCGCAGCCCGCCATGTACCATTTTGCTAGAGCGGCTGGACGTGCCCCACGCAAAGTCTTTTTGCTCCATGAGTAACACCGCTAAGCCGCGCCTTGCTGCCTCGCGAGCAATCCCAGCACCAGTAATACCGCCACCGATGATGAGTATATCCCATGGTACTACTTGAGACGAGCGACGAGATAAAGGCGCTAATGCTTGCTGGCGTTGTTGGTATTGATCATGCTGATTGGCTTGGTTCATAAATCATCCGTCGTAATTTACACTCAAATTAATCAGTGACTCAGTATTGCTAAGTCATCTGGTCAGACTGTAGCTACCTTTTAATCTTCGATTAAAACGCCTGGGTTCATACGCTGTTCAGGGTCTAGGCTTTTCAGCATATCATGGGTTACTTGAATACCGAGCTTACCTTTTTCGGCAGCAAGGTACGGGGCATGATCGCGACCAACACCATGCTGATGCGATATCGTCGCTGTGCCATTGGCTAAACTTGAACTGGCGGCATGTTTGATTTTTTGCCAGCGGCTTAAGGTACTAGCGTGGTCTTGTGCTGCTCTAAAGAAGTAGGTGGTATAAAGACTGGCACCTTGTTTATAGACATGCGAGATATGAGTAAAGGCCATGACGTTTTCGCCTTCCTCTGCCAGAGCGTTTTTCACCGCTTCTTGCATCTGCTGCATCTGCTCGTCGATATGATTCCAGTTGGTTGCGGTCTCAAAGGTATCGACCATGATGCCTTTTTCCCATAAAGTGCCACGTAGATATGGAAATTTAAAACGCCCGTGCGCCCACACACTACCCATGATATCGGTTATTTTACCCGTGACACTACCGTGCTGCTTTAATAGCTTATTAAACTGCGTCAGTGCCAATTTATTCTGTGCTTTATCCCCTGAGACGCCATAAGTGAGCATGACTTTTTTTGAGCTGAGACCGCGCGCTTTTAGATAAGTGCTGATGGCTAGAAATTGACTAGGGGTTGTACCCAGATGCAAGTGCGCGTCGGTCTCAACCGCATTACTCAGGCGCAGCATAGATAAGCGAATATTTTTTTGCACGGCTTGTCTAAGCACTTCTTTACCCGCTTCCCAGTTAGGCATAAATGCGACTTTAAACAGCTCCTCTTCAGGTTGTTGTTGCACACGCATTTTAACTTCGGTAAAAATACCAGCGCGACCTTCAGTGCCCATCATCATCTCGCGCAGGTCAGGCCCTGCCGCTGACGCTGGAATATCAGCAATATTGAGTACCCCTTGCGGCGTCACCAACGTACCACCGGCAAACATCTGCTCGATGCGCCCGTAGCCTAACGACTGCTGACCACTAGAGCGCGCTGCAATCCAGCCGCCCAGTGTCGATAGCTCCCAAGACTGAGGATAATGTCCCAAGCGGTGGCCGTGTGCGTCCAGTTGTGCTTCGACTGCTGGCCCTTGTGTACCTGCGCCAAAAGTAGCAATTTGGCTATCATTGTCTAAGTCAATCAGCTGATCCATCTTGCTCATGGCGATGGTCAATACAGGGCGTGAGCCTTTTTGCGGGTTAATATGACCCGCTACTGAAGTGCCGCCACCGAAAGGAATGACGATAAGATCATGCTCGCCCGCTAGCTTTAATAAGGTTTCGACATCAGCGGTCGATGCAGGAAAAGCGACCCCATCAGGAAAGACTTCAAAGTCGCCACCGTGCATCGCTATCCAGTCTGGAAAGCTTTGGCCACGAGCATGTCTAAGTCTTACTTCGTTATCGATAGATACGGTATCAAGCTCAGTCATAGCAATAGGTAATCGGGATTTGGGGACGGTTTTAAGTACTTGCTGTAAGCTCACTGATGATAGTTTTCTGGTTTTACCAATGTGCGATTTGATCAGTTTCGCCCCGTGCGCTGAGACTTTTTTATTAATATTGATATTGCCCCAGCCATTCCAGCGCGTTTGCTCGATTGGGGTATTTACCGTATGACCCTTTGAGGCAGCATCTATATTGGTATTTTGGTTATCAGAATTGACTGAAATAGCTTTAGACGGGTCAGATTTAGGGCGTTTTCGGATAAGGGCTTTGATTTTGCTCATAGGGACATACCTGTCAATTTATTATGATTATCTGTGACTATAATAAGTAACTGTTTTCTGTACATTAGTCAACAACGATTGGTGTGCTGTTCCGACTTGCTAATTCTTTATTCTCCACCAAAACCATCAGTCTATGCGCTAAGTAGTGCCAAATAACACCAATAAAATCTAACATATAAAAATACCAATGCGGTGAGACTAAGCTTGCGAAGATTTTAGATGAAGTCCATGTGTTGCCGAATAATATGCGGTAATCATAGGCGATACTGATACAAGCTTCTCTGTAGAATGCTAGGTAAAAAAGTATAATGGCTGCTTTGTAATAACACTTATTTGTAATAATGCTTGAACCAGAATTTAGGCGTTGCCTATAAAAGCATTAGGTCAATTAATCGCGTTTTTATTCTGTTGATTACTCTACAGTGCCTTATCATCGCTACCTAGATGTGGAAAAATATAGAAGAAATGCATTCATTGATGAAATAAAGTAGAGGTTTATACTGATGAGCTATAGATTTATATACCAGTTAGCAGATTAGCGTATTTTTATAACCAATAGACTGCTCAAACTTGTTAAAATAGCGCACCAATTTATTTATTGATGGACACTACGTTATGACAACTGCTGCCAACGTTCCTACTATTAAAGAAGATCGCATCTTAATTCTCGATTTTGGCTCACAGTACAGCCAGCTTATCGCCCGCCGTGTCCGTGATTCTGGGGTGTTTTGTGAGATGTTCCCTTATGATATCGACACTCAGCGCATTATCGATTTTGGCGCAAAAGGCGTTATCTTATCTGGCGGTCCTGAGAGCGTGCACGCTGATGACAGCCCACGCATCAATGATGCCGTATTTGATCTAGGCGTACCCGTATTGGGTATCTGCTATGGTATGCAAGCGATGGCAGAGCGCTTCGGTGGTAAAGTTCATGCCAGTGATATCCATGAATTTGGCGCAGCAACCATCAATATCGATGGCAAATCAACGCTGACTGATGGTATCGAAGACGCAGCAGCGAAGCTAAATGTGTGGATGAGTCATGGCGATAAAGTGGTCGACGCGCCACAAGGTTTCGATATCGTCGCTAGTACGCCAAGCTGTCCGATTGCGATTATGGCTGATGATTCGCGCCATTATTATGGTTTGCAGTTCCATCCTGAAGTCACACATACCGCGCAAGGTTCTGCATTGCTAGGACGTTTCGTCCATGAAATCTGTGGCTGCGCGGGTAGCTGGACGCCTGACAACATCATCGATATGCGTATCGAACAGCTGAAAAAGCAAATCGGTGATAAGCAAGTATTGCTCGGTCTTTCAGGTGGTGTGGACAGTTCAGTCGTCGCAGCATTATTGCATAAAGCCATTGGCGATCAATTAACGTGTGTGTTTGTCGATACTGGTCTTTTGCGTCTGTACGAAGGCGACCAAGTGATGCAAATCTTCGCTGAAAACATGGGCGTAAAAGTGATTCGTGTTGATGCTGAAGAGTTATTCTTGACGGCATTGGCTGGCGAGTCTGATCCTGAAGCCAAGCGCAAAATCATCGGTAAAACCTTTATCGATGTATTCGCTAATAGTGCTCGTGAAGTCAGTGAGCAAAGCGATGGTAAAGTCATCGAATTCTTGGCGCAAGGTACGATTTATCCAGACGTGATTGAATCCGCTAAGTCGCATCAAGGTAAAGCGCACGTCATTAAGAGTCACCATAATGTAGGTGGTTTGCCCGATGATTTGGCATTTGAGTTGGTTGAGCCGTTACGTGATTTGTTCAAAGATGAAGTGCGTAAATTAGGTATTACCTTGGGTCTACCTGCGAAAATGATTAACCGTCATCCGTTCCCAGGACCGGGTTTGGGCGTGCGTATCCTTGGTGAAGTGACCAAAGAATTCGCTGATATCTTGCGTTCTGCTGATGCTATCTTTATGGAAGAGCTTGAGCGTTCAGGCTGGTATGAGAAGACTGCGCAAGCATTTGCGGTATTCCAACCAATCAAATCAGTCGGCGTGGTCGGTGATGGTCGCCGCTATGCGTGGGTAATCGCGCTACGTGCTGTTGAAACCGTAGACTTTATGACTGCGCGCTTTGCGCATCTGCCTTATGATTTGATCGAGACGGTATCGAACCGCATTATGAATGAAATCGCTGAAGTATCGCGCGTGACTTACGATGTGTCGAGCAAGCCACCAGCGACGATTGAGTGGGAATAAACTGTTTAAGTATTCTAAACGGTAACGGTGTTAACCTAGCTAGATGTACAAACACGTACTATCTGCGCTCGGTTGCCTTGTTACCATTTTAGACTACGTAAACTTATCTAAATAGCTTTTCAACTCATGTTTTATGAGTTGATATACGACTAATCGATAATTAGATTAGTTCAATATAGCGATAAAAAAGCACTCAACTTGGTTGGGTGCTTTTTTTTGGTTAAAAAAAACAGGCAACTAAGAATCCTCTAATTTTTCATTGAACATTTGTCTTTATTATCTATAATGTAGTCAACTTTAATTGGCTATTATTTATTAAAGTCGAGATAAGCCTATCAACCGTTCAGTATTTAGTAAAATTAAGGGATAAGATGTTTTGTAATAACTGTAATCAAGAAAATTCAAGCGAGGCAGGATTTTGTTCAAAATGTGGGCATCAGCTCTCTGACGTTCAAGTTCAAGCACAAACACAAACACCGCCACCATTAACGGCGGTTAATATTTCTAAAGATGCGCAAATCCCGAAAAATCAGTTGGCTTCTAGCTCTGAAAGTGCTGATGCTTTATTAGCGACTTTCGTCGGTGAAAAGTATGACAGTTTTTATCGTGACAAATGGTTTAAGGACAGCGAGCCACGCTTAGAGGTTAATAATGATGGCTCTAGTATACACAGTTTTAATTTGGCTGGACTTCTCCTGGGAACGTCTTGGTTGTGCTATCGTAAAATGTATCTAGTCGCTTTTTTTATTGTACTTGGCATTAATGCAGTTGATTTAGTCTTAATGCATCTGCTCGGTATGGAGGCGTATAGCTCTATAGGTCAAACCAGCTTTTTTGTCGCATGGGCAGTACTGACAGGACTTTTAGGTAATTATTTTTACTTTAGTCACAGCGTCAAAAATATAAAAAAAGTCATGAGTAATACAGCTGACCCAGCGACGGTCGAACAGGAGTTAGTGGCAAAGGGTGGTACGTCATGGGTTGGCGCCATCGTGGGTAGCATATTATCAGTATTGCTATCTATGGGTATGTCCTATTTGTTTGCGCCTGAGTGGTATTGGTTGGTGTAGTACGTCTAATAAATAAGGTTAATCTAAGGAGGCGAGACAAAAGTGATGGAACCATTAAAACAAGCATATGATTTGGAACTAACGGATAAGGATCATGGGCAAGGTTGGGCTTTTGGTCGCCCAGTCGGCATCACCACGGCTCAATGGCCGCGAAGCAGGATTAACGGTCTACCGATGGCGCACTTATGGACGATATTAGTGCCTGAAGCGTATCGCATAAAAGGGAAAGATCTCGTGGCAATATCGCTTTTTCAAGCGGATGATCATGTTGAAGATAGGGTAGAAGGTGTTGAAGATATGATTGCTAATCTCACTGAGGTAAATGATACAGACGCTGAGAATTTTTGGGCGTCACTGAGTCGCTATGCTAATCATCGTCACCCTCAAGAAATCTATCTTGAAGATATTATTGGTGGTGGCTGGACATTGATTTGGCTAACCAAGGAGGAGTTTGAAGGTGAAGCGACAGCACTGCCTAATAAAGAAGATAGTATATATCCAAATTATGAGATTGAAGAGTGGAGTAGCACTTGCTTTGCCAAAGATGAACCCGCTCAGTTTATTAAGCACGTTGTCCGAATAGATGATCCTAATGTCGGAAAAATGCTTGATGAGTGGCCAGATGAAGATGATGGAAATGCCTATATTCCGATGTTCTCTGAAAAAGGTGAGATGTTAAAGCTTGATAGGTTTCATGCAAAAAGTCATTTTGGTGGTACGGCCAATCCCATTCAAGCGATACCAGAATTTAGCCCTTTTTATATTGAGTTTGAAGAAACGCTTGGCGATGCCAATATGGGCGGTGGTAATGGGCAAATTGATTTGCTGAATAATGAGTTTGACTGGGCGTGTGGCTAGCTGTTGATAACGTAAAAATGGCTGCGTTTGAAAGTCATTTGCTCCATCTTTATCTACCTGCGAATACAATTGCTAAGATATCACGTGTGACTTATGATGTGTCGAGTAAGCCACCTACGACAATTGAGTGGGAATAATTATCCAATAAGACACTGCTTGTCATCATTAGAAAAGTTCACGTTATCGTGGGCTTTTTTATGTCTGTCATCTTTTCACTGATAGTTCATATAGATTGGTAAGTTGGGAATACTACCTAACTCTCTTATATCTAACTCACTGAATTAGGATGTTTAACGTAAATTTCTGAGATTAAGACTTACTCGACCAAATTGGCTAATAAGAAAAGGCAATTTCGGTACTATTGTATTGAAGAAAAGCCAGTACAATTAGTTCTGGCCTGCCATTAAAAGTAAAATTATTTCATCCTCACTTGGAGGATTTACTCGGCTTTACAGATGGAGTATTTCCTGGAGTGTTTTTATTGTCACGTCGACGTTGATCTGGCTTCCCAGTCGACTTAGCAATTGGTTTCGGTCCTGGCTTCAAGCTCATGATTTAATCCTTTAATTTAGCGAGGTTATTCCTCACCTATGAAATGTGGTCTTCATCAGTAAATTTCAATATACAATTAAGAAAATATTAAAAATCATAAGTAACGTTATTAGAGTTATCAATAATGTTAGTAACTAGGCAGCTACTGGCGGTTACGATGGAGTGGGAGCAAGATTCTAGATAATACTTAGTTTTAAATGATAAAAAAGCACTCAACTTGGTTCGGTGTTTTTTTATTTCACAGCTAACTTTCGACAGGGGACTTGCTCTGTATTAGACTAGTATATACAGGGGATAGACTATTGATTAAATCTGTTACCAACTTATCTATTGCTAGTAATACGTTTTCATATTGGTCAATAGACTCATCACTTACCATTTCTTTAATGTTGTCATATGACATTCGATCAGTGATCTCCTTTATTGAAATAGACTCCGTTTTAGCATTCTCTATGGTTTGTAAAACACATAAATTCTGATTAGAAAAACCAGCCTGATGAGCTACTTTATTTCTAGGTATTCTTAGCTCCTTTATTGTATCTTGCATGTCTTTTAAGACGGCAGCTGAAGGTGGATAGCTCTCTAGTAATTTTTTATTAATTTTTTGGTTACTACCCATTCTTTCTATCTGATCCTCTTCCATCCTAATAGTTGAACCAGCTAATTTATACGAGCGATCCACTACACTAGTTAATCTAAATAAGAAGTTTTCAATATGATGAGCATGATGCTCAGAAAAATTATATCCTGAATCTTCATATTTTTTTTTGCGCAAATAATCCATTGTGATCGACATATTTTTCAGAGCGTTATCAATTTCATAAACTCTTGAAAAAATATTTTGAGCATATATCTCGATAGCTGAAGCGCTATAGCTATTATTACCATTTGAAAAAGCAGCCATACCTTTGGAGAGAGAGTCGGTAACTAGTGGAAAAAATTGCTTTATATTAGGGTTCTCAGTATGGCTCATGATGTTCCTTAATTAAGTAAAAGATGAATAAGAGAAAGCTATAAATAAAAAGCAGTACCTCAAAAGAGATGCTGCCTTTTTTATAATGTTTGACTGCTAAGCTAAAAACCTAACCCCGCACATTCACCACATAACGCCCAACTACCTTACTCGACATAAAGCGATCCAAGTATTCTGGCGTTTGCTCAAGCGTAATCTCTTCACCATAGCTCCCTAGATTAGGTAGTTTCATATCGGTCGCGACACGCTGCCAAATGGCTTCTTTATCCGCCAGTGGAATATACACCGAGTCGATGCCCAATAATGACACCGCACGGGTGATAAAAGGTATCACCGACATCGAAAACTCAGCGCCGCTGGCTAAACCACAACTGGTCACTGCACCGCCAGATTTGGTTTGCTTTAGCAGGTTTGGTAAGTAGTCACCGCCAATGGTATCAATAGCATTTGCCCACAGCTCACGACCGATAGGCTTGTTACCGATTTCATTGATGGTATCGCGATGACGCACTTCGCTCGCGCCCAATGCTTTTAAATGCTCGCTTTGCTCTGGCTTACCTGAGAAGGCAATCACCTCGTAGCCGAGCTGTTTTAAGATAGCGATACTAATTGTACCCACGCCACCAGTTGCACCAGTGACAGCAACTAGACCATCGCTTGGTTTTGCGCCCATTTTTTCTAGCTTTTGCACACTGAGTGCTGCGGTTAAGCCACCTGTACCGTAAGTCATTGCTTCTTTTAACGTCAGCGTTTCTGGGCAGGGCAATGCCCAATCGGCAGGGATAGAGATCATCTGACCCAGACCGCCATCCGTATCCATGCCCAAATCATAGCCAAATACCAATACTTCTTGCCCTGCGGTAAACGTGCCTGATTTGTCGCTGACGACGACGCCTGCTGCATCGACACCGGGGGTATGCGGATATTGTCTGGTGATTCTTTTATTGCCTGATGCCGACATGGCATCTTTGAAGTTTAACGAGGAATAATGTACTTCTATCAGCAAGTCATTTTCTGGCAAGTCACTGATATTGCGTTCTTGAATACTTTTGCTAAAGGTGCCGTCGGTATTTTCTTCGACGACTAAGGCTTTAAAGGTTTTATTATTAGACATCATATTATTCCTAGTGATGTTTTTTAGTGTGTGTCTTTATTTACACGTACATCATTTGCAACTACATCGATGTATGTAAGACAGTCATTTATGCTTTTAACAACACCTTACCATTCTTACTTGCCTGCAATTTCCCATCGACGGCCTTGACGATATCTGCTAAATCAAACGTCGCTTCAACGGGCAGTTTTAAATTGCCGTTGTTAGCACGTTCGATTAGCTCATCAATCAAACGCTGTTTGTTTTCAACGCTCATTTCTTGACTGATTTTACTGCCCCAAAAGCCTTTAATCGTTGCTTGTTTAAAAATAATATGGATTGGATCTAGCACCATTGGTTTGCCTGACATGATGCCAAACGATGCCAATGTGCCACCGTGACCCAGTAACGCCAGCAGATCATTACTCGATTCACCACCGATAGAATCAACTGCGGCACTGATTTTCTCATCACCAAGGATGGCTTTTACTTGGTCTTTCCAGTCGTCATCTGAGGTGTTGATATTATGCTTGATACCCAGTGCTTCTAATTCCTTGATAGCATCGCCACTTCTCACGACATTAATGGTGTTAATACCACGCGCGGCGGCTAGCATGGCGAGCGATTTGCCGACCGCGCCATTGGCAGCATTATGGATCACCCACTGACCGCTTTTTAATGCTAAAAACTCAATCAGCATCAGCGCGCTGAGTGGCATCGCAATGAGCTGCGCCGCCATTTCGTCCTCTAAGCTATCAGACATGACAAATACCATGTCTTTTGAGGCGACAAAATACTCTGCCCATGTCGCTTGTACGCTCGCCGCTGCCACGCGCTGACCAACTTTTAAGTCTTTGATATCCTGACCTACGGCATCGATAATGCCGACCGCTTCGCTACCACCAATCGCTGGCAGCTCAGGTTTAAAGCCATATTGACCGCGAATGGTTAATAAATCATGGTTGTGGATAGAGGCGAGTACCATTTTGACTCGGACTTCATTGGCTTTTGGTTCAGGAATAGGCGTGTCACCTAAACTGAGAACGTCAGATGGTTTGCCGAAGGTACTATAAGTTGCGCTACGCATAATTATTTCCTTTATTTATTTTTAGGTCGTGAGCAACGGTAACAAGTTTGTCTCCGTACCCTCAATGTTACTTTAGTTAAGGAATGTTATGCGTTGCACGTATTGTGCTTAATAATGAATAAGAAGTAACACAATAAACGTCTAATGAGAGGCTTTATCCTCTTGGCTTATGTCGCCGACGATGACTGTAAAATCACTGTCTGCCATCTCTGTGAGTAATGGCTCGCCTTTGTCATTGACGCGAAACAGACCATATTCAGCCGCTTCAAACGCCTCAGCATGACCTTCTTGAAAGAAGAACGCATTGGTCGCCAATTGCACACTCCCGTTACGGATGCGGTAATAAATGGGCAGCTCACTTTTAGTTAAACCTTCACGACTATTACTATCAGCTAAGCGAACAAAATGCCCCACATTATTACCATCGATTTTCACAATGACATAACCGTCGCTTGGCTCATAAATACGAAAATCTGTATCAAGCTCGTCTAATTCTACATCTAGTTCTGAATCTAATTCGTCTTGTGTTGAATGAGGGTGCTTTGGTCGCATGGCATCAAAAATATCGCGCTCTAGCGCATAGCTTAACGCCATATAATCACCTTGCATAAAACCACGTGGATCAACGGGTGCGAGCGCTAATAACACCGTTTTGCCAGTGGTGATATGGGTTTCGTATTTGATGATACTCATGGTCATTACGACCAATATTAGTGCCAATCCAAGTAAGGCAACAGTGATGGTAACGGCTCGTTTTTTTAGCCAATGCGTGGATGGTGACGTGTCATTAATCAAGCGCTTAGTCAAAATTTTATTTTTCATGAGTGGCGCTCCTGACGATCGTTGGCGCTCATTGTCAAATCAGTATCGTTGATAAGGGAGTTAGCGAAATAGCGTTTAATCAATAGCCAACGCCCCATTAGCATGGTCAGTCCGACGATTAGCATTGAGAGAGATTTGATTAGCAATGAAGTATCGAGCTGGTAGTAATACCAAAATATATAGCTGACCAAGGCGGTGACGCCCAAGCCTAACAGCACCCGTTGGCTATTGGCGATCGCAATGACGATGATAAGGCTGGTCGCGAGCAGTCCTGAGACGTAAATGGATATTATCCCAAGCAATACAATCGCACCACCAATGAAGAGTCCCGCTGCCGATAGTAATTTAACGTCGTAACGTTTTAGAATCAGATAAGCGGCATAAAGGCTGGCAAGTGTAAGCAACCCTTGCGCCAAATAGTAATTGTAGCGAAAAGTGTCGCCATAATAAGTAGCAAGGCTATGACTATGTTCAGCGGCGATAAAGTACACAGAAACGCACAACAGCATCAGCGCACTGGCGTAACCAATGGCTTTAATAATATCAAAAACATCCGCTCGCCATTTACGGGGCATACGCTGCAATAGAGAATAACGTGATAAATTGCTGCCAGTCGTAATCAGTGTTAATAGCCCCAAGCTAACCTCAGGTAGATGATAATAGTTAAGCAAATAAATCATCAAACCTAGCGTCATTATGCTACCCAATAGGCGATAGATACGGTTGGGCATAATGACCGTCATAATGGCTTGCACGAGTAAAAACAGCCAAACATCTATAGGATGTGACAAATTATTATCAAATAAAGCAAAGCCAATGTAGGCTTGTCCAGCCGAGCTAATAGCCAATGCTAGGCTACTGATAAAGGTATTATCACGGCTTTGCTTGTTTCTAAATAAGACAAAACCCGCCGCGCTGAGTACTAGACCTGTAATTAACAAGGCAATCACACTGTCAAAGCCATCGATGCCGAATAATAACAAAGACAAAAAGGCGATTAGAAACAGACTCGCTACAATACCGCTAAGACCAAAAAGTATTTGTATAAACCAAGGAATATCGTCTTGAGAGTGATGATTCGCTATCGTTGCCTTAGCACTTGTTTCACCAGTACGGGCATCAATCACATTGCCGTCAATAAGTCCAAGCTGTTGCAGCTGTAAAAGGACATTGTCCGAGTGTTGATTATTCATATCATTACTCATAATTGCCTCCTTTGACGACAGCACTTGGGCGGTTGTTTTCGCTGTTTAGACGTGCCGCATGACGCAGCCAAACGACCGCCGCTGAACTCATGCCAATCAATAATAGGGCTAAGATGAGAAAACCACCCATATCAAAATTGTCTAAAAACAACTTACCTGCCCAAAACATCACCACGACAATGACAGAGCCACATAAATAGGTCAGCATTAATAGATTGATGCGATACCAATAAAATCGCCAAACCATAAATCCGCACCAGCTCATCCATAGCAGCAAAGCGATCAGCGTCATTAAAATATTGGTGTCATCAAAGACACAAAGAATGGCAAGGTAAGTAATAAAATAGCTGCTGAGTAAACCGACGACATAAGCGCTCCAATCCAGCTCGGACTTAAATCGGCTGCGTGTGACTGATGGTGGCTGACGGTCGATAAACGCGAGCCAAAAATTTAGCGCCACAAAATTAACAGCGGCAAGCACGCCTATTTGTAAGACACCTTCATAGAAGTAACTAACAAAGGCAAAGTCCATAACGCCGAAATATAAGATGAGACCAGTATTAATAAGCCCCAACCACAGCAGCCATAGCGCAGGGAAGCGGGCGATGATTACCCACGGAATAATCAATATAGCCCAACCGAAAAACAGCTGCCACGTATCAGCGCCCGTTTGATAAATCTGCCCGAATAGCGCCAATAAGCTACCCGTAATCACGCTAGCAATAAGCAATAATAATTGGCGAACCAGCTGAAATTTCTGTCTAAAAGAAAGCACAACGTAAAGGGCAATCGTGATAACCAAGGCCCCTTCGACCAAAGCGAACTTGCCCATTTTGCCCATATTTATCCAGTTATAGGCAATAAAAAACACCAGTGATAATACCAGCGCGACCGCCCCAATAATCAGCATGGCCTTATCAAAAAAGACCAGCCATGAGCGTTTGCTAGGATAGACTTGCAAATGAATCGCTGCATTATTGGCATGCGTCAATGGCAGTATGCCTTGCTTGAGTAAATGCTCGATAGTACGCCGTGGTTGGCTCATAGCGTCCTCTAAATAAAAAGATGATGTTGCTTATCTTAGCTTTTTTGTGAGAGGCAGATGTACTAAAGTTTATAGTTTTTTACTCAATAAAACTCAATACGACTGAGCAAATGCTCTTGGATGAGATAGGCGCAAATATAAGCGCTCGGCCACGCGACTATAAAGGCATATTTCCATGAGTGAAACAGCGTGATAAAGAACCCATCGACGAATCCTACATTGATCAGCAGCAATGCAGTTGAGATAATCGTGGACATTAGCAGTGCCATTAAAAAGGTAAAAATAAGCCGGTAGTACTTGCGCCGTGTGCGTATTCTGATGGTAGGGAATTTTGCCATAGTGTGGAGGTGTCCTACATGGTGATGGTGGCGTTTGATGAACGATGTTGCGTAGCGTCATGAGTCGTCATTACCAACCATGATATCGTATGTTGATAAGTGGATAAAATCGTTATTATCAATGGTGACATTCGTTATATTTTAATGACTGTTGTCTCATGCATCAAAATAAAAATTCCTGAAAAATAACAAACTAAAGATGATTAATTTTGCTACGATAAAATCGATTACAACCCACAAATAAGGCAATAAAATGACCGTGCACAAGCAGCGAACATTGGGCATCATCGGTGGTATGAGTTGGGAGAGTAGCGAAAGCTATTATCGTCTGATAAATGAGGGTATCAAGGATAAGTTGGGAGGATTGCATTCAGCGGATTTGCTGATTCACAGCGTAGAATTTGGTTTGATTAATGAATTACAAGAGAAAGGTGAATGGGAAGCGTTGGGTATACTCATGGCGAATAGTGCCAAACGTTTACAAGCCGCTGACGCACAAGGATTAATGATTGCTTCCAATACGATGCACAAGCTGTTTGATGCCGTACAAGAGGTGACCGACTTACCTTTGATTCATATCGCTGATGCCACTATTGCCGCCATCAAGAAGCAAAATATGTCTAAAATTGCGTTACTCGGTACACAGTTTACCATGACGCAAGATTTTTATAAGCAGCGTTTGGTGGATGCAGGGCTTCAAGTGTTGATACCAGAGAGTGATGCACGAGCAGAGGTACATCGAATTATCAAAAAAGAGCTGTGCGTCGGTCAATTTAAAGACAGCTCGCGCCAGTATTATCAGCAGGTGATTAAAGATTTAGCAGATCAAGGTGCAGAGGGCGTCATCTTAGGCTGTACAGAAATTGGACTGCTCATTAAACAAGCAGACAGCCCAATTCCAGTATTTGATACCACTTTGATTCATGCAGCGGCAGCGGTGGATTTTTTATTAGAGTAGCGCGGACTGATCAAAAAATTTGAGCCTATGACGTTTTGACCAAGCGCTCTAACAGCTCAATCGTGCGCTCTTGTCTGACCAAAGCGACGCCTTGTCCTGCCCATAAAGACTGATACTCTGGGTCAAGATTATTGGTCGCATGACCACGCAAAAATTTGGTCATCGCATTTAATTGTGGATAGGGCGGTAGCTCATGCGCACTTTCAAAGCGAGCAAAATCACGCAAATAATCATTTAATAAACCACGAGCCTGCTTACCTGAAAACAGTCTCGTTAAGCGTGTCTCAGTGCTGCGCTTATCTTCACTGGCATCAAGTAGTGCTTGCTTATAAATGTCATTAATGCCGCATTTATCTGTGGTCAAAAACGCCGTTCCGATTTGCGCCAGCTCAGCGCCAGCCGTTTGTACCGCTTTGATATCTTGCCCAGTCATGATGCCACCTGCTGCAATTAACGGAATATCGGTACACGCGCGCGTTTGACTAATCAGCGTCAATAATCCCAATGGATCGTTTTCACTTTGCGCGAGCCAGCCACCGCGATGTCCACCAGCTTCGACTCCTTGTACACATACCGCATCAGCACCAATATCGCTCCATTCTTTCGCTTCTAATGGATGATTTGCCGTCCCGATGATACGCGTGCCTAGACCTTGCAGATGCTGAACTTGCTCGGCACTGATAATGCCAAAGGTAAAACTGGCGACAGGAACGGGATTGTCATAGAGCACTTGTAGCTGATCTGCAAAGCTTAGCGCAGGGCGTTCAGGCAGCGCAAACTCGATATTGTTTTCTTGATAGTAATGACTTAGCCAAGCAGGGATTTCGGTATCAAAGGTGCTCGACTCATGCTCAGACAACACCATCAGATTGATCATAAAAGGGCGATCAGTGAGCGATTTAATGGTGTCAATATGGCTATGCAAAACCTCTGGCGGCGTCATGCCCGATCCCAATGAACCCAGTCCACCAAAGTTACTCACCGTCGCTGCCAGCTCAGGGGTGGTTGCGCCTGCCATCGGCGCTTGCACGATAGGGTAGGTCAAATTAAGGGTATTCAGTAAGGTCATGACGGGCTTCCTTTTTATTTTGTTAGGTTTTTATCTCACTTACTTTAACAGAGGTACGCAATGAGTATGTTGGATAGTGTTTATTTAGTTGCTGAATATGGGGATGGATTTTGACTACAATTTCGTAGTTAAAATATTTGACTATGATTCTGTAGCTAAGTATTATAACTATAATAATGTAGTCATAATAAGGAGCGAAGATGAGTGTAGGTAACGTAGTCTATGGCAGCAACTACTTTCCACGTCCAAAAGATGAAAGAGTAATATGGCGCAAGCTTGCTCAGGGCGATCATTTGTTGCTGCTTGCTCCAAGACGAGTGGGTAAGTCTTCATTAATACACCATCTAAAGGATAATCCTAAAAAAGGTTACGCTCTCATTTATAGCTACGTCCAAGACTGTACAGATGAGCAAGAATTTTATAGAAAGCTATTGAAATCTATTACGCAGTCAGAGTTCGTTACCAATACTGCTAGTGTCTCTACAAAGGTGAAAGGCTGGTTCAGTAAACTTGATATTGATTTTTCGGTAGAAGCCTTTGGTGTAAAGGTGGCAGCCGACAAGAAGAATACTGATGAATCTTGTGTCATCAATACAGACATCATTCGACAAATTTTAATGGATAGTTTGAGCGATACAGAGATAACTTTGATAATTGCTATTGATGAGTTTCCTGATGTGCTTATCAATATACACAAACAGCATGGTGAAATGGCTGCTATCAAGTTTTTATCAGGTATTAGAGAGATATGCCAAGATATCGATTTTAATAAAAAAGTACGTTTTATTTTCACAGGGTCTATTGGGCTAGATACCGTTGCCAAAAAGCTCAATCTAAGCAATTTGATTAATGTCTTTGTCCATACAACGATCAATCCATTATCAGCTTTAGAAGCTAAAAATTTCATAGACTTCTATTTTAATAAATCATCTGACCGAGTCTTAAGTGATAACTTGAAAAGTCTTATCATTGAGCAAGTAGGGTGGAATATGCCGTACTATCTCGCATTGGTATGTGAAGAAATACTTGATAACTATGAAGATGACAAGTTGTTAGAAGAACAAGATGTTGTAAGTTGTATTGACCAGCTGTTTGAACAAGAAACCAAAACGAAGTTTTCTCATTGGCGTGAACGCTTAAATCGATTAGAAAAGCAAGAAAGGATATTTGCCGAGTCAACATTGACCCTCGTTTCTGGACATAGTGGAGCATTGCCTTATAGCGAAATTTTTAACTTGAGCCAACATGAGGACTATAAAGATCATATCAATGCCAGTTATGTCTTAACCTGCCTTAAACATGAAGGCTACCTCTACCACTCAGAAGACAATACTTACCAATTCACATCACCTTTACTCAAACGCTGGTGGATTCGTTATGGAAAATAATAATATAAAAAGCCATTCAGTTTTGCTTTATAACACGCAAAATATAGATGCCCAGCTGTTAAAAGCAGGTTTTAGCATACGTAAAAAAGAGTATCAGCGAATTTGGAAAGATATTCAAAAAGGGTCAATGGCGAAGCCCGAGACACATTATCTAATTCAAGGTGTGCGCGGTGCTGGCAAGACAACACTTTTATCACGCCTAGCAAATGAAGTGGGTGAAGATGAAGAGTTAAATAACTGGTTAATTCCTATTCTACTCAATGAAGAAGAGTATGGCATCTTGTCACTATTCACTTTTTGGTTACGTATTGCTGAAAAGCTTGCAGAGCAAAGTGCTGATATATACACGGAACTATTTGAGCAAGTTTCAAGTTTAGATGATAGTGCCGAAATTGCTTGGGACTTGATACAAAGCCATTTAGATAAAAATAAGCAAAAAATAATCGTCTTCGTTGATAACTTAGGAGAGTTATTCAAAGACTTTGACGATATTGAACATGCACAGCTTCGTGAAGTGCTGAGTTTACATCCACAAATTCGTCTCATTGGTGGTTCTAGTCAATTGCTTGAAGCGCATTTTGATGGTGCAGCACCCTTTTATCAGTTTTTTAAATTGGTTAATTTGAAACCAATCAATGAAGCAGAAATGCACGAGCTGCTACGCTCTCTGGCAAAACAAACTGGTGAAGAAGCAGTGAAAACGATTGAAGAAATCATTACTGAGCACCCTGAACGTATAGAAGCGGTCAGACGCTTAACGGATGGTGTGCCACGTACTATTGTTTTGCTATTTCAAATTATCATGGAAGGGGCAAAAGAGAGTAGTTACGCCTATTTAGAAGAAACCATTGATAAGACCACACCTTTATATAAACATCGAATGGATGACTTGTCACGTCAGCAAAAAGCGATTGTCCATACCATAGCGATGAACTGGGATGCGGTGAGTACCAAAGAGATCGCGGAGCAAACACGTCTCCCAAGCAAAACCGTATCTGCGCAATTAGTGAAGCTACAACAGCAATGGATAGTGGATAAAATTGAGACGAGTACCAAGAATCATCTTTATATTATTAAAGAACGCTTTTTTAATATTTGGTATTTGATGCGCTATGGTAATCAGTCAGATAAGCGCCGTGTTTTATGGCTTACGAGGTTTTTAGAGAGTTGGTATAGTAGAGATGAGCTTAATTTGAAGTTAATTGATTTGGCAGTACCTTATATGGATATAGATGAGGAAGAAGGGTATACGTTAGCGAAGCCTAAAGAAATATACGTCAATGCTCTATTGGCTAGTAAATTCATAGATGAAAGCTTTAAAGAAAGTGTGAATATAGTATTAAAACCCTACTATAACAACTTAATAGAAAATAAATATAAAGAAATTTTTTCTAAAAATTTAATAGAGTTATTAAATAAATTAGATGAAGATGATTATACCACTACAAAAATATCATTAGAAAGTTTGTTAGAGTTGAATGTTGGTATAGCTGATTACTTGAAGTGTTTAGAAATGATTTTTAGGCACAGTGATAATAAAGAGCTAAAAGAAATAATTATGGATAAGGTATGGAATAAATCCATGGAAACTGGCACAAGCTACGTTGCTTTACTCCTAAAAATTATGAACTCAAACTATCGAAGTTTTAACGAGTTAGGTGGATTTATTACTGAGAAAGTAAAAATAGAAGAGTTAAATAAAGAAAGTGTAGGGCTGTTTATATTTGCAACTTATATGAAGCTATGGTTTGATGATTTTAAAGGATTTGATAAAAACATCAATATTTTAAAAAGAACAAACTTAAATATAGAGTATAATCCTCTAGATTCAATTTTCTTAGAAAAACTTCTCATTTTGCTTCTTAAAAAAAACCAATTGGAAGTTGCTTACGGACTTATGAAAAATTTTCCACATCTACAGGAACAATTCAAACCTGTTTACTACGCTACAGTCTCATTATTCCAAGACGAACGTCATCAAGAGTATTTACGAATGGGCCCAGAACTACAAGGTATAGTAGATGAGATATTGCAAAAGGTCGAAGAGTTTCGTGTTAAGTACGCTTAGATGAGGCAAAGGTCATAATCTGGTTCTAAGACTAAATTATGACCTTATATATAAAGCTAATTAAAATAGATATTTAATTCAACTGCAAAGACCCTTTCGCATTCATCAGTAGCTCAACCACATCATCACCACTGATCACTTCAAAGCGCTTATCAATTGCGGATTCTTCCACGCCATTGTGCTTCATACACGCACCGCAAACCAGTACTTGACCGCCTTTTTCGATAAAGGCTTCTAGCAATTCGCCCGCAGGTTCAAATGGTGCGCCAATATTGACCTTATCTAATGCATTCGGTAATGCCAAATGTACCGCGTCCACCATTAATATCACTGAGGCAGAATGACCTTTTTTAAGTGCGACACCTGCCATCGTAAATGCTAAGGTGATTTTGCTTGGATTTGATCCACTATTATCAAATAACGTACCGACATAATCCGTCGTGTTAGCCATATTATTCTCCTTATAAGACTGTTTTAATTAGATAGTATTTAGTTGAGCTGAGTATGATGCTCACTACTATACTAACATTTAATATATATATTTATATAATGTATTGTTAGGAAATAGTAGTTATAAGGTTAACTGATTGTGAATAGGTGTTTGTGACTTATGAATAAAGTTAAAAAATAAATGCTAACTTTGCGGTGGCCACGGACGATCAGCATCACTGACGATCCATTCTGCCACATAGCCACTCGGTGGCAACTGCCAATCTGCTTGCCCCAATGAGGCTAGTACACGTGCTGTTTCTATCACCTTACCTTTTTCAGTCACGCCCGTACGCAGTAGAGCAGAGGAGCAAGGTTTGCCCTTTACCCACATCGACTGCTCGATATATATCCAGCGCTCATCGAAGCCGACGATATGCGTTTTCATAGTGACCTTATCAAAAGCGCGAATGCGTTTGCGATATTGGATAGTGCTGCCAGCGACGACCAAACCCCAACGCTGCTTGAGCAGTTGACGACCAAGCCCGCTACGCACCGCGAAGTCAGTACGACCCATATCAAAAAGGGTAAGTACGCGACCATTATTCATCTCTAAGAAGTTGTCGATATCTGTCAGACGACAGCGAAAGCTAATCTCACTCGTATCTTTAAACGTTAAGGTATTGCCTTTTTTGACTTGTAGCGCGGCGTGGGCGATGGTGCTGGCATAACGGATAAATGGATACATAGTGCAATCTCAAAAGAGTAAAAGGTAAGGTGAGTATTCTTATTTTAGGGCTTATTAGATGCTACACCGATATGATTAAAATAAGCGCTGACAGTTTCAGGTATCCAGTTGATATCAAATCTTGATTTTTTATAAAGATGAGGTGACTTGTCTTTGTCGGAGCGATAACGAATAAAACCCACATGCCCGCCATGCTCAGTGTCTAAAATAGTGACACTGTCAGACACATCGTTTGGCATGGCGGTAAAACCAAGGAAGGGGTCGTCTTTGGCACTAATAAGTAACAATGGTTTCGTTACTTTTATTAAATAAGGCAGGGCTGATGAGGCTTGATAGTAGTGGTTATTAGAGCGGTAGCCATGACGCGGCGCGGTAAAGATATCGTCAAAGTCACTGATGCGATTGACCGCTTTGATCGAGTCGATCTCCTCTTTGCTGATGTCATTGGCTAAGGCTTTTTTGATAATTGGGTTGAGCAAATAAGGGGTGTAAATTCGATGGCTCAAAAAGCTGTGCATACTAAGCGCCGCCGATGACATATCGACGGGAGCGGAGATAACAGCCGCGCCTTGGCAGATTGCTTTATCACCATATTCGCCCATGTACTTTGCCAACGCGTTACCACCCAGTGACACCCCAACTGCATAAATATTGGCGTACTGTTGACTTAGGTTTTGCAGCGCGTGATGCACCTCATCGGTATCACCCGCATTATAAAAAACCCGACCATTAGCAGGAATGCCGCCACAACTGCGGAAGTGCGCCACCACAAAGTGCCAGCCCTGAGCGTGCATCTGATGCGCCAAAGCACGTGCATAATGGCTGTCGCTGCTGCCTTCCATACCGTGGAATAGCACGATTAATGGCGTTTGCTCACGTCCGCCATTTTCTACGGTTTCGATAGAATGCGCATCATAAAAGTCATAAGCAATATCACTTTCATCCAACGAGTCTTTTTCGACCACACGGCGATAAGTGGGCGCTTTAGGGGCAAAAAACTTAGGAAGGATACTTTGCAGGTGCGAATTGGTCAGCCAAAAGGGCGGTTTAAAAGGCGCTGGAGAGAAGGGTTGGCTCGGTTTTGAAGTTGGCGAATTTGATGTTGGCATAAAGGTATCTTATTTAATGGGCGTTAAAATCATCTTTAACAATCAGTGCCTTATCATACCCATGGCAGTTATCAAAACCAATAAGATTTAGTGAATGCTCAGTGAACGCATGGTTACTCATTCAATTTTCCCGACGCATTTAATACCCGTCCATCCATCGCCAGACGTTCTTTTAAATGGTCGATATCTGCTTCAGCAATCGTAACAGTCAATGTCACTTGTTTACTATAAGCAACATCATCGATACTGCCATTTAAACTGTCGACCACATAGCGGCATTGAGCTTCGGTCGCAAACTCTGCCAATATTTGCACTTGTACCATTGGCACATAAGGGCTTAAATCCATCTCATCGACGACTGCTTGCGCTGCGCCTGCATAAGCACGGGTTAGACCGCCTGCGCCCAGTTTAATACCACCAAAATAACGTACGACGATAATAATGACATTGCCGATAGATTTGTGTTGAAGTACGTTTAATATCGGGCGACCTGCCGTACCATTTGGCTCGCCATCATCATCAAAACCAGCACTGGTGGTGTTATCGGGATCGCCAATGATATACGCCCAGCAGTGGTGGCGCGCATCGGCATATTGCTCACGTAGTTGTTCCACGTGAAACATCGCCTGCTCACGCGAGGTTACAGGATAAGCATAAGCAATAAACTCGGATTTTTTAATTTCTAAGCGCGCAGTGACAGCGCGTTTTAGCGTTTGATAGCTCATATTTCATCAGGTCTAGGTTGGATATGGTAAACTTGTCTAACTTTCACTGTCGTCCATATTGGGTGCAGTGTTCATTTAATTTTTTATTATAGTACCACTTCTGACCCATGAAGATAGCGAACAAGCTCAGTGTGAGTGCTGGTATCGTTAGCTGCTACGGTAAAGTAGGTATCATCAAACGAATGGTAGGCAATATATGCGTCTAGATAAATTTTTGAGTAAAGCCACTGAGCTATCGCGTAAAGAATCTAAAAAAATTCTGCACGCTGGTGAAGTGACGGTAAATGATCAAGTCATTAAAGACCCCGGTGTCCATGTCGATGTCGTCAATGATGATGTGATTTGGGCAGGCGAGCCATTATCGGTCGCTGCGGGCAGTCGTTATATTCTATTACATAAGCCTGAAGGCTTTGAATGTACGCTGAAAGTAAAAGAGCATCCAATTGTCACTGAACTGATTGCAGTGCCAGAGCTTGGTAGCTTGCGCATTGCAGGGCGTCTCGATGTTGATACGACCGGCGCATTATTGATGAGTGATGATGGTAAATGGTTGCACCGTGTCACCAGCCCTAAGCATGAACATGCCAAAATTTATGAGCTGACTTTAGCAGATGCGATGGATGAAGCGGCGCAAGCCAATGCCGTCAAAGAAGTCGCTGAAGGCATCCTTTTAGAAGGCGACCACGAAGAAACAAAACCTGCGGTTCTAGAATTCATTGACGAGACCCATGCACGTTTGACCCTTGAGCAAGGTAAATATCATCAGGTAAAACGGATGATGGGTTACTTTGGTAATAGAGTGGTTGAGCTGCATCGCGCTAGTGTCGGTCATATTACTTTGGAAGGGTTAGAGAAAGGCGACAGTCGCTTTTTAACACCTGAAGAAGTCGCTAAGTTCTAAGTTTTTCATCTTGAAATGAACTCGCAAGCACTTCTTTACAATCAGCAGCCACTTCACGTGTGCTGCTTTTTTTGACCGTAGTGTTTGACCATGGTTTTTAACTATCGGTTTTACCCTGTTATGTCTCGCGTGCACACTGTGTTGCCTATCTCTTAAAGCTCAGTAGCAGTTTTGCAAAATTGAGCCGTTAAACCTTTGCAAAAGTATTCCTTGTGCTAAAGTCTGCCTATCTTTTTTTAATCTATTTTTTTACATAATATCGTTATCTTTATTAAAAGTAGCTATTGTTAGAAACGAGCATTATTAGAAGCGGCTATTCTTAAGATTGAGTGTTGTTAAAATTAAAGGTTGTTAAAAATCGTTGTTACTGAAACGCGCTGTTATTAAAAGCTGTTTTTGTTAAAACCAGATAGGACTGTCTCTGTGAAATCATCTCTATTAAAATCTGCCAGTTTAATTGGCGCCATGTTATTGGCAACCACCGCTTGTGCCCAGTCTAGTGATACTATGGCTACTAATCAAAAAACGAGCCAGAGTACTCAAAATACAAAAGCCGCTGGCACCGTTAGTAAGTCTGTTGACAGTCGCTTGCGCCAATTGCTCACTCAGGCAGGGATCAAAACACAAATCAGCTCTATTGTGCCGTCCAACTTGCCCAATATGTATCAAGTCAATTTGGCGGGGCAGTTGCCTTTGCATATCACTGAAGATGGCAAATATGTCATTCAAGGCGAGCTACAAAAGAATCCAAGCAAGCGTGTGGTCACCAAGACGCCAGCGCGTAGCACCAGTGCGCAGGCAGGCAAACCTGTCAGTGCGAGTGTCAAAGCTGATATATTGGCAAATATGGATGCGCTGAAAAATATGAGTGCCAAAACGCCGTTCTTTTATACCGCAGTGCCAGGTGTGATTTGGGGTGCGACATTGGAAGGCGTGCCTTTTTTACTATCGGATGATGCACAATATATTACTGATGGCGAGATATCTGTCATCGAAAACGGTCAATTCATCGGACTCGATGAGCAGTTTGAAAAGCGTAAAAATCAGTCTGTGTTTGCGACTTTAGATGAAAGCCAGCTGATTAATTATCCAGCGACAGGCCCTGAGAGAGCGGTTATTTATGTGGCAAATGATGTCAATTGTCCTTATTGCCGCCGCTTGCATCAACAGCTACCGATGCTTAATGCCAAAGGTGTGACGGTCAAAACCATTGGTTATCCGATATACGAGCAGTCCCCTGAGCAAATGCGTGGCATTTGGTGTCAAAGTGATGAGGACAGCCGCCGTAAAGCTTTTGATAAAGCAATGTTGCAGGGTGAGATGACACCAGCACCAGCAAGTTGTACAGCCGATCATGTGACGCCCAATCGTGAAAAAGCAGCAGGGCTTGCGGTGATGGCAACGCCTGCTATCTACCGTGAAGATGGCGTGCTGTTTCAAGCGAGCTTTGAGAGTCCTGAGTTTTTAGAATTTTTGGGTGTGCAGTAGCTCACACAGATGTTTAATCTCGCATAGATGTTTAATAAAGTTATGAATAAAAAATGTATTAAGAGATGACATTCCTTAATATTAATAAAAAACCGCCACATAAGTAATCTATGTGGCGGTTTTTTATTACCTATAACCGTTAAGGATATCAAGTCTATTGTGGCAACACGATATCAACGATTTTCCAATCAATTAAGCCGTTACGCTGCATCTCGATGGTGAGCGGATAACCTTTTACCTGACCGCTAATAGTGAAGCAATTAATACCGCAATAGCTTAATTTGGGCTTGTCACTGTCAGACCCTTGCGCTACCTGTTGCTCCAGTTCAGCGGCTTGTTTCTCCATGATTTGCTGCATTTGGCTTTTGACCACTGCATCCACATCACCGCGCTGGATGATAAGATTTTGAATCAAATTTTTGAGATCGACTTGATTACTAGCGATTGCCCATGCGGCGGCCAGCTCTTTGGTTGCGGTATTGGCCTGACCTTGGGTATTGATGACTTTTTCGATATTTTGCGGTGTTATAGCACCATCTACCGCCTGCGTGATAAAGCTATTGGCGGCTTGGGTTAATGCTTCGCCGCCCAGCTCAGCGACCAATGGATAATTGGCCATAGTCGCCGTAAACTGACTGGTGAGTTGGTTTTGGATACTAGGTCGCACTTGCTCATAGTCGATCGCTGCGGCGATGGTCGCGCCGTCTTTGGCATCGTAGGCATTTTTAAGCTGATAAGCGCTGTAATAGGGCGAGCCTGCATAGACAGCGACGGCAATGACGATTAATAAAATAATCAGCTTCTTCATAAAAATCAAACCCTTATCGCAAAATAAAAACGTAATGATGGGCAAATTTAATACTGGTGAGTATAAATATAAAACCCCAGAAATATAGCGATAAATATTAGCATGGCTGGGTCTTTTTAAGGTATGAAAACCTTTGTTCATTCCTTAATAAAACCTTTTTGTATGGCCAAGCGCACTATAGTGGATACTTTCCCTGCCTAAGCGCTTGATAAATCACCATAGCATCTCCATAAATAGCGCAAACTTTTAATAATTGATTTGGCTAAGCAGCATCCCGCCGTATTCGCTTGTAAGATTCATAGCAGTATCACCTCTTTTCTCTCACTATTTATGATGTTTCATGTGAAACCTTTGAGTGTCATAGTGAGTCGTATTAAGGTGGTGGTTGACTAGAACTACTGAATCGACTGTCCGGTGGACTGTAAAGACGATAGGAGAGCCCATGAGTAAGCGCGATTTTTATGAAGTATTAGGTGTGAGCAAGACCGCTGAAAGCAAAGAAATTAAGCGAGCTTACCGCAAGCTGGCTATGAAATATCACCCTGACCGTAACTCTGATGATCCAGATGCTGAGGATAAATTCAAAGAAGCATCCATGGCTTACGAAGTACTAAGCAGCGAAGAGAAGCGCTCTGCTTACGATCGCATGGGTCATTCAGCCTTCGAAAATGGTATGGGCGGCGGCGGCTTTGGCGGTGCAGGTGGTGGCGGTAATTTCCAAGATATCTTCGGTGATATCTTCGGCAACTTTGGCGATATCTTCGGTCAGCAGCGTGGTGGCGGCGGTGGACGTTCGCGCCGTGGTTCTGATTTACGTTACGTCATTGAGCTGACGCTAGAAGAAGCGGTACGTGGCTGTAAAAAAGAAATCAGTTTCACTGCGCCTGCGCCTTGCGACACGTGCGATGGCAAAGGGGCAAAAAATGCCTCTGATATCGTGACTTGTCAGACCTGTCATGGACAAGGTCAAGTGCGTATGCAGCAAGGATTTTTTGCCGTGCAGCAGGCTTGCCCACATTGTGGCGGCACTGGTAAACAAATCAAAAATCCGTGCTCTGACTGTCACGGTAATGGCGTTAAAGACAAATCACGTACGCTAGAAGTGTCTATCCCAGCGGGTGTCGATGATGGTGATCGCGTCCGTCTAGCAGGCGAAGGTGAAGCGGGCGGCGCGGGCGTCCAAAACGGCGACTTATACGTTGAAGTACGCGTAAAACCGCATAATGTCTTTACCCGTCAAGGGGCGGATCTATATATGGACGTACCCGTTAGCATCACCGATGCAGCACTGGGTAAAGAGGTCGAAATACCAACTCTAGATGGTAAAGTGAAAATCAAGGTTGCAGAAGGCACGCAAAGTGGTAAGTTGCTACGTGTGCGTGGCAAAGGCGTGACGCCAGTACGCACCACGATGAAAGGTGACTTGATTTGCCGTGTGGTTATCGAAACCCCAGTGAATCTGACTCGCGAGCAAAAAGACCTGTTGCGCCAGTTCCAAGATACGCTCGACGGTGATAGCAAGCATCAGCAGTCGCCACATAAGAAGTCATTCTTTAAAAAGATTGGCGACTTATTTGATTAACTGAGTTGTTTCAATCACTCGTTTGGTTAAATGACTAGATACAAAACCCCCAGTGTTTCATGTGAAACACTGGGGGTTTTTATTGACGCTATAAAAAACCATTCAGGTAGTGATATTTGCTAAACTTAGCATCATAACATTTAAAACCTTTCTTATTAATATAGAGCTTTTAGGATAAAAATATGAGCCAACAGATAACAGCGCAAGAAAATACAAATAAACAAGCCATCAAAGTCGGGGTTATTGGTGCTGGTGGTCGTATGGGGCGTATGCTAATAGAGGCAGTACAAGACAACTCGCAAACGACATTAAGCGCCGCGATAGAACGTCAAGGATCAAGCCTTGTCGGCGCCGATGCTGGCGAAGTCGCCGCTATCGGTCGCTTAGAGGTGCAGATTGTCGATGATTTAAAAGTTGTCATTAATGACATCGATGTACTGATTGACTTTAGCTTGCCTGATGCCACTGAACAAAATATGCAGATTTGCGCGGCAAACAATGTCGCGATGGTTATTGGGACGACAGGGTTCAATGAGCAGCAAGAGCAAGTGTTGGCAAAAGCCAGCGAGAAAATTGCGATTGTCTACGCTGGTAACTATTCAACAGGTGTTAATCTGTCATTGAAATTGCTCAACATGGCAGCGAAGGCATTTGGTGAGGATGCCGATGTAGAAGTTATCGAGGCCCACCATAAGCATAAAATCGATGCGCCATCAGGCACAGCATATATGATGGCAGAAGCCGTTGCAGAAGCTCGTGGACAGAACCTAAAAGATGTCGCTGTTTATGGCCGCGAAGGACAAACGGGCGAACGCAAAGCAGGTACTATTGGTATTCATGCCATTCGCGGAGGTGAAATCATTGGCGATCATACCGTGATGTTTATTGCCGATGGTGAGATGGTTGAAATTACCCATCGTGCCCGCGCGCGTATGACGTTTGCCGCGGGTGCTGTACGTGCCGCGACTTGGGTTATCAAACAAGAAGTTGGGCAATATAATATGCAGGATGTGTTGGGTTTGAATGACTAGATAGCGTTGAATATCTGAACAAAACTAATGGTCATAAAAAACGCGCTCATGATGGGCGCGTTTTTTATTACTCATCTCTGATGTACTCGTCTATGTGACCATAACTAGAGAATGTTAGCCTTGTTTTTAGAGGGCAGATAGCCGACATACTTTACAACTTATCTTGCAAATTTTTCATAAATTGTTCTTTACTGCGTGTCATCTTTATTTTCAACCAGTTTTTAAATATAACCTTCCTTTCATCTTCGTAAAAAGGGTAGTAGGACAATAAATGATAAGAAGAACTGTCCGCTACGGGAGGATGTACCAATTCTAAAAATTCATGTGAGATTTCTTTTTCCACCATAAATATTGAAACAATAGCTGTTCCTAAACCAGCTAAACATCCCTCAATACACAAATAGAAATGTTCTAACACCATGTGTTCGTACGATAAAATGTCACTACTCACCAACTTAGACTTATTTATGTGTTGCCATAAATGTGGTCGAGAAGAAGTAAGTAAAAGTGTATTGGTCTGATCCGTTCTAGTGTTGCGAACAGCAACTATGTATTCTTCAATAATTTTTTCATGAAATATATTCTTGTCCCATTCAAAATCATTTCTGCGCAAGGCAATATCGATAGATTTCCCTTGAAAGTCTACGATTCCACCGCCCGTCAGTAACACAATTTCAAAGCCATAGTTTAGTGAGTTAAATTCAGCCAAACGCGGTATCAACCATTTCATAGAAATAGTAGGTTCGCAGGATAGTACCAATTGTTTCTTTTCATATTGCTGATTTTTTAAATCTACAAGACAATCGTCTAATCTTGCAAAAACTTGCTGGCAACAGGCGAAAAGTAAGCTGCCATTGGATGTAAGTATGAGCTTCTTGTTCACTCTATCAAATAAAATAAGACCTAAAGCATCTTCTAGATTTTTAATCTGTTTGCTTACTGCGCTCTGTGTCACAAATAATTTTTGAGATGCTAACGTCACGCTACCATGCTGTGCAACGTAATAAAAAAACTTTAGCGAATTTAAGGATATCTTTTCTATCATGCCAAAAACTCATAAACTATCATGTAAATAACTCAATTTTAGTTTACTGAAAAATATAGGAAGATACAACTAAATTGAATAACTACATGAGGTAAGTGTGAAAAACACAGGAAATATAGCTAATAGAAGTATAGAGCTAAATAAATTTAATAATATTGATAAGTTTGTATCCATCTTAGAAGATGTAGGATATGTTTTTATTGATAGTAAATTATTCCAAAAGCTACAAGATTATAGGAATAACAAAGTAGTTTTAAGAGATGTACTAGTTGTTACTTTTAAAGAGATAGACAAATGACGGAATTTTTAGCCGTTATTATGATTACTATTCTTGCTGTCATCAGTCCAGGCGCTGATTTCGCTATCGTGACCAAGAATAGCTACTTATATGGGCGCTCTATTGGTGTATTAACTTCTATTGGTATAGCGTTAGGAGTATTAGTCCATGTCGCTTATACCTTGTTAGCCGTTGCCATTGTCATGGAGTTTGCGCCCAATTTTTTGACTATCATAAAATATCTTGGTGCGTTTTATCTCATTTATATTGGCTATAAAACATTTAGACAAAAACCTGTAAAGGACGTGGGTTCTTCTACCTGCATCAGTTCTGCACAATCGTTACGATATGGTTTCTTTACGAATGCCCTGAATCCTAAGACTACCTTGTTTGTTATTAGCACCTATACGCAAATAGTTAGCGCTATCACCCCAAAATCTATTTTAATCGGTTACGGGCTGTTCATGTCTGTAGCTCATTTCATATGGTTTGCTCTAGTGGCTTTATTGTTCTCTCAGCGTACTCTAAGAGAAAAAATGTTAAATAAACAAGTAGCGATCAATCGAGTGATTGGTTTCATATTAGGTTTGTTAGGTGTATTTTTGCTCTTTACAAACTTAAACTAAGGAGAGTCAAAATGAATAAAGTAGCCTTTATTGATGTGGAAGGTGTTTTAGTCCCAGAGATATGGAAGTTTTTAGCTAAGCGCCTAAATATATCTGAGCTAAGCATAACAACAAGGGAAGTAGAGGATTATCAAAAACTGATGCTATATCGCATAGCTGTTCTAGAAAAGTATAAGATTACTCTGCCAAAAATACAAAGTATTATCGGGCAACTCAATCCAATTGAAGGAGCAAAAGAGTTTCTGCATGCATTGAAGATGAAAGGTTTTGAGATTAAGATCGTGTCAGACTGCTTCCGTGAATTACTTGAAGGATTCTTGCAGCAACTCGAAGTTCCAATGGACACTGTATATTGTCATCGTTTACAGGTCGATAGTGCAGGTTATATTAATAAAGTGCTATACAGTCGCCAGCATGGTAAACATGAGATTATAGGAAAATATCCTTTATCATTGGGAAATAGTATGGCAATAGGCGATGCGTTTAATGATTTTAGTATGTTAGAAGCAGTATCTCATGGATACTTATTCTCACCTTCAAAAGAGGTCTTAGAGAAAGCTTTACCTACATTTAATATCGTAAATAGCTATCAGGAGGTTGTAGATTCTATTGGCATAAAATTTTTCGATAATAATGCCTTTTGTCAGGGACATGGTAAGTTATAGACGCTCCGTTACTGGACTCAATAAAAGGGTACTTTTACAAGAGACCTACTGTCAATGGAAAACGCGCCCGTCATGAGCGCGCTTTTTATCGATAATAATCTATTACAGATTAGTCAACGTAGATCACTTCTAACGGTGGAAAACCATTGAACTCAATAGATGAATACGAGTTAGTATAAGCACCCGTGGTCAACCAAAAGATTTTATCACCAATCTCCAGCTCTTCTGGCAATTGATAGCCCGCTTCTTCATACATGATATCGGTTGAATCACAAGTAGGACCTGCCAGTACTACAGTGCCTTTGCTGGTTGATGTTTCCATCTTAGGCGTATAAACCGGATACTTGATGGCTTCACCCAACGTCTCGATTAAGCCTTGGAATAAGCCCACATCGGTATAGACCCAACGCGTTAAATCGGTGTGCGACTTACGCGAGATAAGCACCACATCACTGACCAATACGCCCGATCCACCAACCAATGAGCGACCTGGCTCAAGGATAATCTCAGGCATGTCTTCTTCACTATAGTCGTCTGTCAAATAACGAGTGATCTCTTCAGCGTAGACTTTTATAGGGTTCACTTCACTGATATAGTTGGCTGGAAAACCGCCACCCAAATTGATCATTTGTAGCTTAATATCTTCTTCGTTTTTCATCCAGTCAAACATGTATTTGACCTTGGCTAGCGCATCATCCCAAGCGGCAACGTCTTTTTGCTGACTACCGACGTGGAATGAGATGCCATAAGGCACTAGACCCAAATCACGAGCTTGAATCAACAGCTCAATCGCCATATTGGGATGACAACCAAACTTACGAGACAATGGCCATTCAGCGGTCTCAGAGCCTTGTACTAAGATACGTACAAAGATTTTTGAACCAGGAGCGTGCTTGGCAATATTTTTTAGATCCGCTTCTGAGTCGGTCGCATATAAGTCAATACCTTTTTCAAAGGCATATTTGACATGCTCCGCTTTTTTGATGGTATTGCCATAAGAGATACGCGATGGTTCAACGCCGCAGTCTAATACGCGATCAAGCTCATAGATGGAGGCACAATCAAAGTTCGAACCAAGATCAGCAAGCAGGTTAATCACTTCAACAGCAGGACTGGCCTTCATTGCATAATGGATTTTAGCATTGGGAAAAAACCCAACCATTTCATGATATTTCGTTTTGATACGGCTAAGGTCCACGACCAAAAATGGCGTCTCGCGACCTTCAGCAGCTTGAGTGAATTTCTGCCAGCCGGCAGGGTCAAAATATTGGTCAATTTTGATCATGGTCATGGTAGGAAACCTTTAATAAAGACAGTAGGTGTTAAAGAGTAAATGCTCGCATCACGTCATTGTCATCTCACATTAGTGTCATCACGCATCTCACAGGTAATGAAACCTTGCGTCCATGCTGATTAAATGACGTAAAAATAGCTTAGAGGATGAATGGACTAAGAATGGCTGGGCTGTGGCTGTTTATCCGCCATTTGTTCGCCTTGTTTTTCGCGTATTTTAACGATTTTACGCACTTTATCGCGAGCACGAGTTTGCTTGAGACGTGATAGGTAATCGACGAATATGACCCCATTTAAATGATCCATTTCATGTTGGATACATACCGCGAGTAAGCCTTCTACTTCTTCATCGATTTTTTGACCATTCTCATCTAAGGCTTCAATGCGCACTTTGTTTGGGCGCTCGACACTGTCATAGACTTCAGGTACGGACAAACAACCTTCTTCATAGGGCTGTTTCTCTTCTACCAAGGGTGTCACCTTTGGATTGATAAAAACTCTAGGGCTATTTTTATCTTCAGACAGATCCATGACGATGAGCTGAATATGGCGATCCACTTGGCTTGCCGCCAAACCGATACCTTGTGCCTCATACATCGTCTCAATCATATCAGCGATTAAGGTTTTGATTTCAGCAGTCACTTCCTTAACAGGCGTAGCAATAGTACGCAGGCGCGGGTCTGGGTAATTTAAAATAGGGAGTAAAGCCATAACGCTCACCTCAATGATAGGGATAAAATAGGGTTGATATTATAGGATAAATGGGGACAAAAGTAATGCTTATCAATACTTTCGCACAATTATTGCTTTTTATCATCGTAAAAAATCAAGGAGGTCGCTTTTATTATAGGCATAAAAAAGCCCTGCAATTCGCAAGGCTTTTTTATTTATATAAGCTAGATTAGATGTAATCTGACTTGCATAAGTAGAGCTGCTTTTTAGTAAATTGAGTTTAGTAAATCAAATCACTTCTGAGTCATTAAAGTCACTTGGGGCAGCTAAAACATCTGACCAAAAGTGCAAAGTTATACGCCACGTTTGCTCATAATCATCTCGTAGATAAATAACAGGATGATCGCACCTATTACTGAGAATATCAAACCAGTAAATCCGCCATCAGCATTGATACCGATAAGACTAGCTAAGAAGCCACCTAATAAAGCACCGACGATACCCAATACAATCGTCATTATCCAGCCCATCGGGTCGCTACCTGGCTTGATAGCTCGTGCCAATAAACCTGCAACCAGACCTACAATAATCATCCAAATAAAGCTCATATTATTCTCCTAATTTATTATCATTTATAATAGTTAATCAATTTTGATAAGCTCATTGTAAGCACTGTATAGACGTAAAGGTAAGCGCGAAATGTTACCAGTGTATGAGCTATGTGAGGAAAATCGTAGATTTGCTAATATGCAGGTAGAATAGGTAAATGAAAGGTTACAAAGGTAGTGAAGTCGAAAACGCCATTTATATATTAAGGCATTTTTGGATATCGACGCTCCCTAATACTGATACGTTCTATAGTAATCGCAAGTAATCAGAAAAAGTTGATCATAAAAAAACGTTGCTCATTTATAATAAGCAACGCTCTTATTTGACACCAGAACTAGACCAGCTAGATTATTTGTTGCGTAGCTTTATTAAGTGGCTTTACTACGTAGCGCAGTTAATAAGCGTTGATGAATACCTTCAAAACCGCCATTCGACATAATCACAATGGCGTCACCCGCTTTTGCGTGCGTGTCGATATGCTCGATGATAGCATCGATACTAGAGAGCACCTGTTGGTTGCCCATGTTAGGATTTGCGCTATTGGCATTTTCAATGACTTCTTTTAGACCCCACTCCAGTCCTGTCGGCTCATACCATAAGGTATGATCGGCGAGAGCAGCAGACTCAGCCAAGCTGTCTTGATGAATGCCCATTTTCATGGTGTTACTACGTGGTTCAATAATCGCCCAAATGCGTCTGTCCGCCAGTTTCTTCTTGGCACCATCTAAGGTCGTAGTAATGGCCGTAGGGTGATGAGCAAAATCATCAAAGACTAAGATATCATTGACATCGCCAATCAGCTCCATCCGACGTTTAATGCCCGCGAATGCTGATAACGCCGCGCACGCAGTTTTGACACTGACGCCGATGTTATAAGCCGCTGCGGCAGCAACCAAGGCATTATTCACATTATGCATGCCGCTCATCGACCAATCGATGACTCCCGTGGCTTCTTCATCAGCAATATCAGCCGCAAAACTAACCGCAAATTGACCACCATCTTCGCTGATAAGTTCAGCTTGCCAATCACTACTATCTTTTACATGCTTATCTTTTGCATGGGTATTATCTGTTGCATAGGTATTATGTGCCGCTGAATTCAATACTGCTGTCCGCCAAACGGGTGTCCAAACCCCTTTCGCTAACGTCTCCTCTAAGCTGGCAGTCGCTGTGGGCATAATGATTTTGCCCGTGCTTGGAATCATGCGCACCATATGATGGAATTGGGTCTGAATAGCTTCAAGATCCGCAAAAATATCCGCATGATCAAATTCTAGATTGTTTAAAATAGCCGTACGCGGACGGTAATGAACGAACTTTGAACGCTTATCAAAAAATGCAGAATCGTATTCATCCGCTTCGATAACGAAATAGCCAGTATTTACCGAATCGTCATTATCAATTTTGTCAGCACCCAAATAACTGCTGTGAGCGAAGACGTGCTGTAAATGCTCATCAGTGGTATCAACCAGTGGCACACCGCCGATTAAAAACCCAGTATCGATACCCGCATAGTGCAATATCCAAGCGAGCATAGTCGTCGTCGTGGTTTTACCGTGAGTACCGGCAACGGCTATCACATGACGCGATTGTAATACCTGCTCAGATAAAAACTGTGGTCCTGAGGTATAGCGTAGACCTGTGTCCAGCATATATTCGATGACATCCATACCGCGCTTCATGGCATTACCAACGACGACTAAATCTGGTGCTGGTTGTAAATGCTCTACCAGATAGCCTTGCTCAATGGTCACGCCCGCGTTTTCCAGTTGGGTGGACATCGGCGGATAAACGTTGGCATCTGAGCCCGTGACCGTATGCCCAAGCTCGCGCGCTAGCAATGCCAGCGAGCCCATAAAAGTACCACAAATACCAAGAATATGAATATGCATAGACGTTCCGTACGAGCTTAAATTAAAAGAATAAAAATGGAGCATTGTCCCAAAAGTTACCGATATTAACCGTGGTTTATTCTAGGATACGCTCAACCTAATGATCATCAGTCTTGGCTATAATTAAAATATCATAAATGGTGACGGCGTTAACCGTGCTTCATGTACCAAACGTACTATTGACGCCCGCTTGCCTTATCTCTACTTTATATTGCTTCGACCCTATATTCTGTCACAAAAACAGTATAGGTTCGCCAAATAGCAGCGTCGAAAACAAGCCCTTATTGTAAAGTAAACACCGCATGATGACCAATAAAAAACGCCCAACAAGTAGGCGTTATTAAAAGGATGGTTTTGCTCATTGAGCATCACTATATTCAGAGCACCTAAAATTTAGAGCCTCTAAATGTTTATGCCGCTATTTTATTATTTACGCGACAGGGTATAATCATTGTTAGGTTTTTTATGTTCATCCATTAAGACAAGATGATTGTCTTGAATATGATACGCTTCAATGTTTTTGTCTTCATAGACAATCGTAATCATATCATTGTCTTGACGATAGACACCAGGTTCAAACAGGGGTGCATTCGGCATTTCCGGATTGTTATCTATACTGGTTTTTAGCACTGAACCATCAGCGAACAAATTCAATGTAATATCGGTGCTATCACAAGATTTACAGGGTACCATGCCACCATAATCGCCCATTAACGTGGCTTGTAACGTGCCATTACGCGGCTCTGAGCGTGTCAGCGATTGATGGGGATATGCACCGTTACTCGATTGGGCAGCTGCAATCAGCGATTGTCCTTCTGACACTTTATCTAGCTCACTACCCGCATTTAATAGATTGGTCTCTGACAAGTTCTCTGCGCTAGCTTGTGCGCTGTTCTCTTCTACATGATCGATAGGGGCGACCTTAGTCGTCATAGCTTTATCGCCGCTAGACGAGGTACTATCACAGCCGATGAGCAGCACACAGAGGGGCAGCGCTAGCAAACAACGACCACCGCGTTTGAGGATAGTTAGTGTGTTAGAACAAGTAGGCAAAAAATATATCATGGTCACACCAAAAAACAGTTTTTTAATAGTCATTCCAAATGATTATCGACACTATCGACAACTCAATACGTTGTCAAAAAGGAAAGATAATAGGAAGTATAAATGTTTAAATTAGAGTAGAAGACTACGAGACTACAAGTGCCATCTGAGGCTAGGCGGCAAGAAGAAGCTATCGGTAGCCTATCGCCAATCAGTCAACAGTGATGGATATTTGAAACGCTATTTTACCCATCAAAAGCAAATAAACTGTGTCAAGATATCAAAGGTTAAAGATATCTCTGTGGCCTTTTTGTTATGATAGGTTTAGCCATGAGCTAAGAATAATGGTTTAACATTGATAGATATGACGAACGAAAATTATCGGAGATATTCAATAGTGGTTCATTAAAGAACAGACGTTTAGTAATAAATACGCCTGTTCGTTTGGAAAAATGGATCTAGCAAAAACGAAGGATATAGCAAAAAGCAACGTATGGGCTAATTCGCTATCAAGCAAGGCGGCTAGGGGCAACAGGTCGTAAAATGCGCCATAATATCAACACGTGTACAACCAATAGCAGACTAAATAGAATCAAAGATTGTTCAGGAATACTTAGACCCATAAATGTCCACTCAACAGAGGCACATTCGCCAGAACCTGCAAAAACTTCTTTAAATACTTGCAAAATCGGTAGCGTATCTAGCCAATAATCCAGCCCTGGACCACAAGAAGGTACTTGATCGGCAGGTAGATGTTGTAGCCAAACATGACGTCCAGCCACGGCAGTCGCCCAGCCGATACCTGCTAAGCTACCAAGCCATAATACCAATCTAACTGCCTTAGATTTAGGATTGAATAATGCCGCTATCAAAGCAAAACTGCCCATGATTATGAGGCCAATACGCTGAAAAATACACAGTGGGCAAGGCGAAAATCCCATATAGCGCTGTAAAAAAAACAGCGCAAAACTCATACCTATCACGGCTATTATCACCAAAAATATTTGCAAATTGCGGTAAGTGGTCAGCTTTAGCATCGGGCAGTTACTCTTATAAAATAGTCATCTATACACGTTAAGTGGCGGTCAGAACTCAGAACTCAGCAATCAAAACTTAGCGATATTGCTGTAAAAATTCCATAAAATCTTCAGTTTCGGCTTTTTCAATCTCAGCTTGCTGTAATATCGATTTTTCTGCCAACACTTCATATTTGGCTTGGGTGTTCGGACTAAGCGTCTGCTGTAATAAAGACTCACGATGCTGCTGCGCCAAGGTAAAGCCAAGCTGCCATAAGCTGCCTAAACGCTGACTATCAGAGTTTACTTGTGCTGAAATGGTCGATTCTGAGTGCCCTGCTTTGCCTTGCATTAACGCGACTGCTGCACGGTAATCGTTGCCGCCATAATGCGCATCAAGTAGCGCGGCAAGTGGTTGCATACGTTCTAAATGCACCAGCATCCAGCTCTCAAGTAATTGCTCTTCGCCGTTGTTTATAATGTGTAAACCTTCGCGGCGACCTTCGTTTACCACGCGCTCAAGATTGATGGCTAAGGTCTCTTCTTCCTCAGGTAATAGATCAGGTGAGTCGCTCAGCAGACAGTACAGCGCCATGACCTCTAAGAAACAAGCGCTAGACAGACGAATACCGACATCGCTATAAGGGTCTAGATCGATGGCACGGAACTCAACATAAGCAATACCGCGACGCTCCAGTGCTTCTGTCGGTGTCTCACCGCTCATCGCGATTTGTTTTGGGCGGATAGGGCTATAGTATTCATTTTCTATTTGTAAAATATGATTATTGATTTGAATAGGATTGCCGTCGGCATCATCTAAGCCAAGCTTTGCAAAGCTTTCGTGCGGTGTCTGAATCGCACGGCGCAGCCCATCGACATACTCTGGCAGATAGTTATAACGAATATCGAGCTGTTCTTGCACACTATTGGTATAGCCAAGCTTGCCCATACGTAGACTGGTCGCGCCAGGCTTATAATAGGTTGAGTCGTTGAGTAGCTCTAAATCATGCTCACGACCGGCTAAGAAACAAGGACAAACGCTAGGACTAGCACCCAGTAAATACAGCACCAAACTGGTCAAGCGCTTAAAGTTACGGATAAGCCCTAAGTACTTTTCGTTTTTGAATTCTGCCAGCGTTTGTTCTTGCGCCGCGGGCGTTTCAGCTTGCCAGACTTCAAATAACCCGTCGCCAAAAGACAAGTTATAATGCAAACCTGCAATCGTTTGCATGCGGCGACCATAGCGGATACCAAGCCCGCTACGGTATAGCGTCTTGAGCTTACCCGTATTAGAGCTGCCATAATCAGCCAGTGGGATGTCTTCGTCATTCGATGACAGCATACAAGGCATAGACAGCGGCCACATCAGTTCACCTTCAGGCATGGCTTGATAGACCAGTACGTGCAACTGACGCAGCATGTTTAGCGTCTCTTTTGGTGAGGTTTTGGGGTCAGTAATTAGCTCAAGTAGGCTTTCTGAATAATCAGTTGTGATAAACGGATGGGTGAGCTTTGAGCCAAGTTTGGCTGGATGCGGTGTCTGAGCCAAGTAGCCATCGGGTCTTACGCGCAGCCCTTCTTTTTCGATACCGCGGAGCATGCCCGTTAAATGCTTGCTATCAAACCAATTAGGAATGTCAAAATTCACAAAGCTACTCGCAAAATTACTCATAATAGTCATCTATTGTTATTTATTATGGCGGCTCAAAACACGACTGGCGTTTGACCATAATGAAGGTAAATATTGGATTAAGAATGCCGTCAGTTTAGCTCAAAGCTGCCCTGAAAACCACGGACAATTACAAATACGATAAGCTTTACAGGCGCTCATTCCTCTTGATTTTAATAGGTATTTCAATAAAAAATTTTATGCACAGCGCATTACTGTTTTCTAAAAAACGCATAAAACAAGAAGCATCTACCTACGAGATAGATGCTTCAAAAGTACGACGTTAAGCTGTTTATGATAGCGTTGACTAACGAGGGAGGTATCTTGATCAAAAGTCATGCGTCTCGCCAACTTAAATAGAGAAGGATGAGCCACAGCCACACGTGGTGGTGGCATTTGGATTGGTGACGATAAAGCGTGCGCCTTCTAATCCCTCAGTATAGTCAACGGTAGAGCCTTGTAAATACTGATAGCTTAGTGAATCGACGACCAAGGTTACATCGTCATTATCAAAATTGGCATCGTCTTCATTCAGCTCATTGGCGAAGTTAAAGCCGTAAGAAAAACCTGAGCAGCCGCCGCCCGTCACATAGACACGCAACATCAGAGCGCTGTCGCCTTCTTCTTCACGTAGACGTCGCACCTTTTGTGCAGCGCTATCGGTTAAGCTTAAAACAGTTGGGTCTACTGGCTGGCTGGCGCTTGGATTAAATTGGTTGGCTGATTCGTTCATATCTACCTCAGTTGCTAGGATCAAATGCGGTCGTCCAGTTAGGGTTTGCAATGAAATAGTTGCAAATAAAGATACGCACGGCGTTTGATTCAATTGGGTGCTGTTATTATGGCGCTGCTATTGGTATGACTAATGGCGCATTATAAATATGATATCTGTGTCATTACAACGATTTGGTTGATAACGGGCACTTATCTCATCGCAGTATATCATAATGGGGGTATTGATTCGTTTGTCAAGAGTGACGCTACTGGCTGAAGGTGGCTGATTGATACTAGCGGTTATTATCCCCATAAACTCATGCTAAGAGAAAGACTTTTTGTGCGAATAAACACTTGGTTTTGAAATAGTTATTTAATCGTTTGCCTATGGGGCAAGCGTTTGAAATAATAGCCGCCAGTTAACATGCCAGATGTGTGTTTTTTATTGCCTTATATTTTATATTACTGTTGAGTTGAAGAGATTATATGATCGAATTTAAAGACGTTGGTGTTCGCCGTGATGGTCGAGAGTTGTTTGCAGGGGCAAGCTTCCAGCTACATCCGGGTCACAAAGTTGGCTTGACGGGCAACAACGGCACCGGCAAATCTACCTTATTTGCCTTATTGTTGACGCGAATGGGCAGAGGAGATACCGAGGTCACGCTTGATAGAGGTGAAGTCAGTATTCCTGATAGCTGGCATGTTGCACACATGGCTCAGGAAGTTGGTGCTACGACGCAGTCTGCGATCGATTATGTATTGAGCGGTGATGAGCAGTGGTATGAGATTAATGCTTCTTTGAATGATTTGAGTAGCGTCAGTGATGAGCAGATTGGGGTATTGCATCAGCAGTTTGATGAAATTGATGGCTATCGTACACCCACTAAAGCGGCACAAATCATGGCAGGTCTTGGTTTTAATACCAGCCAGCATGAATTACCCGTAGAAGGGTTTTCGGGTGGTTGGCGCATGCGTCTAAACCTTGCCAAAACCTTGATGAGCCGTGCAGACTTAATGTTACTCGATGAGCCGACCAACCATTTGGATTTGGATGCGATTTTGTGGCTTGAAACATGGATCAATGCCTATACTGGTCTGGTTATCGTCATCTCGCATGACCAAGCCTTTTTGGATGCCACCGTCGGTCATATCTTGCATGTTGAGCAACAAAAAATCACCCTTTATACTGGTAATTATCAGCAGTTTATTCGCACCCGTCACGAGCGTATGGCACAGCAGCAGCAAGCGTTTGAAAAACAAGAAGCGACTAAAGCACATTTGGATGACTTTATTCGTCGTTTCCGTGCCAAAGCCAGTAAGGCTAAGCAAGCACAAAGCCGTATCAAGCAGCTTGAGCGCATGGCTGAGCTGTCACCGATGATGGCGGACAACCCGTTCTCTTTCCGCTTTTATGAGCCAGCAAATATGAGCTCACCACTGATTGAGCTGACCAAAGCGGATATTGGCTATAGCGATACGCCACTTCTATATAATGCCAATGTGCAAGTGACGCCGGATACGCGTCTTGGCTTGCTGGGTATGAATGGCGCAGGTAAATCAACACTGATTAAAGCGCTGGTCGGTGAGCTTGGCGTATTAACAGGGACGTATCGTGTTTCGGATACCTTAAAATTAGGCTATTTTAACCAGCATCAAATGGATATCTTGGATGCCAAGGCCACGCCTATAGAGATGTTGCGTCGTCTAGCCGGTAAAACCTCTGATGCGATGTTACGCTCGTTTTTAGGCAGTTTTGACTTCCGCGGTGAGCGTATTGATACGCCGAGTGAGCTATTCTCTGGGGGCGAGCGTGCGCGTTTGACCCTGGCATTGATTGTTTGGCAACGTCCGAACGTTCTGGTACTCGATGAGCCGACCAACCACTTAGATTTACAAATGCGCCAAGCGCTGACCATCGCCTTGCAAGGATTTGAGGGGGCAGTGGTACTGGTTTCGCATGATCGTGAGTTGATTGCCAACGTCTGTGATGAGCTGTTTTTGGTACATGATGGTCAAATCGAGGAGTTCGATGGCGACATCAGCGACTACGGTAAGTGGTTGGCAGAGAAGCGTAAACAAGAGAACTCATCAGATAAAAATACCAGTAAGAAGAAAAGTAAAAAAGAGAGTAAGAAATTCGTTTCACGTGAAACAGATAATGGTCAAGTGAGTAATAAAGCACCTGATCATTCATCAAAAAGTAAAGCGACGACGCCTACGCTTAGTAAAGATGCGCAGCGCAAATTGGCGGCTGAACAACGCAAACTCACCGCGCCTATTCGCCGTGAGATAGAAGAAATAGAAAAGGCATTGGCTAAAATTGATGGACAGCTCGTGACGCTTGAAGAAAAACTGGCTGATACGGATTTGTACGAAGAAGGTCGCAAGTCTGATTTGCTGTTATTACTTAACGAGCAAACGGCATTGCAGCAGCAGCACAGTGACAATGAAGAAAAACTATTGCTTTTGATGACGACATTAGAAGAAATGGAAGCGGGTTTTGAGTAGAGAGCTGTTCGTTATAGTAAATAGTAGGTTTTGATTGTTTTTTAATCTATATTTGCTTGATAATACAGTCACAAAAAAGGGAGAGCGCTGGCTCTCCCTTTTTTATTACGTTATTCCTTACGGTATTTACCATCACCATAAGACAGTATTTCCATTGTGGTCGTACATAACTGACAGTTTATTTGACCAGCAGCGGCTTTCGATAAATCCAAAATACGACCCCGAATGAAAGGGCCTCTATCGGTAATTTTTACGATTACACTCTGCTTTGTCTTCTTGTTGGTCACTTGTACCTTCGTACCAAACGGCAACGTGCGATGCGCAGCGGTCAAAGAGTTCATGTTGAAGATACTACCACTAGCAGTGCGTTTACCGTGGAACTGACTACCGTAATAACTGGTGTTTCCAGCAAAAACGGTGGTACTCAGCAATAGTGATAATGTGATAACCAAAGACTTGATTAAATAAGACATTTAATACCTTTAAGCAATTTATAAAATAGACAGATACACTTGCCTATGTTATTCATACTCCCTATGAGTATAAACAATATATTCATTTTACAACACATACTTTGTCATATTCTTACGGTTCTGTAAAAGAACTACCAAGGTCAAAACGCTCATTTATGCACGCTAGCTACTGAATACTAGTGATCTATATGTAATTGTTTTAAATACTGATTTACATTGTTAATGGTATTTTTGGCTTGACTCTCTATTTTTTCATTAGGGCGAGTGTTAAATTGATATGACGTCTGTGGTTATCAAAGAATAGTAATGCCAGAATTATAGAGAAACACATCACTACCGTGGCACAAGTGAATAACAATGTATTAAGTGCTTCAAACAACCTAAACACTGCTGTTGTTCGGCACTATTACTGGTAATATTTGTATAACGGTATTGAATTTTTATATTACTATCATTATTAGATAGACTATCGTTACCACCTGTTATGTCGCAGTTGAATAAATTTCCGTACCATATCGTTTAAAATGGGCATACCAGTATCATTAACATGCTTTTATGTTGAGGACAAAAACATGGCAGAGAAAAATTACTATGACATTTTAGGGGTCAAAAAAGACGCGTCAGCTGCAGATATTAAAAAAAGATACCGTAAGCTTGTCCGTCAATATCACCCTGATGTGAGCGATGATCCAGATGCAGACAATAAGATTGCTGAGATTAATAATGCTTACGAAACCATTAGAGATGAAGAAAAGCGTGCTGAATATGACGCCATGCTAGACAATCCCTTTGCTGGTCAAAGTGGTGGTTTTGGTGGTCAATCTGCAAGTGGCGGGCAAGGCGGCTATCGCTGGGAAGATATCAAAGATCAGTTTGGTGAAGGCGAAGCTTATGGCGATGGTGGCTTCCGCTTCGATGACATCTTTTCGGCATTTGGTCGCGGTGCGGGTGGCCAATCGCAGCGTGGTGGTTTTGGCTCGCAAGATAGCAAAGGTCAAGATCAGCACGCAGAGATTACAGTTGATTTGGCGTCCGTTTATAATGGCGACGACTACAGCATTAAGTTGAATGTCCCTATTCGTCAACCGAATGGCAGTGTCGAGTATGACAACAAAACGCTGAAAATTAAAATCCCTAAAGGCATTACTGATGGCAAGCAAATTCGCCTAGCAGGGCAAGGTGCCGCTGGTATTGGTGGCGGTAAAAACGGCGATTTATTTTTAAAAGTAAAAATCCGTCATGCAGACAATATCCGTATCGAAGGCGCTGATGTTTATCAAACCGTCAATATAGCACCATGGGAAGCGGCGTTGGGTGAAAAAATCAACGTCAGTACGCCAGCTGGTACGCTTGCTGTGACTGTGCCTAAGAACAGCAAGTCTGGTAGCAATTTACGTCTAAAAGGTAAAGGTATCCCTGCTAAGCAAGCGGGTGATTTGTATCTAACCTTAAACATCGTGAACCCTGATATTAGCACTGAGGCTGCGACCCAAGCTTATGAGCAACTAAAACAAGCCTTTGCCGATATCAATATTAGTCGTTAATGGCCACCAAAAATTACTCACATTGAAACACTGTAATAGAGATGAAGACCATACGATAACGATGAAATAAAGAGCAAACGAGGATAATAGCTATGAAACACTCGCCTGAATTTACCGACATTATCATGAGCTTGGATGAGCTGGTATCTGCCTGTGGCCAAGAGCGCCAATGGGTCATCGAATTGATTGAAGAGGACATCATCGAATATGATGTGCCGGAACGTGAGCAGTTCACTGGTTATCAGCTGACGACAGTGCGCCGTGCCTCGCGCCTTAGCCGCGACTTTGAAGCCAGTGTTCCTGCGATTGGCTTGATACTTGAGTTATTGGATGAGCTCGAACAATTACGCCAATTTAAACGCCAATTAGATATGCAGACACCAGTGATTGAAATTGAAATCGATCCTTCAAAATAACTTATATCCCTTTATTCGGTACGTAAAAAATCAGCATAAAAAAAGGGTCTCTAAAATGAGACCCTTTTTTTACAAATAATATATTTAGCGTTTAACGCGCATATTTTGGATCAGCTGCTGCGGTGAACAGTACATCCGTTGAAGAGTTCAACGCCGTTTCGGCTGAATCCTGTATCACACCAATAATAAAGCCAATCGCAACCACTTGCATAGCGATATCATTTGGAATACTAAATAAGCTTGCTGCTAATGGTATAAGCAATAATGAACCACCAGCGACACCAGAGGCACCGCACGCACTAATGGTTGCAACCAAACTGAGTAGCAGTGCTGAGGCAAAGGTCACTTCAATACCGAGTGTATGCGCGGCTGCAAGCGTTAAGACGTTAATCGTAATCGCCGCGCCGGCCATATTAATGGTCGCACCCAGTGGAATCGTTACCGAATAAGTATCTTCGTGTAGACCCAGTTTGCGGGCAAGGTTCATATTGACGGGAATGTTAGCAGCCGAGCTACGCGTAAAGAATGCGGTAATCCCTGACTCACGCAAGCATTTGAATACTAGCGGATAAGGGTTTTTGCCCGTTTTGATCAGTACAATAATAGGATTAGCAATCAAAGCGATAAATAGCATACAACCGACCAGTACCATCAAGATACGCGCATAACCTGCCAAAGCCGCAAAGCCTGTCTCAGCGACGGTGTTGGCGACCAAACCCAAGATACCAAAAGGTGCTAGGGCAATGACCCACTTCACCACTTGGGAGATGGCGTCAGAAAAATCACCGACCACAGCGCGTGTGGTATCACTGGCTTGGCGCAGGGCGAAACCGATGATAATTGCCCACGCTAAAATACCAATATAGTTGGCTTCAGCGATGGCATTAACTGGGTTTGCGACCAGATTTAGTAGTAGATTGGTCAGTACTTCTTTGAGGTTGGCTGGTGGGACTTGCTCAATTGTGGCGTTGACCAATACCAGTTCTGTCGGAAATAAAAAGCTCGCGCCGACAGCTGTCAGTGCGGCTAAAAAAGTGCCAAACATATACATGATAAGCACAGGCTTGACGTAAACTTCATTACCGCTGCGATGTTGGCTAATGGCCGCCATGACCAACACAAATACCAGTATCGGTGCAACGGCTTTTAGTGCTCCTACAAATAAGGTACCCAACAATCCTAAGGCAATACCGATATCTGGTGCCAACCAACCTATCAATACTCCCGCTATCAAACCGATAATAATAAGTGGTACTAGACCAATGCGCTTATACATCGCAAAAAATGAATACATCCTTACCCCGACAATCTAATGAATAATAAAAGAGATCAAGCCATTTTATGTTTTTTGCTTTACTAGTCTCATACTCGTATAAAGGTAAGATTCGTAAAACAGAATAAAAATGGGTAAAGTATAACCAAAAAAAGGGCAGTTAAGCCCTTTTTTTATTTTTATACCTATCAATTAAGGTGATTGGTTTGTTATGGTCGTCTTTAACACACCCAACATTAGCGTGCGTATTTTGGATCAGCAGCGGCAGTAAACAAGACGTCTGTTGATGAGTTCAATGCGGTCTCTGCGGAGTCTTGCAGCACACTAATAATAAAGCCAATAGCCACCACTTGTAGCGCAATGTCATCAGGAATATTGAATAAACTGGTCGCCAAAGGAATGAGTAGTAATGAGCCACCAGCGACGCCAGAGGTGCCGCCAGCACTAATCGTAGCGACTATACTGAGCAGTAGTGCTGAGCCAAAGGTCACTTCAATACCGAGTGTATTCGCGGCTGCAAGCGTTAACACATTAATAGTAATCGCGGCACCTGCCATATTAATAGTGGCGCCTAATGGCAGGGTGACTGAATAAGTATTTTCATGTAAGCCTAATTTGCTGGCAAGGTTCATATTGATAGGAATATTGGCAGCAGAGCTACGGGTAAAAAACGCAGTAATACCAGATTCACGTAAGCAGGTGAATACCAGTGGATAAGGGTTTTTACCTGTTTTGAAATATACGAGGAGAGGGTTGGTCACCAAAGCAATAAACAACATACAGCCTATCAGTACTAGCAAAATTCGTGCATAGCCCAATAACGCAGCAAAGCCAGTATCAGCGACGGTATTGGCGACTAACCCCAAGATACCAAAAGGTGCTAGCGCGATGACCCATTTGACTACTTTTGAGATGGCATCTGCAATGTCATTGACAGTGCTGCGAGTCGTCTCGCCAGCTTGTCGTAGCGCAATGCCAATAATAACGGCCCAAGCTAATATACCGATATAATTAGCATTGGCTAGTGCAGCAACTGGATTGGCGACGAGACTGAGTAATAAATTGTTCAATACTTCTTTTAAGTTTGCTGGCGGTACTTGCTCGATGGTCGCATTCACTAACGTCAATTCGGTTGGGAACAAAAAGCTGGCACCAACAGCGACCAAAGCGGCTATAAAAGTGCCTATCAGATATAAAAACAGCACCGGTTTTACATAGACCTTATTCCCGCTACGATGTTGACAGATAGCTGCCATCACTAAGAAAAATACCAGTATAGGGGCAACGGCTTTTAGGGCACCTACGAACAGGGTCCCCAAAATACCTAAGGCAATACCCACACTTGGCGCCAGCCATCCTATCAAAGTACCTAGTACTAAACCGATAACAATCAGCGTTACCAATCCTATTCGTTGGTACGTCGCTATTAATGAATGCATTTTTACCCCTTTAGTCCATTTGGAAATAAATATTAGCTTAAAAATCGTTAGCTTAACGACCGAAGGATGTTAGCATTTTTTGTGATAAGCGCCTACTGACAGATTTTATAAGGCAGTAGGCAATAACGTACTTATAAGCCTCTAAGAATTTTAAAAGTCAAAATTTAAGCACAAAAAAACGCCATAACTGGCGTTTGATTTTGTAATAGAAGACTAAACTTTGAAATGGGTAAGCTCATACCCTAATTGCTGGTAATGCTTATATTTAGCGCGTCCTGCCTCAGTGCTGACCATATCAGGTTTGATAAGCTCTAAAATACGAGTTGGCAACGTATTGCTGGTAGCATTTATAAAGTCATTAACGGGACGTATCGTAGTATTGAGTACGATCCCTTTAAAATCGGCTGGCATATAGCTGGCAAGCAACACTGGTGCTAATAATTTATGATTAATATCAGTATTAGCAACATCCATATCAGCGCCTTCTGTATTAGAATCTAAAAGGCGTTGATGTGGTATAAAGCTCGTATCTTCTTGTGCCCAAAGCGCTTTATCGAGCTCACCAATTAACGTTTCATCCTCAGCAAGGATTAATAACGATTGGCTGCTCTTGTTGAGCGCCGTCTGGGTCAGCTGACAAATAAAGCCCAAGAAATCTTGGGCTTTATTCTCAGTTAATACATAAAAGCTAACTTTCATAGAGTGGTTTTCATTGAGTGATGATTCATCAATAGATTATGCCATATTTGCGCTATTTTTTAGGTATTGCATAAATAATGGCACAGGACGACCAGTCGCGGCTTTGTCTTGACCTGAAACCCATGCCGTACCAGCGATGTCTAAATGCGCCCATGCTTGGCCTTCTTCGATAAAGCGCGATAAGAAACAGGCAGCAGTCACAGCGCCAGCACCTTTACCGCCGATGTTTTGTATATCAGCGATAGGTGAGTCAATCTGCGCTTGATATTCGTCATCCATTGGCATGTGCCAGATTAGATCGCCTGATAGGTTACTGGCGTTTTCTAAGTCAAACAACACATCTTCGTCATTACTAAAGACTGCCGAGCGTACATGACCCAACGCAACCACACAAGCACCAGTCAAGGTTGCGACATCAATGATGGCTTTTGGCTGATAATACTTCTGCACGTAGCATAAGGTATCGCACAATACTAAACGACCTTCAGCATCGGTATTCAGGATTTCAACGGACTTACCGTTCATTGCTATGATGATATCGCCAGGGCGCGTTGCCTCTCCTGATGGCATATTTTCAGCACAAGCTAGGGCACCGACGACATTGATCGGTAGACGCGCTTCACATAATGCTTTTAGAGTACCAAGTACCGCAGCAGAACCGCCCATATCAAATTTCATCTCATCCATCGCCGCACCCGGCTTGATTGAGATACCACCTGAATCGAAGGTAACACCTTTACCGACTAAGACGATAGGCGCGTCATTATTTGCAGCATTGGCATTGTCTTCGCTATTCTGTTCAGCATTTTTAGCGGCTTTTTTGCTAGCAGCTTTGGTTGGTAATTTATCAGCCAACGCTTTTAGACCGCCAGCGACTTTTGCGCTGTTGGTGGTGGCTTTGTTAGTATCGCTATCAGTATTGGCGCTAAAATTAGACTTGCCGCGATACTCCATGAGTACCAGTTTGCCTTCTTTGGTAGAGCCTTGCGCGACCGATAAGAAGCAGTTCATACCCAGTGCTGACATCTCGTCTTCACCAAGTACCGTTACTTTTAAGAGGTCAGGATAAGTGTTTGCCAATTCCTGTGCTTGCTCAGCCATATACGCTGGGAAACAGATATTACCCGGCTCATTGGCAACATCACGGGTCAAGCTTTGACCAGTAAAGACCGCTTGTGCAAAGTCTAACGAATCTTCTAAAGATGGCTCTGCCAATAAGTAGATATCCGTTAAAACAGGCGTTTGCTGCTCAGATTTGTACTTGTCAAAACGATAGCTTGCTGCCAGTAGGCTCAGCGCAAATTGGCTAAACTGGTTTTCTTCTAAGCTATCGCCCAGCACTACAGTGATAGAATCGACGCGTTTTTGGGTGCTCTTATAAATGGTCTTAGCAATTTTTTCTAGAACGCTATGACGCAATTTATCAACATTACCCACACCGACCAATAATAGCTGTACTGGATTTTCTTTGGTGGTTTTCTTATCACCCGCTAGCGCATAGTCAGCGACGGTTTCGCAAGCTTTGCCGTTAAAGTGCGATACTTCAATCAATTGCTCAATACGGGTTTGATAATCGCTCAATACTGACTCAGCTAAGATATTTTTTTGATCATCGATTAAGACGACGAGGCAGGCCGCGTCTTTACTTTTGGCTTCTTTTTTGAGGATTTTTTGCGTATGGGTTTTTGGCAGTGTTTGGGTTAATTTAATATTCATATATTTATCCTTATTGGGGTTATGACATTATAGTTATGACGTTAGCGCTATGAAAATGGCAGATTTTTTTAATTGCTGATACCTGTTAAATTATCAGATTGTTTGGCCAATCAAGCAATCGCAATAGTGTAGCATATTGCGAGGTGAGTGCGCAGTGAGCAAGGTTTAGGTCATGGGTTCGAACCGCTTATTAGCTATTAACTAACTCATCGGTTGCTACTAAAGCGGCAAATCTATCTTGCAGTGCTGCCATCGCGGTAGCATGCATGGTATCAGCGCTGATTTTCTCTTTTTTATAGTCAGGCAGGTCGCGAGTGGCACAAGCATCATGGCAAACAAAACTGTCAAAGCCTAAATCAAAGGCGGCTCTCACGCTTGAGCTAACACACATATGACTCATAAAGCCTGCAAAAATAATTTGCTGTTTTTGTGCAGCTGAAATAAGTGCTTGCAGCTGGGTATCATGGAACGCATTGGGATTTTTTTTGACGATGACGGTTTCGCTATCCTTTGGTTGTAATTCAGCGATAATCTCGACGTTAGATGATAAGGGATCAAAAACGTTGCCATTATCTGCGCCGTGATGGGCGATATGAAAGATAGGGACGTTCTGTTTACGAGCTTTATCCAGTAATAGGCGCGCATTTGCAATGGCGTTAGCACCAGCTTGCCCCAATGGCATCGTACCATCGACATATTCGTTTTGATAGTCAATAAAAACCACGGCGCAATTTGACCAATCGAGCGTATCAAATTGACCACCAGCGATTTCAAGTAAAGTAGAAGGGGTAGAACCGAGTTTATTTGTCATTAGTATTCTCCATTGGGCGAGATAATTAGGAATTTTTAGTTTTCTCAGTTTAACAAGTAATCCTAATGGTGCGAGGGCAGTGATACGAATGACACACAAAGGTTTCCAAATGACATCAAGTAAAAAGGTCATGCAAAGACTTAATAAAAAGGCTTCTTAGATAAGACAAACTAATGAGTTAAATGCTCATTATTCTTTTCATATCTTATCTATTATTAGTGAGCCATACAGCGTTATAGCAAGATGGACGCAATGTTTGCAAACACATTTCACAGCCATTTTTGAGCAAAATATGCTAGGATTAGCGGTTATCTTTATCGCTAATTTTTACAGCATGTCGCTAACCCGTCTCGCAGATATTTTCATATCTTTTACCGTTGCTTTTAGGGCTGTTTAAGTATCTGATTGAGCAGCACGGTCTTGTATTTCTATTGTCCAGTTATCGGTATCAGCTATTGTATTTAGAGCGGTCCATAATTGTCAGTGTTTGCCAATAAAGCTGCGATAAATCGTGCGACTATCAACCTTTTTAAAAGAGTGCCCATTGTGATATTACGCCGCTATATGACTCAACAAGTTGCCTCAACGACCGCATTGGTTTTGGGGTTTTTAGTGGTGATGATGCTGGGCGGTCGTTTGATCCGTTACTTTGGTATTGCCGCAGAAGGCAATTTAGATATCAGCTTGTTATTTACCATCATTGGTTATAATTTGCCCTACTTTTTAGAGCTTATCCTGCCATTAGCATTTTTTATCGCTCTCATGCTGGTATTCGGGCGGCTGTATGTCGATCAAGAAATGGCGGTGATTAATGCCAGTGGGGTGTCGCGTGGTAAACTTGCCCGTTTGATGACGCCTTTAATATTGGCATTGTTCGTTGGGGAAGCGGCTTTATCTATCGTTGGTAAACCGTGGGGCGTACGCTCATCGGAAAGTGTCTGGCAACAGCAAGCATTGACCAGCGCGTTTGATTTGATTCGTCCCAATGAATTTATTAGTAGTGGCAATTATCATTTGTATGTGGGCAGCTTGAGTGATGATAAAAAGCAATTGCAAGATGTGATATTGATTCAATCTGAGCCTGAAAAAAAGGGCAGTGCCTCTAAAAACAACACTGCCAAAGAGGCTGCCGTCGATGTTAAAAACACCATCGATCCCGAAACAGCTGAGCAATTAAATATTTCAGACATACCAAATATGCCAACGGCGATTACTAATAATACCAACATCAGCAAAGATACTATTACGTTGGCTAAGCGTGCCGAGCAAGTAGACACGGGTAATAGCGGTGTGACCCAATTGGACTTGTTCCAAGGACGGCGTTATGAAGTCGGTGCTGGCAGTCTGAAATATAATCAAGTGGGCTTTGATCGTTACCGCATTACTTTGACAGAATCCTCAAAAGAAGTCATCAACGAAGATAATATCGAAACGCAAGCGATTGGACCATTATGGCAAGCCGCGACGGGTGGTACGGCAAGTAGTGGCAACTCGCTGCGTGTGGCACAAAGTGAGCTTGGCTATCGTCTAGCATTGCCGTGGTTGATGATCATTGCACCAATGCTCGCTGTACCACTGGCGCAAGTACGTCCGCGTCAAGGTCGCTGGTTACGCCTTTTCCCTTCTATTTTATTGTTTGTCAGCTGTGCGCTGGGTATTATTTCACTCAAAAACGCTGTGAGCAAAGGCAGCGTGAGCGTCTGGGCATATGCGTGGCTCATTTTAGGGTTTATGGCATTGGCACTTTATATGAATTGGGGTAGCCGTGTGCAGCATCGATTACGCTTTCGCAAACCGAAGAACACACCTTTAACGGTTGCCGATCATCAGAGCAGTGGCTCACAAGGAGGGCAGTCCTAATGAGTGTCTTATCTTCTAAACCATCTAATCCTGACTCGAAAAATGCTCATGCTAAGTACGCTCGCAAACCTGCCAAACTAAAAGTGCTGAGCCGTTACGTCAAGCTGAACGCTTTGCTCGCAATCGTCGGAGCTGTCATAGGCTTGTGGGCATTACAGCTGGTATTCTCTTATTTGTCTGAGCTGGATTCGTTAGATGATAGCTATACCATGGGCGAGGCGATTAAGTATATTTTTTATCGCTCGCCTTATTTTTTAGAGCAATTTATTCCCACTGGCGCATTGCTAGGTGCAGTGGTTGGCTTGGGCTTGCTTGCCAATAAAAGTGAGCTGGTCGTGATGCGTGCCGCTGGCGTCAGCGTTTATCGTATCGTCGGTTGGGTATTGCAGCCTGCTTTGATTTTTGTGTTGCTCGCATTGATTATCAATCAGTTCGTGCTGCCACACTCTAATCAATTGGCAAAAGAAATCAACGATGAAGACAGCAGTTCATTGGTCACCTCGGTACGCGGTTATTGGACGTTGCAGCCACGCTTTGAGAGTACAAAAGACGGCAGTGCCAAGCCAGATGGTAGCGATATTTTGTATATCGATTATGCTGATGTACAAGGTAATATCGGTGAAGTTAAACGCTGGCATTTAGACAATAATGGCAATCTGCAAACGGCCATTCACGCTGAGGGTGGTAAATATATTGGTCGTGAACCTGTTAATCCTGCCAGCAGCAAACCGAGCGAGCAATATCGCTATGAGTGGCAGCTGAACAACATGACCAAGCTGATGATTAATCAGGGCTTTGAGAGTAGCCAAGCCATCTCACCGTCAGATACCTTAAGCCTGCCCTTTGCCCCTGAATCGGTATATCTGCTTACCCGTAAGGCAGAGGATTTGTCATTGACCCAGCTGTACGAGCATCGTCAATTTATGCGCAGGCAGGGCACGCGCTCGTTAAGTCATGAGCTGGCTTTTTGGCAAAAGCTACTATCACCGCTATCAATTTTATCGCTGGTGATTGTTGCCTGCTCATTCGTCTTTGGCTCACTACGTACGCATAGCTTAGGCTTGCGTATCGTCGTGGCATTATTGTTTGGCTTGCTATTTAGTTACGTGCAAGACTTGGTTGGCTTTGTCTCATTGGCGACTGGATTTTCGCCGTTATTAATGGTGATATTACCGATTATCGCCAGTGCGATATTGGGTGGCTATTTGCTCAAACGGCAGATGTAGCCAGATATCATTTGCCATAAAGAAGCCCGCTAGATCATGACGATTTAGCGGGCTTCTTTGACTATACGTATTGTAGGCTAAGCAATTTTGATACAGCTAATCGTATTTTTGGCGTTTGGTATTAGTCTTTAGTCGCCATGGTAATCGTATAGGTTTTGCCTTGTTTGATCTTTTCGCTGTTGCCAAACACTTCGGTAAACGAGCGCTTCATAAACTGACGCAAGCCATTGATGGTGACCACGTAAAAACGCCCACCTTTACGCATACGAGCATAAGCATCAAGGAAATACAGATAATGCTGCTCTTTACCTACTTTGGCTGGCAAGTTTGACATCACCAAGCTAAAGTCTTTGTCTTTCGCCACGTGATTGAAGCCATTTGATAAATGCACATCAACATTTTTTAGACCGTTTTTCTCACAGTTACGGCGCGCATATTCGACTGCCATAAAATCTTTATCAATCAACGTATGCAGACCGTTTGGACACTCACGCGCTGCCGTCATACCGAGTACGCCATAGCCACAGCCCAAATCGATCGAGTCGTCATCCGCTTCAAAGTCAATATAATCAAGCAGCATCAAGCTACCGTCATCGAGCTTTTGCGGTGAAAAAATGCCCCATGTGGTCGAAAAATCAAATGGCTTACCCAGTACGTCTTGGCGAAAGTTAATATCTTCACGCCAATGTTGGGCATTTTTTAGTAGGTCAGCAGGTGGTCTATGGCTCATGAGCTTCTCGGATAATGGATAAGTAAAAGGTGGTGCATTGCTCAGTTATGCAGCGTGCACATCATACGCGTATTGTAACGAGAAAAGGGTAGGTTTGCAGCATGCTATTGTGGGAAATTGTGGTTGGGTCTAGTCGTAGGCTAGGCTTTATAAATATCTTCGATATTCCAACCTGAAAACTTAACACTATTATCAGCAAGAATATTTCTAGGTACATCTTCAAATAAATCTGAGCCTATACTGAAAAGCTCTTCAATTTTGTCACGCTGTATATCACTTAAGTTTCTCCACCAATCAGGAGAAATAAAAGAATTCTCAGCAGAGCTAAAGAAGAAGTTAACTAAGTAGCTGAACATATCTTTCTTATCTATCTCTAGTAAAGAGTTAATGAAATTATCTATCACTTTTGCTTTTTTTAACCAACTAAAAACTACAAAACCTTTCCTATTACTTGAAAAAGCATTGAATACTAGGTATTCAGGCTTTACCTCTAAATTTGATAAATCTTGTATGTGTTTTCCATTGAAGTCTTGTGTAGGATTAACTGCTGATGAAACTGTAATTGGTATCGGTGATGAGGACTCCATAACTAAGAAATTATAAGAGCGACTGCCTTTGCTTAAAAGTTCAAAATCTATATCATTTTTAATTATATATAAGTCATTAATTGCTGCTTCTAAGCCTAACTGATAAAAGAAATTCTGTTCTTGAATGTTTATTTGAAATACAAGATGTCTTCCTCGATCCATGTTTTTGACAAAATCTGCGACCTCTAAAGCATTCTCTTTAGCATAAATCTCTTTAGTTACTGCTCTATAAGTTAGTGCTATACACTGTTCTTGTGTTCCTAAAAATGGCATATCCTCAAAGCATGAAAATAACTGTTTATCGTGCTTTGAACAGAAGCCCTTGAAAGTAGAAGCTTTACTTATACCTATTTTTTCAAACCTTAGTTTTCCTTTATTTTTTCTATAATTCGCTAAATTCTGTTTTAAACCTAAAACGTGGTTAGTACTATCGGCAATATCAGTTAATCCACTAGATTTGGAGACAGTATGAGCTTTTATTATCTTTGTACATTCTGATTGTAACTCTTGAGGTGCATAGCAAGCTTCTCTCTTTGATATATTTTGCTCATATTCAATTACTTCGCCTGTAGAAATAGGTTTTTGATTTTCGCGATCTAGATGGCAACGTTTAAATTTCAAGCCTGAACCACACCAACATTGATCATTACGACCCAATTTGAGTATTTCATTGATATCAAATGTCATCATAGCTAACCTCTCGGATGATGCTCCGCATGCAATTTCTGCAATCTCGCCGTCGCTACATGGGTATAAATCTGTGTGGTTGATAAGTCACTGTGCCCTAGCAACAACTGCACGCTACGTAAGTCTGCACCATGATTTAGTAGATGCGTGGCAAAGGCGTGACGTAGGGTATGCGGTGATAGTTCTTTATCGATACTGGCAACTTTGGCGTATTTCTTAAGCAAGTACCAAAAATTCTGTCGCGTCATATAGCCACCTTGCGCCGTTAAAAACACCGCTTGGCAATTTCCTGATTTCAAATGTGCAATCAAATCACCACGAGCATGCGTTAGATAATCTTCTAGCGCATCGTTGGCATATTCACCTAGTGGTACCAGTCGCGTTTTATTGCCTTTCCCTGTGATTTGTAGCCAGCCAGCGTTTAGATTTACTTGCTCTAATGAGAGATTAATCAACTCGCTCACCCGCAGACCGCAGGCATATAACACCTCTAACATGGCTTTATCACGCAGTCCGAGCGCGGTGCTGGTATCAGGCGCAGCAAGGAGATTATCGACATCTGCTTCTGCTAAGTCTTTGGGTAATGGACGACCCAGCTTTGGGCTTTTGATGCGCTCACAAGGATTGTCTTCACGCAGATTGCTCGCAATCATCCACAGATAGAACTGGCGCAAGCTTGAGAGCATGCGTGCCTGAGTGCGTGGCGTTTTGCCTTCTTGAGTCAGGGTTGATAAGCAGTGCAGCACGTCATCAGGCTGCCAGCGTGTCAGGGCAATAGGATTGGTCAGCTCGCAGGAACGCAGATCGCGCACATACGCGTTACGAGTACGTGTCGCTAGCCCACGTGCCAGCATGGCTTGACGAAACTCAGTCACATAACTGGGTTCGTCATCTACTGCCAGCGCTTTAGGTTGGCGCTGTTGCACGGCACGATCACGGCTCATAACTCAGTACTCGGTGAGTGAATGTTAGATAAGCGTTAGACACCATAATGAAGTGACTTCAGCACTGCGAACGACATGTAGAGGATCCGTGTCATCTTGGCTGCGACCATGTTTAGGTTGGGTATCCAGACGATATTTTACCGCCAATCCAGCATCGGCAAACAAGCCTAATAACTCATCACGAGTGCGCAGTTGCAGGTGCTCTGCCAAGTCTGACATTATCAACCAAAGCTCACCGTGTTCAGCTAAATGCTGTTTGGCACCTTGCAATACCCCACGCAGCATCGCACTCTTGGCATCATAGACGGCGTACTCAAGAGACGAGCTTGGCTTAGCAGGTAACCAAGGCGGGTTACAGACAATCAGATTGGCGAGTGGCGCATCAGTCGGATACAAATCGGCTTGTTGCAGTTGTACGGCAGGTAATTCTAATCGTGTAAAATTCTCGTTGGCACAGGCCAAAGCACGTGGATTTAAATCCGTTGCGATCACTTGTGGAACACCGCGCTGCGCTAAGATAATAGCCAGCAATCCCGTTCCGGTACCGATGTCATAGGCGACATCATGGCTCTCTGGTAACGGTGCATCGAGCAATAGCTGCACATACTCATGACGGGTTGGTGCAAACACACCATAATGCGGGAAAACTGATAACCCTAAGCTGTCTATTGGGACGCCTTTTTCGCGCCATCCTGCTGCACCAAGTGCACCTTGCAAGTCACGAAATGACAGCACACAAGACTCATCCATTGCCTTATCTAGTGGGCCAAAAGCGGCTGTACAAGCTGCACTGACATCGGGGGCGCGGCGTAGTTGGCTGACATAATTGGCATCAAGCTCTAGTAGCAAACGGCTTAATATGCGCGAACGCTGCGCTTGCAGTTGGCGCTGCTGATGAAATAGATTGGGTATTTCTTTAGAGTTGCTTGAACCAGATTCTGTTGTAGATTTAGCCGCTTTTTTTGCTTTACGCAGCTCAGAGCGCTCATTGGTACGATCTATGCGACGACCAAGCGCTTGTAGCAACTGGCGTGCATTATGAAAATCACCACGCCACAGCAGTGAGCTGCCTTCGCAAGCTAAGCGGTAAGCGTCATCTGCGGTCGTTGTATCATCGACCAACACAATGCGCGCAGGTGGCATATGATTGCTTTCAGACAACCAAACAGCATTATGTAGAGTCTCGTTTTCTTGCCATTGTACATACTGCTTTTCTGTTTGTAACACGTAATAGCCTACCTTTTGTGAAAGATACTTCGCTTAAAATGCAAAGATACCTTTATATTGTTTATTGCGCTGTCATTGTTTTACTGTGATTAATGCCTTGCTGTGATCAATGCTTTGCTGCGGTCACTTGAGTACATTTAAGCGCTTTTTTTCTTAACCAGATAGCGATAAAGCGTGGCGCTGATTGGTGCATCCTCATCGCCAGCGACCATTATTTCATCGGGATCGACGTTTAGATTTACATTTTCAGCAAGCGTTTCTTGCTGCACAAGCTCATGTCCCAAATGACGACAAAAATTAGGAATGTCACGAGTGGTAGCTGGGTCGGTGGCGAGTATTTCAATCACCTCGCCAGCATCAGCGTTACGGATGGTTCGATGCAGCATCATGACTGGCTCAGGGCAAATCAGCCCTTGAGTGTCTAAATGATGATTGATCGTCGTTTTTATGGTAGAAGTGCTCATAATAGTCATTTAAATCGATAGTATAAGGTAAAAGTTTTTTGCGTCATTTATAAGTATGCTTTACGTTTCTTCAGCGGTTTCAGTGTCTTTTTCTGCTTCTAGAAAATTAAAAAAGCGCTTAAAGCTCACTTTAAATAAAAACGCCACACCTAGCCAACAAGATAAGCCTAACCAGGCGGTATCAGCGAATAATAAGCCACCAACCAATATGATGGTCGATACGCCAATGCTCATGGCAATCATCGACGCTTGGTTTAATCGATAACGATAAATCACCAGCGCATCATAAATAGTAATAGGAATCGTAAGCGCAACCAAGGCATAAGGCAAGTTATAGAAAAGTTGATAAAGCAGTTGATTGTCATGAAAGGCTTTGATACTGGCAATGGTGCCAAAGACCATAAAGGCGAGAATAGCAGCATAAATGAGATAAATCGCTATTTGATTCGCTCGCTGTGCGCCTTTGATACGGGCGATGGCAAGCGGCGCAAAACCATGTTGCGATTTATTTTGCAGGGAGTGGTCTGAGACAGTGGTCATAATAATCAGGTATTTATCCGTGTAGAGTGACGATATGTCAGAATTGGCAGTGTTTTAATTAAGAGTGCTTTAACAGCAGGTTTATCGCTGATTTAATCGGCTTTGATAGCGTCGATGGCGATACTGCTACTGGGGTCAGCGAAATAAGTCGACATCAGAATGCAGGCAGAGATGTCGTCAATTGGGTCGCGTTCATGCTTAATCCAACCATTATCCCATGCAATCTCACGCGCTGCCACTGAAGTCAGGCGCTCATCACAAAGGCTCACGACCACTGGTAGATGCTGTTCCATGACTCGATGCGCTAGACGACGAGCGAATTTATGCGCACGCTTAGACAGCATTGAGCTACTGCCATCCATATTAAGCGGCAACCCAACCACCACTTTTGACACGCCCCAGACTTTAATAATACCGAGCAGATTGTCCCAATCAGGCTGACCATTATTCATCGCTAAAATATCAAAGGCACGCGCAGTCTCGGTAATGGTGTTACCTAACGCCATACCCATCTTTTTTACCCCGTAATCGAGCGCCAAAATAAGATGAGGCTTAATAGCGGGTTCCGCCACAGTAGTGTCAGCAGTTTCGATTTTAATGCTCGTATCAGACTCTACCATCATTATGCATACTTCCTATTTCTATTGGGCGTGATTCATTTAGCTTAACGGCTTTAATTTGAACGCGACTTTGATTTAAATGCGGTTTTATTTAAATGGATAATTTAACTATCATAACCAATCATTAAGCATGACCAATGTCACTGCTAAGGTAATCAAAGTTAACGCCAATCTTATCCGCGGCAATTTGCCAGCGTTCTTCGAATGGCGTATCAAACAATAAATTCAGGTCAGCAGGACAGACCAGCCAATCGCCATTATTAAGTTCTTGATCGAGCTGTTTTTTACCCCAGCTGGCATGACCCAAGCACAGTTGATAGTGACCAACGCCTTGACCTGCGGCGATACGCTTAAGGATATCTTGACTGGTGGTAATACAGACGTTTTCTGAGATTGCAAAAGACGATGCCCATTCTGGTTGACCCGTATGCAGCACAAAGCCAACCTCTGGATACATCGGACCACCCTCTAATGCTACATCTTCCATCACTTGCGCATCCGTCACTTCAATGTCTAAATCTTCTAGCAGTTTGCCCACGCGTGCCTGCTCTAATGGACGATTGACCATCAGACCGAGTGCGCCATGTTTATCATGACGGCAAATATAGATCAGCGCCTGCTCAAACCGTGGGTCTGACAGCTCGGGTGCCGCGATTAAAAAATGATGGGTCAAATTGGCTTTAGACATAGAGACAAACGCACCCTAATATTGAAGGTAAAATAACAGAAATGACACACCACTATATGGCGATACTGAGGTGAAAATCAACCAAAGCAAATATTTAGCAGTGATGAGACACAGCGCTGCACAACTGGTTGATGAATGACCAAGCTTTTATTTCACATCGGTCAATAAGCTACGCGCATGGTCGCGAGTGACGTCAGTGATGATCACACCGCCAGACATGCGTGCCAGCTCGTCGACTTGTTCGCTATCGGTCAGTATTAATAGCTCGCTTTCGGTCTGCTCGTCATGGTGTTTTTGTACCAATATATGCTGATGCGCTTGCGCTGCGACTTGTGCTTGGTGAGTAATGGCTAGTAGCTGCTGCGTCTGCCCAAGTGCGCGCAGTAGCTCACCGACCACTTGCGCCGTACCGCCACTGATACCGACATCGACTTCATCGAATACTAACATGGGTTTGGCGGCATTATTATCGGCATTGGTCGCTTGCAGTACTTGCATCACCAGTGCCATTCGTGACAGCTCACCGCCTGAAGCAATCTTATGTAATGGCTGCATAGGCATACCGACGTTGGCGCTAAATAATAAATCAATATCATAGCAACCTTGCGCACTATATTGGCTGGCATCGGCTTTTTTGGTAAAGACAAACTCGCAGCGGGCATTGGGTAGCGCGAGCGGTTGTAGTTGCTGCATTAATTGTTTGCTGACGATCGGCGCGGCTTTCGAGCGCTCTTTATTTAACTGAGTGGCGAATGCAAGATAGTCTTGCCAAGCTTGTTCAATTTGTGCCGCCATCGCATCACTGCTTGGCTCGTTTTCTAGCTGCTCTAATTGCGCTTCCCAACCCTTTGCTTCATCGATTAAGTCGCTCGTTGGCAAGCTATGTTTACGTGATAAGCGATGTCCTAAGCTGATAAGACTGTCTAATGTCTGCAAACGCTCAGGATTAGGCAACTGTTGCTCAGCATAATCTGACAGTAAACCTGTTACCTCAGTAATTTGTTGCTGTGCTAAATGCAGCTGCTCGGAGGCTTGCTCAAAGGTTTGACTGACATTCATTTGATTATCACAAAGCTTAATCGCTTGCCCAAGCAAAGTCATCACATCTGGCTCATCCGTGTCATTGTCGAGCAGATGTAAGCCATGACTGGCCTCTATCATGAGGGCTTCGATATTAGACAGCTCTTCGTGCTCTGCTTCGACTTCTGCATAATCAACCGCCAATAACGGCGCAATATCAGCAAGTTGGCTTTGCAATAGTTGAATACGGTCTTGGCGCTGAGCCTCACGGCTCGCAATGTCGTCAGCACGGCGTTTGAGCTGCATGTAAGCTTGATAGCTACTGGCAGTCTGTAAAGCTAGAGACGTAATTTGTGCCATCTCATCGAGCCATTGCACCACAAACTGCGGCTTGAGGAGCGCTTGCTGAGCATGTTGACTATGGATATTAACTAACAATGCGCCTAAGCTTTTGAGCTCCGCCAAGCTGACAGGCGTGCCATTTAACCACGCTTTTGAGCGTCCAGTATTGCTGAGCTGACGACGAATGAGGACTTCAGGTTCTTCTAATGGTCGATCATTTTTAGCGAACCACTCAGCGATGACACTGTTATGCTCCACATCAAACTGCGCATAAATATCGGCTTGCGCCGCCCCGTGTCTGACCATCGCACTGTCTGCGCGCTCACCAACACATAAAGACAGCGCATCCAATAATAATGACTTGCCAGCACCGGTCTCACCCGTGATGACATTGAAGCCTTCAGCCACACTCAGCTCATGCTGAGCGATCAACGCAAACTGATGTAAAGTTAATGATACTAGCATCAATGCCTCTCATGACAGACAATAGACTTCATATACATCTCAAGAAGCCATATATAAAATAGGGTAGATAAGGGAATGAAATTATTCATTTAACCGTGTTAATGAGATAAATATTATAGGCAAATAGTATGGTGTTAAACGCGCTTAAATACAAACTTTCAAGCGATGTATAATAGATTTTATTGTTGGAAGATTACCATAAAAATGTCAAAGACTGGCTATGAGTCATCATCATAATATTCACAATATCAATCATTAAGATGATTAAGCCTGTCAAAATGATGCTTGTATACTAAGCATGGTTGCGAATTAAACTTATAAAAATAGCCCAATTGTAGTGATCAGGTGCTGACTCAAAAAAAGGTGAGTAAGTAAGTTTAAGATTCGCATCAAACAGCATTTTCCTAGTCGCTTTAACAAACTTTATAGATATAATGTGGTAGCATAATCTCACATAATGATAAACTCTTCTGATTAGATTAGTGCAGTGTAATACATGATAACGAGTCATAATTTTGTAAAATGATAGGCGTATAGTTGGAAGAGTATGCCACTCGGTCATTATTCTAAAGTATTTTCATAGAACCTGTGGCTAGCTTTAGCGCACAGACATCTAGTATAGAAGGATACAGTACGTAGTACAGAGGTGTCGGTTAACGACGCAACTCTGGCGGTACTCTAACCAATTACTTATTTTTTAGTTTTACCATAATTATTTGATAAGGAAGCCACTATGACAGCGGCGCAATTTACTAATGTAACAGTCAATGCTCAAGCGACGGTATCTTATGATGGTCGTTGTTCAAGCCACACTATTATGTTCGAAGATGGTCGACATAAAACATTGGGCGTTATCTTGCCTTGTGATAATTTGGTTGAGCATTATCATTTTAGCACCAATACCTCCGAGCGTATCGAGATCACGGGCGGTGAGTGTGAGGTCAAAATTAATGGTGACGAAGAATTCAGCTATTACCGCGCTGGTCAATCATTCGTGGTTGAAGGCAATAGTGGTTTTAATCTGCGGACAGAAGAAATTGTTCAATATATCTGCCACTTAGAAGGGTAAGTTTGCTAAAGCTGTTATTAAGTGATTGATGACAGCAAAAAGCCTTTTACTCAAAAAAAGAAAAACCTTATCGGATTGGTAAGGTTTTTCTTTTTCTGCTGATATTATTTATATGCAGATATCCATTTATTGATACAATTACTGTCATCTCTTTTTATCGCCTAGTTTTTATCATATAGCGCGATACCCACTTTATAATCAATAGGCCTATTATGGCAAAACCTACCTATTTTTATGGCATTCATGCGATTGATGCCTTACTCGAATATCGTCCTTTAGATGGGCTAAGCTTGTTTGTGCAGCAAGGTCGTGAGACTGATAGCCATGTACAAGCGATTATGGCGCAAGCACGTGACAATGGTATCAGTATCCAACCCACGCAAAAAGACAAACTCACGCAATTGTGTGGCAGCCCGCAGCACCAAGGTGTGGTGCTGAATGCGCGTCCTTTAGGATTTGCTGATGAAGGCTTGCTTGCTACCCTTGCTGGGCGTGACCAATGCTTATTATTGGTCTTAGATCAAATTACGGATGCACATAACTTTGGTGCTTGCTTGCGTACCGCAGTGGCGATGGGTGTGGATGCCGTGGTTTGTCCGAAACATCATGCGGCAAGTCTGACACCAACAGTGGCTAAAGTATCAGTCGGTGCAGCAGAGATGATGCCGATTATTAGTGTTACCAATCTGGCACGTACGCTCACGCAAATCAAAAATGCTGGGGTATTTGTGTTTGGTACGGCTCTTAATGCAGATGCCAAACCGATTCATGCCGCTGATCTGACTGGTAAAACAGCCATTATCATGGGTTCAGAAGGTGAGGGGATGCGTCGCCTGACTATGGAGAGCTGTGATGAGCTGGTGTATATTCCGATGTCAGGAAATGAGCATGGCAACCTTCAAAGTCTAAATGTGAGTGTTGCCACTGGTATGGCGCTGTATGAAGTCAATCGACAGCGTACTTTAGCTGCTGGGCAAGCTTAAGATATTCTTGGTGTAATGGCGCTAATTGCACATACAGAGCCGCAAGATCACTTTCGTTGAGCACCACATCATCTGCATGACGATTACGCTCTTCGCGGCTCAGCTGATTCACCATGATGGCTTTTATTTTTTGTATGCTCTGTTCGTCACGCTGACTGGCACGCGCAATCTGCGTATCCTCGGTGGCATCCATGACTAAGATACGTTGGCATAAATTGGCAAGCCCTGCTTCTGCTGCTTCAATAAGTAGAGGCGCTGACAATATCACGTAAGGCGAAGTACTGGTAGCCAACTGTGCTTTTGCTGCTTCGCGTATCGCTGGGTGGGTGATTGCTTCTAACTCAATCAATGCCTCAGGATGTGAAAAGACGTGCGTTCTTACTGCCACTCGATCCATTGATCCGTCACTATTCAACACCCAATCACCAAATTTTTTCTGGATTTTGTGCAGAGTGGTGCTACCTTTAGCGACGATTTCATGGGCAATCACATCCGCATCGATAATATCAATGCCTTGCTCAGCGAACCAAGCACTCGCAGCAGATTTACCACTACCGATACCACCCGTTAAGCCAACTACTAAGGTTTTGCTTTTCTTTTGCGGGGTCTGGGGCTTATGAGAATAAGATGCTTGTTTTGACATAATAATGACTTATCTGCTCGATATAATGACAGTGATGGTTATAAGCTAAGGAAGTATTTTGGTGTCTATTTTAAGATTTGGTGTTTGCTTGGAAAGGAGCGACCGAAATACTTTCTAGGACAATTTAGTAAGTATACATGCCGAGATACCAGTTGACGATATCTGAGCCATATAATAAAGCAACAATACCAGCGATAGCGATATAAGGACCAAAGGCAAACGGCTTGCTTTCACCCTGTTTCTTCATCAAAATAATCCCAACAATTGAGCCTAATAGAGAAGACAATAAAATAATCAACGGCAACATCATGGGCCCAAGCCAAGCACCTAATACTGCCAATAATTTGAAATCTCCCTGCCCCATACCATGCTTTTTAGTGACTAGATAAAATACTTTAACCACTATCCACAATGACAAAAACCCTAGCAATAAGCCCCAAATTGACTGGGTAGGTGAGACAAACCAGCCTTGTGAATTCACTGCTAATCCTAAACCCGCTAATGGAAAGGTCAAGCGATCAGGCAGTAATTGGGTATCAAAATCAATACCGGTTAAGGCGACCAGCGTCCATACCAAGATCAGGGCTGACAAGCCAGCTGCAGTTACGCCAAACTGATAAATCACTAATATTGATAGTAGGGCTGTTGCTAGCTCAACCAGTGGATAACGCAGTCCAATCGATGCTTTACATTCTGAGCAACGGCCACGTAGTATTAACCAGCTAATTAGCGGTATGTTTTCGTACCACTTTATTTTGTGGGCGCAATGAGGGCAGCGTGAGGCTGGTCGACTCAAAGTAATCGGCTGGTCAGCTGCTACGATATTTGTTAGGGGCAGAGTGTGTTCGCGAGGCATGTCTGCTTGTTCTGACATAAACTGGCTGCACTCTTGTCGCCAACTATAAACCATCATCAGCGGAATACGATGAATCACCACATTTAAAAAACTGCCAACGCAAAGACCTAATAGGCCGAATATGCCTAAAGCGATAGGCATATTATCTTGTAATAACTCTATAAATTGCATGAACAAGCTGTCCTTTAGTTAGCTTTTAGCCTACTACTGCGCCCATCTGGAAAATCGGTAAATACATGGCAATCACCAAGCCACCGATTAATACGCCTAAGACTGCCATAATCAAAGGTTCCATCAAGCTGGTCAATCCATCAACAGCGTTATCTACTTCATTTTCATAGTAGACGGCAACTTTGTCTAACATCTCTTCCAAACTACCGGATTCTTCACCAATGCCAACCATTTGAATGGCTAAGCTTGGGAAAAGGTTGGTCGAGCGTATTGAAAACTGTAATTGTTGACCAGTAGAAACATCATTTTTGATTTGCTGAGTGGCATTATAAAATACAACATTATTAGTGGCACCAGCTGTAGAGTCGAGGGCATCAATAAGTGGCACGCCCGCAGCAAAGGTCGTCGATAGTGTACGAGCAAAACGAGCAATAATAGCTTGATAGGCAATATTGCCAAATATTGGTGCTTTTAAAACCGCACGGTCTAAGAAGTCACGGAATTTCTTAGAACGTTTTTTCGTCTCTGAAAAGCCAATGATAGTACCGCCGATAATGATAATTAAAATAAACCACCACGCTTGCATCCACTCAGACATATTGACAACCATTTGGGTAAAAGCAGGCAGCTCTGCACCAAAAGATTCAAATAAACCAGAAAATACAGGAACTACTTTAATTAGCAGGATGATAGTCACAATAATAGCAACGACGATAACGGCGATAGGGTACTTCATTGCTTTCTTAATTTTGGCTTTAAGTAATTCACTTTTTTCTTTATAGGTAGCAACGCGTTCAAGCATGGTTTCCAGTGCACCTGACTGCTCACCAGAATCGATGAGTGAACAAAACAGATCGTCAAAATAACGTGGGTGCTTGCGTAATGCTGAAGCAAAAGTCCCACCCGCTTCAATGTCCGATTTTATTTGTAATACCAGATCTTTCATACTGGGATTATCAAGTGAGTCAGCAACAATCTCAAAGGATTGGGTCAATGGCACGCCCGCTTTCATCATGGTCGCCATTTGCCGAGAAAAAATAGCAATATCAATAGGTTTGATGGATTTCTTGAAAGTATAAAGCGGCTTCGGTTTTTTCTTAATACCTTTGACACTGATACCTTGTTTGCGTAAAGTCGCTTTTGCCAACTCTAAACTACGGCTGGTAGTCTCCCCTTTTACTTTTTGTCCGCGTCGATTCACCCCATCATAGACAAAGTCTAACAGCATGTCGGTCTTCGCTTTTGCCATGTTACTACCCTCAAAATATTGTCTAATATAGATATTGCAAAGATGTACAACGATGCCTGACTCATTACATAAAAAAGGCATACTTTATTTTAACGTAAAAAACCAGTATAACTCTGTTTTATATTTAAGTATATCTGGTAGGGATTATTGCTAATTTATAAAAGTCTGTACGATTAACGCCCATCATATAAGTCCTCATATAAATAATGGCATTATTCATATAAGAGTGATTCTGAACTTTCGACTATACTTTTCACCATCGCACTGACAAAGACTGCTTTTTAGATAGCTAAAGATTAAAAAGTAGTTGGTTAGTCGCTTTGAACGTTCCCTTTCAGCAATCAGCAGTGCTTTTTTCTGTGCGTATTTGACCTGTAAAAAAGCAAACATACTTACTCGGAAGTAACGCGCATCATTTCTTGAATACTGGTTACGCCTTGTAAGACTTTTAAAATGCCAGAGCGACGCAGGTCTCGGAAGCCATTTTTGAGTGCAGCGTCTTTGATATCTATCGCGTTACCATCTTCCATAATGATACGTGAGATATCAGGGCTGACTTTCATGACTTCGTAGATACCGACTCGTCCTTTATAACCTTCACGGCATTCATTACAGCCTACTGGCTCGTGAATGATATTGTCTGGATTGTCCAAATCAGCGTCTGTAAAGCCGAGCTCAAGCAGACTTTGCTTAGGGATGTTAATAGGTTTTTTGCAGTTTTTACACAAACGTCGTGCTAAGCGCTGGGCGATAACCAAGTTCACTGAAGTCGCGATATTAAAGGAGGCCACACCCATGTTCCGCAGCCGCGTCAGTGTTTCAGGTGCTGAGTTGGTATGTAGGGTTGAGAGCACCATGTGCCCTGTTTGCGCTGCTTTAATTGCAATTTCAGCAGTCTCAAGGTCACGAATCTCACCAACCATGACGATATCAGGATCTTGGCGTAAAAAAGATTTGAGGGCATTTGCGAAAGTTAGACCCACTTTTGGATTGACGTTGACTTGATTGATCCCCTCCAGGTTAATCTCCACCGGATCTTCAGCAGTGGATATGTTGGTCGCGCCAGTATTTAAAATATTAATACCAGTATAAAGCGACACGGTCTTACCAGAACCAGTTGGTCCCGTGATAAGCAACATACCTTGTGGTTTATGCAGTGCCTCTAAAAACATATCTTTCTGATCAGGTTCATAGCCGAGCGCTTCAATACCCAACATCGCTGAAGAAGGATCCAAAATACGAAGTACAAGTTTTTCGCCAAATAGGGTAGGCAGACAGCTTACTCGAAAGTCGATGGCTTTATCTTTAGATATCTTGAGCTTGATACGTCCATCTTGTGGCACACGGCGCTCTGAAATATCCATCTGCGACATGACTTTTAAACGGGCCGCAATTTTCCCAGCCAGTTGTACAGGTGGATTGGCCATTTTTTGCATCACCCCATCGACACGAAAGCGAACGCGATAGGTTTTTTCATAGGGCTCAAAGTGCAAGTCAGAGGCACCCATACGAATGGCATCAACCAGCATTTTATTGACAAATTTTACAACGGGTGCTTCCTCGACACCATCACTAAGCTTGGTCTCGCCTTCCTCTTCTTCACCTTCATCAAAGCCAACATTTAAATCGCTATCAGAGAAGCTATCAAAATTTTGCATGGTATCAGCGTAAAGACTCTCAATACGCTTTTTTAACTTGTCTTCTTCGACGACAATAGTTTCAATAGACAGCCGTGAATTAAAAGCAATAGCGTCAATTGCATCCACACGAGTTGGATCACTTAATGCGACGAATAAACGCTGTCCTCGTTTGAATAATGGCAACGCATTAAATTTACGAATAATTTTTTCATCTACTAAGTCTTTTGGAATGACATCAACATGTAAAGCATCAAGATCGAAAAGAGGATCGCCAAACGCTTGTGACAACATCTGCGCAAGATGATAAGCATCTGCCAATTTATTGTCGACTAGGTAGGGCACTAGTCCTACTTGTTGCTGTTGCGATTCTGTCTGCGCGATTTTCATATTCGCTTCGCTGACGATACCTTCGCTGATTAGCTGGTGCGCTAAACCACCATACTTGCTCGTGGTGATAGACATTACGACTTCTCCTTAATACCCAATATGCTATATATTTGTCTGAAATCCATACACTTCTGAAAGCCACTTACTATTGTAATTTTTAACAAATACCTGCTATAAGTCATTGTTAGCCTTTGAGCTATCATTAATAACAGTCAATGCAGAGATGCTCTTATAAGAGATTTAGCAGAGAAACCGTTTTAATAGTGTAGGTTATCAGTAGCTTAGTTGTTAGATTCTTGATAATGTTCTGTTATATATAGACACAATACTATAAAACATTACTTTAGTTTAAAGATTTTATATGGACGATTGAGTGCTTGACCCAAAAAATCATAGCTCGAGACAATGTCTAGAGCATATCCTCAATTTAATAGACTATCCTCTAAATAAGTTGAAAATGGTTGGATTTTGCCAAACATCGTCGAGTAGCCTATCAATATCTCGATAATATTTGCGCTACTTTCATTGTTTGACAGTAATTTATCTCATTTTTATCATCATTTTTTAGAGTAGTGAGGATACGCCCTAGTAAATATTCGCACTGACTGTCTGTTTTTCTGCTGGCGGCAGCATACTATAGCACTTGAGAATTATTTGTTATACTGGCGCGCATATTAGCCAAATTGGCAAGAATAGATGAAACAAGGTAGATGAGTATGCAAGCTTGGGTAATTGGTAATTGGAAACAGAATCCAGCAACGAGTCACGACGTCGATTTATTGTTGAATAATTTGTTGACTACAATTGATGCTAAAGAGCAAGCCGACACAGAACGGTCAAGTAGTCGCTGTCAGTTGATGGTGGCACCAAGCTGTATTCATCTGGCAGCTGTCAGTGCGCGTTTAGCTGGTAGTTCGATATTGAGTGCAGCGCAAGACGTCAGTGCGCATAGTGCCAGTGTTGGCGCTTATACGGGTGATTGCTCAGCACAGCAAATAGCAGACGCTGGGGCAACTTGGACGATACTGGGTCATTCTGAGCGTCGCCAGTATCATAGCGAGTCTCACGATACGTTATTGCAGAAAGTGACTCACGCACTCACCCAAGGTTTGGGCGTGGTATTTTGTATTGGCGAAACTCAGGCTCAATATGATGATAAGCAAACCCTTGACGTAATTGACACTCAGTTATCAGTAATAAAAGAAGTGATTACTATCCAACCAGATCTCATGTCATCACTATCTAATCGACTGATCATTGCTTATGAGCCAGTGTGGGCGATTGGTACTGGCAAAGTCCCAACCGTGAGCGAAGTCAGTCAAACGCATCAGCATATTAAGCAAACCATCACAGGCTTTGCAGAATCACTAAAGATAATGAGTGTGCTATATGGTGGTAGTGTCAATGCGGACAATGCTGATAGCTTTGCCGCAGATCCTATGATTGATGGGGCATTGGTTGGCGGCGCATCATTAAAGGTAGAGAGTTTTTTGGCAATTGCCAATGCCTTTAGTCGAGCTAAAGACTAGTCAACAAAGATAAAACGTGCATTTCATGGCGGTCTCGATTATAAAATGTCTTAATCAGTTGGCAAAAGTAGGTTTAACAGTGCCCTTGCAATCGTGTACAATGCGCCTTATTTATATAATCGATTTGGCAGCATTACCCGTCAATTGCTATTCCTATTAACCGTAAGATTTATTTTCCGTTATCAGTCGTCATTACGCGGCAAAAGAGGCCACCATGTTTACGTTTATATTAGCCCTGCATATTATCGTGGCGATTGCCATGATCGGCTTGATTTTGATACAGCATGGTAAAGGGGCAGACGCTGGAGCTTCTTTTGGCGCTGGCTCGTCAGGTACGGTCTTTGGTGCGGCAGGAACAGCGAACTTTTTAACGCGTGCGACAGCAGTCTTAACAGTGATATTTTTTATCACCAGTATGACGCTAGCCGTTCACGCGCGCAAACAGGCTGAAGATCAGTTTCGTTTAGATGCACCTGTGTCAGCACCACAAACGCCGCGTCCATTGACACAGAATCCTCAATAACTGTATTTTAAAGACACTTGCCTTTAATAGCTGTCTTTAGTCATTGCCTTTTAATTGAGGCAGCTCTTGCTATTTTGAGGCGTTAGATTTACAATGCTTTTCTGTTTTACCAGTCTGATTCTATCGATGCCTACCTTAAGCATCTATTATGATAGATTAGATAGTAATAGTAGAGCAGTGAAAAATGCGATTGTGGTGGAATGGTAGACACGCCATCTTGAGGGGGTGGTGGCGCAAGCTGTGGGGGTTCAAGTCCCCCCAATCGCACCAAGTTTTTAAAGTTGTAACGTATTAAGTACGGCGTTAATAATATAGGTAAAAAATTTAGTTTAATTTATTTAAAATAAAGATTGACACTTATATAAAACCCTCCTATAATACGCACCATAGATTGATGCGGGGTGGAGCAGTCTGGTAGCTCGTCGGGCTCATAACCCGAAGGTCGTTGGTTCAAATCCAGCCCCCGCTACCACTTTTTATACTGATGTTTTGTACACTAAATTTGTCAGTAACGATTAGCCCACCATTATGTTTGTGGGTTTTTTTGTATCTGACGGTCAGTGGTATCGCGGTATCTATCCTACTTATGCTAAGCTCTAGTTCTATAGAGTGCGATATTATTCGTTATTGGTTGTCACCTGCCGCTATCGGCGCGCTGCTTCTTAAGCACACTATCCTTTATTACTCACTCCTTTATTGATAGTACTGCTTTGTGAATAATAAAAGCATTGTCTGGCTGAGCTTGATGTTTTTTATGCTCATCCCTATATAAGCGCATATCATATAAAATAATATGTTTGTGATTTAAGATAATATAATGACTGTGTCTCTTACTACTAAATAAATTTCATGAGTGAGCGACAATTACGCGGTTTACTAAGTACGATAGATACGTGAATAGGAAAAGATAAATAGATTATGAAGCTTTCAACCAAAGTTACAGAACTGACCAATATTATTGCTCCTGCCGTCGCGGCTTGCGATGTGGCATTATGGGGTATCGAGTTTGCACCGCAAGGCAATCGCTCTTTATTACGCATTTATATTGAGGCATTGCCAGAAGAGCAGGCCCAAAATAAACAAGTAACCATTGAAAACTGTGCAGCAGTGAACCATCAAGTGAGCGGTATTCTTGAGGTTCATGATCCGATTGCTGGTGAGTTTATCTTAGAAGTTTCTTCACCAGGTTTCGACCGTGCATTCTTTTCCGATGAGCAGATGCATGCCTATGTTGGTCAAACCGTCAGCTTGCGTCTAATACAAGCGATTGGTGAAGGTGATCAAAAACGCCGCAAAGCGACAGGTACTTTAGATAGCATCGATGCAAATGTCTTAAATCTGACATCAAGCGATGGTCAGCAGTTTGAGATTGCGCTGAGTAATATTGATAAAGCCAATTTGATTTATGAAGATGCCTAAGCTTTTGTACAGCTTGGTTTGATTTGAAAAATTGAAGTAACAAATCATCCATCAGCATTTTAATATCCAAACAGCTTATATAGCTTACGGTGAAAATATAATAGTAATACATAAATTATAAAATTTAAGTCAATTAAAAATGATAGGACAGGTATAGCATGAGTCGTGAAATCTTAACGGTAGTAGAAACTGTCAGTAATGAAAAGGGCTTAAATCCTGAAGATATCTTTGAAGCGATAGAAGACGCTTTGGTGGTATCGACTAAGAAAAAAGTATACACCGAACAGCCAGAAGTGGCAGTACGGGTTGCTATCGACCGTACAACGGGCGATTATGATACTTATCGTTACTGGACAGTGGTTGCAGATGAAGACCATGAAATGCCTGCTTGTCAGCTAGCCATCAGCGATCTTGATCCAGAAGAATGGTCAATCGGTGATGTCAAAGAAGAACAGATTGAATCGATTGAGTTTGGTCGTATTGCTGCGACGCAAGCCAAACAAGTCATCATCCAAAAGATTCGTGAAGCTGAGCGTAATTTAGTAGCAGATGCTTTTGAGCCGCGTGTTGGCGAGATGATGTATGGTGAAGTCAAGAAGCAGACTCGTGATGGCTATATCATTGATCTAGGTGACAATGCCGAAGGCTATTTGTCACGTGATCAGATGCTGCCGCGTGAGCAATTACGTGCAAAATCACGTATCAATGCCATTTTGTATCATGTCAACCGTGAAAACCGCGGCGCTCAGTTGCTACTGTCTCGTACTCATCCTGAAATGCTTTCAGCATTGATGCAAAAAGAAGTGCCTGAGATTGCCGAACAAATTATTGAAATCCGCAACGTCGCGCGCTTGCCGGGTACTCGTGCTAAAATAGCTGTGAAAACCAACGATCATCGTATCGATCCAGTTGGCGCTTGTATTGGTATGCGTGGTACACGTATCCAAGCCGTACAGCAGGAGCTTGATGGCGAACGCATTGATGTGGTGGTGTGGTCAGATGATCCAGCACAGTTCATTATCAGTGCTTTAGAGCCAGCTGACGTCAGTAGCATCATCTTGGATGAAGATACGCAGACAGCTGATATTATCTTTAGCACCAATGATCAGTTGGCGCGTGCGATCGGTTCACAAGGTCAAAACGTACGTCTAGCGTCTGAGCTAACGGGTTATAAGCTTAATATGATGCTAGAAGAAGAATATCAGCAGCGTCAACAAAACGAATCGAAAGCCTTTATCGAATTATTCTATGAACGTTTAGAAGTGGATAAAGACTTAGCACAAGCACTTGTCGATATTGGTTTTACCAGTATTGAAGAAGTGGCTTACGTACCAGTTGAAACCTTTTATGATATCGAAGGTCTAGACGATGAAGCAATTGAGATGATTCAAGAGCGTGCAAAAGAAGTGGTCATCGCTGATGAGCTGGTCAAACAACAGAACATGAAAGAGCCAAGTCAAGAGCTACAAGAGCTTGAAGGTATGACAGTCAATTGGGCCTATAAAATGGCACAAAAAGACATTATTACCGTTGATGATTTGGCAGAACAAGCAGTCTTCGATCTCGAAGATATCGAAGGTTTAGACTCTGAAACCGCAGGAAAACTCATCATGAAAGCTCGGGAATCTTGGTTCAATGAATAAGCGGTAACTGCATATCGCTGTCTTTTAGTGATATGCTATCGATAATAAAGTGCTGGTGTCAAAGTAGTACCAATACCAGCCTTACCCCAATCATTTGTAGCCAACAACTGAATTGAACATATAGCAAATAATAGACAGTAGGTGATAATAAATGGCAGATAAGACCGTCAAAGAACTGGCAGATATGGTAGGCAAAACCGCAAGTGCTGTACAACAGCAATTGGTAGATGCTGGACTGCCTGCTCGTGCAGAGGGTGACCTAGTCACTGAGCTTGAGCAAGAGAAGTTGGTGACGTATTTAAAGCAAAGTCATGGTCAGCAAGAAAAGCGTCGTATTAGTCTTAAATCTAAGACAACTAGCACTGCGCGCGTGACCGGCTCTTCAGGTAAATCTAAGAGCGTCAATGTGGAAGTGCGTAAAAAGAAAGTATTTGAAAAGCCTGATCCAGAAAAAATGGCTGAAGAGTTGGCTGCGCGTGAGCAAGCGATGATTGAGTCGCAAGAACGTGCTGCTAAAGATGCTGAAGAGCGTGCTGCTACCAAGAAAAAATCTGAAGAACGTCAAGCTGCAACCTTGGCTGCAATGCGTGCAAGCTTAGGCTCTAGCAAAAAGTCAGATGATAAAAACGACGATATCTCAACCTCAGTGGTTGTGAAAAAAGGTGGCAAAACCACTGTCGAAGTCAAACCTAAAGACCAACCGAAGAGAAAAGTTGCAGCGACGAAACCGAAAGTTGAAACGGCGGTTGAGCGTAAAGCGCGCGAAATGCGTGAGAAAGAAGAAGCTCGTTTACGTGAAATCGAAACAGAAACACGCCGTGCTCAAGCTGAAGAAGCACAGAAACGTACGCTTGAACAAATGCGTAAAATGGCTGGAAAATATACAGATCAGCCTGCTTCTGAAGTTCGTAAAGATGAGCCACTCGCTGAAGGTTTGGTTGGTGATGCCTTAGAAGAATCATTTGAAAAAGAACGTCGTGAAATCAAGCGTGGTACCAGTAGTACTAGTGCTCGTGGCCGTGGTCGTCGTAAGAATCAAGATGAGCGTGAAATCAAAAACCGTAAAAACGGTTTGCGTTCAACGCAAGCATCACAGCATAAGTTCGAAAAACCTGTTGAAAAAATTGTTTACGATGTTGAGATTAGTGAACAAATTACCGTCGCAGATCTTGCTCAACGTATGGCAGTTAAAGCGCGCGAAGTCACCAAATTGCTTATGAAAATGGGTGAGATGGCTCGTGAGTCAGATACGATTGATCAAGCGACAGCAAGTTTGCTCGTTGAAGAGATGGGTCACAATCCAGTACTGGTTAGTGATACTAAGGTTGAAGACGATCTACAAGACGCCGTTGATGAGCGTAGCAGTAACGTTCAAACTCGTCCGCCAGTAGTCACGATCATGGGTCACGTCGATCACGGTAAGACATCATTACTTGATAAAATTCGTGAAACAAAAGTGGCAACTGGTGAAGCAGGTGGTATTACTCAGCATATCGGTGCTTATCACGTTAAAACCAATCGTGGTGTGATTACCTTCCTTGATACTCCAGGTCACGCGGCCTTTAGTGCTATGCGTTCACGCGGTGCACAGGCGACTGATATTGTTGTGTTAGTTGTTGCCGCTGATGATGGTATGATGCCGCAAACAGCAGAAGCTATTGATCATGCTCGTGCTGCTGGTACGCCAATTATCGTTGCAATTAATAAAATGGATAAGCCAAGCGCTGATCCAGATCGCGTTCTTAATGAATTGACTGCTAAAGAAGTTGTTTCAGAAGAGTGGGGCGGCGATACGCCAATGGCTCGCATCTCAGCCAAAACCGGTGATGGTATTGATGAGCTGTTAGAACTTATTAGCCTACAAGCTGAACTAATGGAGCTAGAAGCACCGTTAGATGGCGCTGCTCAAGGTGTGGTCATTGAATCAAGACTTGAAAAAGGGCGCGGTCCAGTTGTTAGCGTCTTAGTTAAAAAAGGTACATTGAAGCAAGGCGACTTGGTCTTGGCCGGCGAGCATTACGGTAAAGTTCGTGCGATGACTGATGAACATGGTAAGCGTATTCAATCAGCAGGTCCTTCTATCCCTGTAGAAATTTTAGGCCTACCTGAAACACCAGCAGCTGGCAGCGAGTTCTTAGTCTTAACCGACGAGAAAAAAGCTCGCGAAGTGGCAGAGTTTAGAAGCAACCGTGAGCGTGAGCGTCAACTTGAACGTCAGAATGCCATGCGTTTAGAAAGCATGTTTGATCAGATGGAACAAGGCGATGTGTCATTCTTGAATATCGTATTGAAAACCGATGTTCGTGGTTCGCTTGAAGCACTGCTTTCTGCATTGAATGAGCTATCAACTGATGAAGTTAAAGTCAGAGTAATCAGCTCAGGCGTCGGTCCTATCTCTGAATCTGATGTGACACTTGCAGAATCTAGCGAAGCGGTATTGTTAGGTTTCAACGTTCGTGCTGATGCGACCGCACGTCGCAAAGCGGATGCCGCCAACATGGATATCCGTTATTACAGCGTTATCTATGGTTTGATTGATGATGTCAAAGCAGCTATGAGTGGTATGCTTGCGCCAGAACATCGTGAGAAAATCCTTGGTGTTGCAGACGTTCGTGAAGTATTCCGTTCTAGTAAGTTCGGTGCTGCTGCTGGTTGTATGGTGGTTGAAGGTACAATTTATCGCAACAAACCGATCCGCGTATTGCGTGATGACCAAGTTATCTTTACCGGTCAATTGCAATCATTGCGTCGCTATAAAGAAGACGTTAATGAAGTACGTACTGGTATGGAATGTGGTATGGCTGTTCGTGGCTATGATGTCGAAGCTGGCGATAAGATCGAAGTCTTTGAAATCCAAGAGTTTGCACGTACTATCTAACGTTACAGTTCGATAGCAGGATATCTAATCATGCAATATGCTTAATCAGCTGAGCAGGTTAGTATCTTCTTAATATCTAGCTGTACTTAGGCCTAACAGGTACATCCTGCTAGGCCTTTTTTACCAACTATTAGTCCTAAAATTTGTTAATGAGCCAATATATCAATCAGTGAAAATAAGCCATATTAAAGTAAGGTAAAAATATGAACCAACGTCTACAACGCTTAGCCGACCAAATTCAGCGTGAGCTTGCTGTTCTCATCCGTGATGCAGTCAATGACCCTCGTTTAACTGGTTTTGTCACTATTTCTAGTGTCAAAGTTAGTCCTGACTTAGGATATGCTGATGTCTATGTCACCATCATGGAGCCTGAGCTTAATGATTCCATGAATAAGACCAATCATGAAGAGAGTATCAAAGTACTTAATAAAGCGGCGGGCTTTTTGCGTACTGAATTGAGCCATAGTCTCAAAACACGTACCACACCACGCTTGCGTTTTCATTATGACGAAGTGACTGCTCGTGGTAATTACATGATGGATTTAATCAGTAAAGCAGTTATTAAGACTGAAGAAAATGAGTCTGACGAGCAAGAAAACGAAGAGTAGAAGGGTAAAAGTCGTTATGTCTATCGCATCTACGCAAGCGGATAAAAAGTCTAGTAATCACTTTAACAAGATTAAAGTCTCGGGTGTTATTTTAGTCGACAAGCCTCAAGGTATGACCTCTCAGCAAGTCGTATCGAAGGTGAAGTATCTTTTTAAGTCGCCAAATCATGACAGTAAAAAAGCGGGGCACACAGGGACACTTGATCCAATGGCAACCGGTCTATTGCCGATTTGTATGGGTGAAGCGACGAAATTTAGTCATTATCAGCTAGATGCAGATAAATCTTATCAAGCAACTATTCTACTTGGTGGTCAAACTGATACTGGTGATGCCGATGGTCAAATCGTTGCACAAGCACCCATTCCAAAATTTGATGATGTACTTTTAGACAAAGTCGCCCAGCAGTTTTTAGGTGTTCAGCAGCAGATACCGCCAATGTATTCTGCACTAAAAAAAGATGGCAAAAAACTCTATGAGTATGCTCGTGCGGGAATTGAGGTAGAACGAGCGCCTAGAGATATTGTAATCAAGGCCATTGATCTAAAAGCGCTTAATCATGAGAAAATTCAATTGACAGTGACCTGTACTAAAGGTACTTATGTGCGTGTACTCGGTGAAGACATCGCCAAAGCGATGGGTACATTGGGGCATTTGACTGCATTACGCCGTACGCAGGTTGGTGATTTTAAAATCAATGATGCGATTACTTTGTCAGACTTGGAAGTATTAGCGTTTGATAACAGGCAAGAGCAATTGATGCCAGTAGATGCTTGCATTAATATAGAAGCTGAGATGGTATTGACGGATGAGCAGTGTGAGCGTATACACATGGGTCAACGTTTGAATGTATTTGAGCAACTGACAGACAGTCTGCGCGACTATATTTCAACTAGTATCAGCCATCAGTCGTCTGTGTCAGAAAACAACGATATACATCTAGATAGTGATATGGTTAGTAGTAACGATGACCAACAACCCTTGATCCATGAGATTCCAGTTGATATTCGTTTGATAAATCAGCAAGGTCAGTTTCTTGGATTGGGTGCCGTAAGTCTCAACGGTAGATTGCAGCCTAAAAAATTAATCCAGCGTTAATGTTACGGTTCTTGTATAACCCTCGTTTAAACACGATTTAGCTTACTAATAGTTTACACTAATCACATATCCTCACATTTTATTGCAGGTTTCACCTATGGTGGAACCTGTTTTTTTTGTACTTTAGATCTACCGGATAGGAAGTCTGGATAGAAAAATAAATCGAACTAAGACTCTAAGAATAAGAACATAAAAAAATAATAAGATAAAAAGTCATATATCAAAAATAAAAACTAGGTTCGAAAGAGAATATTTAATAGGAACAAGATGGGTCAGAGGAAGACTATACAGCCAATAATAACAACGACTCATAAAAATAAAGTATGAATAATAAAACAACTAAAAGAAAATCACTCATAACGAGAAAAGGAATATCATGAAAACCATCGCTTTTTTACTACACAATAACTTCGAGCAAGCAGAATACGAAGAGGTTAATAATCAACTCAAAGATAAAGGTTACAAGACACTTCTTATAACCACAAATAAAGAAAAAGAAGTGCAAGCCATGCAGCAAGATGTAGACAAAGGCGACACCTTTATTGCTGATATTTTTGCAAAAGACGCAAGCATTTCTGATTATGATGCGTTGGTACTACCAGGTGGTACTGTCAATGCGGATACGATTCGTGGCAATGAAGAGGCTCATAGTATTATCAATGCTATCAATGATGCAGGCAAGCCATTAGCTGTCATTTGCCATGCTCCTTGGGCACTTATCAATACAGGTATTGCCAAAGGTAAAACGCTCACTGCTTATCATACGCTGCAGATAGATTTAGAAAACGCTGGTGCAAAATTTGTAGATCAAACAGTACAGGTAGACGGTAATTTGATTACCTCACGTAATCCAGATGATATCAGCAATTTCGTTGATGCTATTGATAAGGCATTATCTTAATTTTTCTACCCATTTACTGAATAATTAATTATTTATATTTCTTAAACGTTCACAACCGTAACTGAGGAAAATATTATGTCAAATTCTAATCCAAACGATACCAAGCTTGAGCAACAACGTTCTGAGTCAGCAACTGCAGCGCTTAAAAGCCAAACTGAGAACAATCATACTGAAGATAGTGAAGCCGCAGCAGATCGTATTGCGGACAACCTAGGAAATGCTAAAGAAGACAAGTAGAGTACGTAAAGTGTCATCCATAATAAGGTGACACTGATATATTTGCTTATCATCTCAATATCACTGATGACATTTGCATCTCAATGTAAAAAGTATAAAACAGCTACTTCAAAAAATAATAATTCAGGAGCTAATATGAGTAATTCATTGAATAACATGAATGAGCAAGAAAAAGAGATTGAAAGGCTTGCAGAAGACATCAATCCTAGCGAGCATGCTACTCCTGATAGTTTAGCAGAAGTTACCACAGCTGCACCGCTTGAAGATGATGAACTAGGCGGTAACGCGACGGAAGATGACGTCAAGAAATAAGCAAATTCTATTGCCTATTGACGGATGATTTAACTATAAAAAATAAATCTGACTTTACAAGTATTATGAAAAACTGCTGCTAGTTCAGCAGTTTTTTGTTATAATCACTGTCACATTTACATTAGGTTAAGATAAGACATCGTGCTTCATAGGCTGTCCAAAACGGATAGTTATATTAAGTGCTCTCTCATCGCAACTTATCCTAAATGGTCGTTATGACTAATTAGCTTGTCGTACACTAGGTCAACTCTAGTAATGCAGGGTTGTCCTGAATGACGTGCAGGTTATTTTATTTACTATTCTACTGCTTTAGATCTTACTCAAATTCGAGAATGTCTTAAAGCTTTTAGCATTGCCGGAGATATTCATGCTAACTAATACCGATCGCGAACAAATCATTGCTCAATACCAACGTGGCGAAAATGACACTGGTTCTCCAGAAGTTCAAGTAGCTCTATTGAGTGCTCGTATCAACGATTTGCAGAACCATTTTAAAGCACATAAAGCTGATCATCATAGCCGTCGCGGTCTTATCCGTATGGTTAACACGCGTCGTAAATTGCTTGATTACCTAAAAGGTAAAGATCTTGGTCGTTACACCACGCTTATCAGCCAGTTAGGTCTACGTCGTTAATCTAACGACAATAGTACGAGCGGATGCTAAGATAAAAGAAGCCATCATATGGTGCTATTCTAGAAGTTTTGCTGAATCGCTTGGAACTTGCTTGTTGCTATCGATAAAATAGATTTTTCTAAAAACGGTGTGGAATAGTTTCACGCCGTTTTTTTATGCTTATTCATTTTCAAGATTGATTTTGGATAGCATTGGTTATAAAGACCAATTCAAAGTAGGTAATAGAAGTTTTCGTAAAAACAGTAATACTAGAGCCTAGAGTTAAGTGTTTTCTATCGATAATTGCTGTGTTCCGCAATTCATTGGTCAATGGCTATAAATCACTGTAAAATAATGCCTTGTGAGTTTGATAGTATATCTACTACATATATGTTGACTATTTATAAAATACCCGTTTCTTAGCTTATAGAATAGCTAGCTGCGCTAATATCCAACTCTCAAAAGTGCAGAAAAATAGCCTATAGGGTTTTTAGCACCGAAGTCTTTTGACTTAAGGTCTTTTTGATAGTATTTATAGTAAAGCCAAAATTGAATGACCAAATATACACAATAGTACGATGTCTAGCACCGATAGGCATATGGAATAACTAGGTAATGTTATTGGCACTGGTTGAGATGATTTCTGAGAGAAAGACTGTCAATTATTAGTCATATACACTAGTAGTCACATACACAGAATTTTAATGAAAAATATCAGCATTTTTATAATGCTGATATTACTTTCGTCAGTCAACATTAGGAAGATTATATGACAATGTTTAACACCATTAAGCGTGAATTTCAGTATGGCAACCAACAGGTTGTGATCGAGACAGGTCGTATTGCTCGTCAAGCAAACTCTATCTTAGTACACATGGGCGGCGTTACGGTACTTGTCGCAGCAGTGGTAAAATCAGAAGCTAAAGAAGGTCAAAACTTCTTTCCGCTAACGGTTAATTATCAAGAAAAAATGTATGCAGCGGGCAAAATTCCAGGTGCCTATGGCAAACGTGAAGGTCGTGCAAGCGAGTTCGAAACCCTAACCTCACGCTTGATTGACCGCCCGATTCGTCCGCTATTCCCTGAAGGTTATGTTAACGAAATTCAAATTACGGCAACGGTTGTTTCATCAGATAAAACTCAGTCTGCAGATATCGCAGCCTTAATCGGTGCTTCAGCAGCATTGGCCATCTCTGATGCACCATTCAATGGTCCTGTCGCAGCTGCCCGTGTTGGCTTCATCAACGGCGAGTACATCCTGAACCCAACAATTGAGCAGCTTAAAGAGAGTGATCTTGATTTGGTTGTGGCTGGTACGAAATCTGCGGTACTAATGGTTGAATCTGAAGCAGCAGAGCTGTCAGAAGATCAAATGCTAGGCGCGGTATTATATGGTCATCAGCAACAGCAAATCGTTATTGATAACATTGCTTCAATGGCAGAAGAAATCGGTACTGCTAAGCAGCAGTATACTGCCCCTGAGCGTGATCAAGCGCTTACCAGCAGCATGAAAGAGCAGTTTGGCGAGCAAGTTGCTGACGCTTATACGATTACTGATAAGCAAGCGCGCTACACTAAGCTTGATGAAATCAAGCAGTCAATTATTGATGCACTTGCTGGTGATGCTGAGTCAGAAACTTACGCTGATACAGTATCTGAGCTTAAAGAAATCTATGACGATCTTAAATATCGTACGGTTCGTGACAATATCTTGTCAGGTAAGCCGCGTATTGATGGTCGTGACCTTGAGACTGTTCGTGCTCTTGACGTACAAGTTGGTGTATTGCCATACACGCATGGTTCAGCATTGTTCACACGCGGTGAAACGCAAGCATTGGTTACGACCACGCTTGGTAACAGCCGTGATGTCAACATGATTGACTCACTAGGTGGCACGATTCGTGACCATTTCATGCTGCATTACAACTTCCCACATTTCTCAGTTGGTGAGACGGGCCGCGAAGGTATTCCAAAACGTCGTGAAATTGGTCATGGCCGTTTAGCACGCCGTGGTGTACAAGCGATGCTACCGGATAGCGAACGCTTCCCGTATGTCATCCGTGTGGTATCAGAGATTACTGAGTCAAACGGTTCATCTTCTATGGCGTCTGTTTGTGGTGCAAGTTTGGCATTGATGGATGCTGGTGTTCCACTAAAAGCACCAGTTGCTGGTATCGCCATGGGTCTGGTTAAAGAAGGTGAGCGTTTCGCTGTACTATCAGACATCTTAGGTGATGAAGATCATCTTGGCGATATGGATTTTAAAGTTGCTGGTTCTAAAGATGGTATCACTGCGCTGCAGATGGACATCAAAATCGAAGGTATTACGCCTGACATCATGGAGCAAGCGCTTAAGCAAGCCCATGCCGGTCGTATCCACATCTTAGATGCGATGAATAAAGTATTGCCTGAGAGCCGTACTGAAATCAACGCTCATGCACCAAACTATGCGGTTATCGAAATCAATCCGGACAAAATCCGTGACGTAATCGGTAAAGGCGGCGCGATGATTCGTCAGCTAACCGAAGAGACTGGCGCAGTTATCGATATCGATGATGGCGGCACGATTCGTATCTTTGGTGAAAACAAAGCGGCAACTAAAGCAGCTATCGGTAGAATCGAAGCGTTGACGGCAGAAGTTGAAGTGGGCAAAACTTATGAAGGTACGGTTGCTCGTATCGTTGATTTTGGCGCGTTTATTAACGTCTTGCCAAACACTGATGGCTTGGTACACATCTCACAAATCGCTGAAGAGCGCGTTGAGAATGTTTCTGACTACCTAAAAGAAGGTCAGATCGTTAAAGTCTTCGTCCAAGACGTTGATAACCGTGGTCGTATTAAATTGACTATGAAAGGTATCGAACAAAGCTAATCGATATCTAATATAGTCAACATCTAAAAACCGCTTTAAGTCTCTCGTCATGAGTGCTTAAGGCGGTTTTTTTATGGGTGTAAAATCTTGTTTGCAGTAGAATATCTTATTAAAGTAACTGGCCTATATCAAAGTGATTGGTCTATATTAAAGTCTTTAGGAAGGTGAATATCGATACGAAGTTTTGGCAAGTCTTGTAGGTGCTGTAAGAGTAACGGTAAGATATCAGCATGCCAGTCTAACGCAAGTGAGCCTGCGTTTGCTAAATTGGCTGCGTTAGACACGTTAGCTGTCTCATTTCGTGAGTGGTTATGAATAAGTGGGCGTGCGAGGAGGGCAATTCTACGAATACCTTGATAACGGATAAGCGGGATAAGCTGCTCAGATAAATCATTCAATGCGGCAATTAACCATTGTGACCGTGTGGGGTGGTAAGGATGATTTGATACCACAAGATTAGCAATATAACTGGGCTGATTGCCATTACTGCTGATGCTTAAACCAGCTTGCTCAAGCACGCGTTTATGCAGTAAGCAGCTGCCAACACTCAGACTGCCATCGCGGCATGCGCGATAGTAACGTTGATAATTATCAGCAAATAAAGTTTTAGCTTTTGTGAGAACAGGGTCTAAAAGAATCCCTGCAGTATTGACTGGTAGAATAAGCAGCTGCGCGCTACTATTTAAGATAGGGGCGTGGGTAAGTTGCAAAGTCGCCATTGTCAGCCCCTTGATAAAAGTCTAAATAATGAGCTACTGGTTGTCGCCGTTTGTCTCGGCTTCTAATTGCGCTATTTGTTGTTCAAGTAGGGCGATTTGCTCTGCTTTCATATCAGTTAATTGCTTGTTCATCGTCAGTTGTTCAGCAGCCAATTTTTCTTGTTCGGCTAAGCGCTTACGCTCGTCTTCTAAGCGATCTATTTCTTCTTTGGCAAGACTATCTGTTTCTGGCAAAGCCGCATTTAAGATGGCATCAGCATTAGGTATTTGATTAACTGTGGTTGTCTCATTAGTATTTGACGTTAAGTCACTATTGTTTAAACTATTGTCATTATTACCTAAGGACGTAGCATCTAATTGAGTAGCGCTATCTGGTTCGGTAGTCGACGGTGTACTTTCGATAGGCGCAGTATTAGTGTCTATCGAATTGTTTTTCCAGACCAAGTAGCCAATCAATAATGCCGCTAATATAATAATTGACCACCATTTCTGGCGTAACTTAGTGGGCTTTTTTTTCAGTGATTTGGTTGACAGAGGACGCATTTTTTGGCTTTTCATACTATAGTCGATTTATGTTAGAAATATAAGTAGCCATACTATAGCAAACTCAAAATAAAAAGCCTATCTATTGCTAGATAGGCTGGTAGCTATTAATACTTGACGCTTAATATTTAAAGTTTGAACTTTACTGTGCCACTGGTACCAGTAGCCATAGCATCACGAGCAATTTGGTCTTCAGCATGGTTTTTGGCACTGATAGCATCAGGGTCGGGGCGATGCTCTGTATGTCCGCACTGCGTACATTCTATATACTCATCTGGCGCAGGTGTGACGATGCTTACTTGCACCACCGCATCCATCGCCTGACACTTAGGGCAGCGAACACCGGATAAAAACTGCCGCTTTGGTCGCGTTGATTGATAGCGCATTTAAATCATCCCATGTGTTGTTGAGGCATTAGCAGCAGCACTGCCTTTTTTAATATCAGCAAAACCGCTATGACGTAATAACGCATCAATGCTGGCGCTACGACCACGGAAGTTTTCAAAGTTGGTCTTGGCAGGGAAACTACCACCAACGGATAAAATTGTCTCACGGAAGGCTTTACCAGTGACAGGGTTAAAAATACCTTCTTCTTCAAACTTACTAAAGGCATCTGCCGATAGCAACTCTGCCCATTTATACGAGTAATAACCTGCCGCATAGCCGCCTGCAAAGATATGACTAAAGCCGTTGGCAAAACGGTTATAGTCAGGTGTTTGCATGATAGCAATGTCGTCTCGAACGGTATTTAGCGTGGCTAATATACCGTCATAATCAAGCGCTGGCGTATGCGCATGAATCAATAAGTCAAACAGTGCGAATTCGATTTGACGTAGGGTTTGCATGCCGCTCTGGAAATTCTTCACCGCCAATAATGCTGCAAGTTTGTCTTTTGGTAATGGCGCACCCGTTTCGACGTGGCTACTAATCAGCGCAATACCTTCGGCATCCCACGCCCAGTTTTCCATAAACTGACTGGGCAGCTCGACCGCATCCCATTCAACGCCATTGACCCCAGCGACATCACCGACCGTCACTTGGGTTAATAAATGATGGAGACCATGACCAAACTCATGGAATAGCGTCAGTACCTCATCGTGAGTCAATAGACTTGGTTTGCCATCGAGGGCAGGGGTAAAGTTGCCCACCATAAAGCAGACGGGCAATTGCTGATGATTTTCTTCATCATAACTATAACGCGACTGAAAACCACTCATCCACGCGCCGCCGCGTTTACCACTACGAGCAAATAAGTCAAAGTAAAAGCCGCCAAGCACGTTATCATCAGCATCAAACAACTGATAAAAGCTGACATCGTCGTGCCAGCGTGATACGGATTCACTTTGCTCTTGGACTTTGATACCGTACAAACGCTCAACGATGGCAAATAATCCGCTAATTACTTTTGGTAAAGGAAAGTACGGGCGGATTTCTTCTTGCGATAAGCTGAACTCGCTTTGTTTGACTTTTTCAGCGATATAAGCACTGTCCCACGCCTGTAACTCCTCAATATCATAATCCTGCGCATACTTTTGCAACTGAGCTAAGTCTTGCTTAGCCGCTGGAGTTGCTTGCGTGGCCAAACTCCGTAAAAAGGTTTCTACTTCTGCCACGTTGTCTGCCATTTTAGTCGATAGTGAGACTTCTGCATAATTGTCAAAACCTAATAGCTTGGCTTTTTGCTCACGTAATTGCAGAATTTGACTCATGATATCGGCGTTGTTTAGCGACTCACCTTTGGCATTGGTATGCGCATCAAACTCAGAAGCACGGGTGACATAAGCACGGTACATAGTCTCACGCAAACTGCGATCATCCGCATGCGTCATGATAGCGAGATAGACAGGAATGTTTAAACTTGCCACATAATAAGGTGTTGGTAGCGCTTCAATATCATCTTGCGTGAGTGCACCGCTGGCAAGCTGATTGGCTTTATATTGCTCACCTACATCTGCCAATAATGCCAAACCACTTTCGGTTAGACCTGCCAATTGCTCTTGCTGCAGCGGTAAGGCATAAGCTTGGGTGGCATCCAGTACATTGTCTGAAAAGGTCGCTGATAAGGTAGAAAGCTGACTTTGAATAGCTGCAAACTTTTCTTGTTCATCTTTTGGTAATGCGACGCCTGACAGCTCAAAACTGCGTAGCGCAAGCTCAATAGCCCGCGCTCGTGCAGGCTCAAGCGTAGCAAAAAATGCTGTGTCATTGACGATGGTTTGATAGCGACTAAATAGCGGCTGATGCTGTCCCACTCGTGTGCCATAAGCAGATAATTTAGGTAGCAGTTCATGATGGACATGACGAATGTCGTCATTGCTCATGACACTATTGAGGTGCGATAAAATACCCCAACTGCGATCCAATGCCAGATTAATATGATCAAAAGTCATCACATCGGCCAGTGCTTGCTCAGCACTGATATTAGTCGGGCTGTTATGGCTGTCAGTATCTGCGCTCATCTCATCTAAAAATGTATTGGCTGCATCGATTGCACTGATGACATGGCTTTGTAATGTACTTGGCGAAACGTTGTCAAAATCGACAAGGCGTAAATCTGTAGGAAGGGTTTTCATAAAAGTATCCGATATCTGATCGTAGTGAATGAATTATTATTGAGTAAACGTCGTTTTGTATAAGAGATTGGCTTGTCGCAAAATCTAGAACGTCAGTAGCTTTCTGTTATTTTTCTTTTTTGCTGTCTCATTGATAAGCTATATAAAAGATGGGTTCGTTTGACGAAAATGCAACCTAAGCATTAACTGTAAAGAAAGTGAATCGAGAAGATAGTGGATATTTAAGGGGTTTAAAAGGGATCAGTCAGTCTTTTAGAACAATACAGAGTGTTCTACTTACAAAGCGCTATCATTTGCTTGCAAATTAACCCTACAGCGAGTGAGGTTTGACTGCTAGCATCAAGGCAATGGAATAAAAAGATTAAGTACTACTGATAGCAGAAACTATGAATCAGTTGATTCATAGTAAAAATCACAATGTTAAAAGTAAATGATAATAAAACAAGGAGCAATAAATGAAAGCGACTCTCAAAAGTTTACGTGAAACCAAAGCCAATCCTGCGGTTAGTATCTTTGTTAAGACTCATCGCGAGCATCCTGCTAATGATCAAGATCCCATTGCCCTGAAGAACCAATTAAAAGTGGCTGAAGAACGCTTAACCAACGAATACGATAAGCGCACAGCGACTACCATACTCGATAAGATTCATGATAAGACCAAAGAGCTCAATCACAACTTAAATCTTGATACCTTGGCTATTTTTGCCAGTACCGACGATGTGCAAGTTATCCGTATGCCGATTGACACCACGGAGCGTGTGGTGATTTCACATCGTTTTGCGACTCGAGATTTAGTGCGTGATATGGCAAGCGCGGTGCATTATTACACCTTGGTGCTCACTCGTGATAATGCCCGTTTGATTGAAGCGTCTAATGATCGCGTGGTGAGAGAGTTCGATAAGGACGACGACCTGCAAAAAAATATGGATAATATTCCATTCCCTATTGAAAACAATGGTCTATATACGACAGGCGACGGTGGATCGGATCGCTCGTCTAATAATGAAAGTAGCTATCTAAAAGAGTTTTTTAATCAGGTCGATAAAAGTGTCCAAGAGCTGTGGGGTGAGCATAAAATGCCTTTGGTCGTCGTTGGCGATGCTAAAAATATCGGCTACTATAAAGAAGTTTGTGATCGTCCAGACAACATCATTGCCACAGTGTCAAATGCGACCAATCTAGAGGATGGTAGTGCTCAGCATATTATCAATAGTGTGCAAGAGGCGGTGGAAGGCTATCGTACATCACTGCATCAAGCTGCCATGGGTGAGATTGATAAAGCACGCGGTGCCAATATGTTACAAACAGATCTACAAGAAGTCTACCGCAGTGCCTTCCAAGGTGCAGGCGAGACGCTTTATGTCCGTCGTGGTTATATACAATCAGCCAAAATTGATGAAAAGGCACAGACTTTGAGTCTTGCAGATGATGCGGCTTCAGAAGGCGTTACTGATGATGCCATTGGCGAAATCATTGAGCATGTCATTCATAATGGTGGCGAAGCAGTATTTATGCCACAAGATATTATGGGTGAAGATCAACCAATTGCTTTGGTGACACGCTATTAATTGCTAGATAGTGCTTATTGATGACAATCCTTTGCGAATTCGCCATTGATAGAAGATAGGTATAATATGGGAGCATTGGTTCGATAAGAATCAATGCTCTTTTTACATTGATGATATATTAAGCCTTTACCTAAAACATATGCTTGATTGCCGTAGATTGTTAAATGATGCGAAATAACATACCAAATACTCTCATGCTATTTAGCGTCACAGCAATGATAGCCTTTAGCTCCAGTCTCAGTATGGCAGAGACAGATGTGAATAATATATCTGTGAGCCATCTATCATGGGGTCAATTGCCGCCTTCTATTCAAAACTATTATCAAATAGACTCTAAAAAAAATAAAATGAGGCTAAAGACCAAAGATATTGTTGCTATTCGTTCTTGGATTGGCACAGTAGGAGAACAGTATTTGGTTCAATTACAGCGTTTCAATTCAACCAATAGCCCCGGCGAGCCAGCAGGAGAGGTCTTCACGCATTTATATGTTATAGATGAACAAGAGGTTTTACGAGTATGGCAAATATATGATTATGTACCCTGCGATGGGTTAGATGTAATCGCAGAATTCGCTAAAAACACCGCCGTAGTGACTGATATTAATAATAACGGTGTTGTCGAAGTGAGTGTGCCTTATTATCTCGGTTGTCGTGGTGACGTAAGTTACGATGAGATGAAAGTAATCATGTACGAAGGGCAGCAAAAATTCGCCATCCGTGGTAACTCTGCAATTTGTAACGCCAAGACAGGTCAGCCAGTAGACGCTACTGGTTATTATGGTGGCGACTATAAGGTTGATGAAAAATTACTACAGCAATCAGCGCTATCAGCTTCTCAAAAATCAGTATTTAGGCGTCACTTGCAATCAGTGTGGCGAGATAATCAATGTTCCATTTATTTTAAGTATGATGACTAATTTTATGACTACCACAACCTCTTTTGTGCTAACCAGCTATAACATTCATAAAGGCATGTCGCCGATGAATCGCCAAGTTAAAATACAAGGTATCGCCCAAGCCCTTAATATCATTGGCTCTGATGTACTATGTCTCCAAGAAGTGCAAGGTCAGAATCTTAAGCGCAATATGCAGTACAACGAATATCCTGACCAATCGCAACATGAATGGTTTGGTGAGTATTTACAGCTGCAAAATAGCTATGGTAAAAACTCAGAGTATGAAAACGGTCATCATGGCAATGCGGTATTGAGCCGTTTTCCATTGGATCCTAAGCATAACGTCAATATCACCGTTAATAAGCTTGAGCAGCGCGGCGTCTTGCACTGCGAAGTACAACCAGTTGGATGGGATGTACCAGTGGTTGTACTGTGTGCACACCTAAATTTGTTTGAGCGTGATCGCATCAAGCAATATGAAGCCATTGCCAACTATGTTCGCAATGAGATTGCACCTGATCAACCACTGATTTTGGCAGGAGATTTTAATGATTGGAAAAAAATGTCTTGTGATAAGCTGGCTACTAGCTTGGGTATGACCGAAGCTTTCAAGCATTGTCATGGTAAACTGCTGCCAACTTTTCCAGCCAAGCTTCCTGTGCTGAGCTTAGATCGTATTTATGTGCGTAATCTAAGAGTGAAAAATGCTTGGGTGCATACGGGCAAACCATGGTCGACACTGTCTGATCATCTGCCACTCAGTGCGGAATTGGCACATTTATAAATGATTATTAGATAAGCTTAAGTTATTCACTAAAAATAAAATTGAATGCAAAAATAAAGCAATAGATACCTATAAGGATATATAACGATGTCTACTCTTTCTCATAACCCGCTACCAACGACCCAACATGCCGTACTCATACGTGAGTTTGGCGAACCTGAAGTGATGAGCTATCAAGAGGATGTGGCCATTCCTGTGTTAACAGATAACCAGGTATTGGTCAAAGTTGCTTACGCGGGTATCAATCCTGTCGATTACAAAACGCGTCAAGGCAAAGGCTGGGGCGCTGATGCCATTCAAAAAGACAAGTTTGATAAAAATGAGCCTGCAATTTTGGGGTTTGATATGTCAGGCACTGTGGTCGATAGTCGTAGTGAGCAATTTACTATCGGTACACAGGTCGCTGCCCTGACTTTTCATGGTGGCTGTTATGCAGAGTATGTAGCAGTCGATGCTGACATGCTGGCAAAAGTACCGGATTCTGTCACGTTAGAGCAAGCAGGTGCGCTGCCTTGTATTGGACAGACGGCGATACAGTTTGTAGAGTTTGCAGATATTCAAGATGGTGAGCATGTGGTGATAAACGCGCCAGCAGGCGGCGTGGGTCACTTGTTGATTCAGCTGCTCATGGATAAAGTGGCTAAAAACAATATCAAGGTGACTGTTATTTGCTCACCAGAAAAATATGCCAAGCTTGATAAAATAATAGATACCAATCAGCTTACAGGTTGGATTGATTATACCAAAGATGGTGAATTCCCTGAGTTACAGGCAGATGTGCTACTGGATTTGGTTGGTAATGAAGCAGGCGTGCGAGCGCTTAGCGTGCTCAAATCTGGTGGTCGCGTCAATGTGTTACCAACGATTTGGGTGGATAAACTTAAAGAAGCGGGTAGCCAGAAACAGTTAAAGGTAGCAGGTTATAAGGCGCAGCGTAGTGGTGAAGATATGGCGCGAGTTTTACAGCTCGTTGCTGATGGCAAGCTAACGCTACGTATACAGCAAACATATCCATTGTCTGAAGTGGTCTCGGCTCATCATGAGCTGCAAAAAGGTGCTGCTTTTGGCAAGATTGTTTTAAAAGTGAGCTAGGGCATGTCTTCAATCTGAAGGCATGCGACTAAGTGGGCTAAAAATGGTTAAATCTTTCTAGACTGCATCAAATAGCTGATTAATATCCCGATATTAATCAGCTATTTTCCTTGTTTGGCTACCGTTTATCTCATTTTTATCACCATTTTCAAAACGAGGACGCGCTCTAGCTTATACTAAGTTGCATTAATTTAATGCGATAGCACTTTTCGAAAGGTGAGGCTGATGCGCCCTGATGCGACAGTTTTAGTTTTTGTAATGGTATGCTTCCAAAAATCCTGCGTATCGCCATGCATAACGATAAGCTGACCGGATTCAAGATATAGCTCAACTTTGACGGGCTTGTTCTCTTGTCTAATAGTTTTATGTTTAAAAACAAATTTTCGCCTAGCACCGAGCGATAAAGAAGCGATAATCGGCTGCGCGCCCAGCTCTTTTTCATCGTCGGCATGATAGCCCATGCCATCAGCACCAGAGGGATAGTGGTTAAGTAAGCAAGAATTAAAATCAACGTTGATATCAATGCTTGATAACTGCTGCTCAATATATCGTTTTACGTGCAACATTTGCTTTGACCATGGAATGGCTCGACGCGTCTGTCCAGAGTAATGATAACTGACATCGTGGTCACCCATCCAGACGATTTGGCGAGTGGTAACATGCGTTTTACCAAACAACGTCACGATGTCAGACTGCCAAGGTAGCTCATTTAGTAAATTCTCATACAGAGCGTTAGCCTCAAGAATAACTATTCCTAAGTCATTGACCTGACCATCGTAAGGCAACAGATTGTCAGTCGGTGTAGGCGCAAAAAGGTCAGTCATCATTTAGACGGCTCAGCTTATTTATGACTATGATAATGCTCATTGATAACTTGAGCACATAATTCAGGTGCTTCCATCGGCAGTAGATGACCATAATCTAACAAAGATATGATGCTGTCATCAGGGACGAATTTTTGCCATTGTTGTCGCACTTTATGGTTAATAAACAACGTCGGCTTACCAGTGATAAGTGTATAAGGACAGCTTAATTGCTTGAGAGCGGTATCGATATGTGGCGCGCCGAAATAGTTGGCGAGCTCTTGCTCAGGCGCAAATATCAGCGTGTAACTGCCACTGGTATCTTTGGATAAACTTTGCTCTGCAAATACCCGCAAATGCGCATCACTCATTCGCCTATAAGCACGTTGAGCGCGTAAGTTCTCATAATAATCATCGATGCTTGCCCAAGTAGATTGTTTGGTGAGAGTGCTTTTAAACGGTTCGCGACTAAGCAGAAGCTTACGCGGCAATAGATTATAGAGTCGGGCTTGTGGTTTGGTAAACGTCACAGGCTCTATTAAATAGAGCTGTGAAAACAGATCTGGGCGCTGGGCTGCAGCGATGGCAGTGGCAGTGGCTCCTTGCGAATGACCAATACCAACGATGGGTTTGTCTTGCGTTTTTTCTAAAAATTCAATAAGTATCTCAGCATCCTGCTCGCGCGTAAGACGACGGCGCTGCGGCTTGTCATACCAATAGCCACGAAGTGCAAGCGAGCTGATTTTGAAGTCAGTTGCCAGCGCATTTAATAAGGGACTATAAGTACCAACGGTAAAACTATTGCCACCATAAAAGTGTGCTGGCACGCGAGAGGCAGTACTTGATTGTATCGATGGTGTAAGCTGGCTAAGGTTATAGTAGCGCGCTTGTTTTCCACTAATATTAATATTTTTTGCAAATGCTTTCATAATGTACACACCTCCTTGTGTCTGATTTTTAATGAAAATTAAGGGTTGTACTTAGCTGTCTTCACCTAAAAAACCACCACTTTGACGGTGCCACAAGCGAGCATAAACACCGTGTAGATTTAATAATTCATCATGGCTGCCTTGTTCGATAATTTGACCTTTATCCATGACCACCAATCGATCAAGTGCGGCAATGGTAGAGAGACGATGGGCAATCGCAATGACCGTTTTACCTGTCATAATGTCATTCAGGCTTTCGGTAATGGCAAATTCAATCTCAGAGTCAAGGGCGCTGGTCGCTTCGTCCAATAGTAAGATGGGCGCATTTTTCAGCATAACACGTGAGATGGCGATACGCTGACGTTGACCGCCAGATAGTTTGACGCCGCGCTCACCGACTTGGGTATCAAGTCCTGTATTGCCTTTATCATCATATAAGTCTTTAATAAAGTCCCATGCTTGCGCTTGTTTGGCAGCGGTAATAATTTCTTCGTCGGTTGCGTCAGGACGACCGTAAGCGATATTTTCACGTACTGTCCGATGTAGCAAAGACGTATCTTGCGTCACCATACCTATCTGCTGGCGCAAAGACTCTTGGGTGACTTCATCAATTGCTTGTCCATCGATAAGGATTTTACCGCTATCAACATCAAAGAAGCGTAACAATAAATTAACCAAGGTAGATTTACCGGCACCTGAGCGTCCAACCAAGCCTATTTTTTCGCCGGGTTTAATATCCAAATAAAAGTTATCAAGTAGTTTAGTCTTCGTAGTAGGCGTTGCTGATGTTTTCACTGTATCTAAGCTATCGCCTTCGACCGCATCGCTATCATTCTCATAACTGAAATCAACATGATCAAAAACGATACGACCTTCGGTGACTTTCAAAGCGGGTGCATTGGGCTTATCAATGATTTTTTGCGGCGCTGATAAGGTACGCATGCCATCTTGTACGGTTCCGATACTTTCAAATAGACTGGCAGTTTGCCACATGATCCAACGAGTCAAACCGTTCAAACGTAGTGCCATGGCTGTCGCGGCAGCAATCGCACCGACACCGACCGCGCCTTGTTGCCATAAATATAAGCCAATAGCTGCAGTGCCACTAACCAAAATCACACTGATTAGATGGGTTGATACTTCTAAGTAACTGACCCAGCGCATCTGTGCATGGACGGTACCTAAAAATTGCCCCATGGCATTTTTGGCATAACTCAGCTCACGGCGTGAATGGCTAAACAGCTTGACGGTCATGATATTGGCATAAGCATCGGTAATGCGGCCAGTCATCAAGGCACGGGCATCGGCTTGCACAATGGCAGTTTGTTTGAGCTTAGGAATAAAGTACCAAATGGTCAGCGCAACCAAGACTAGCCAAACGATAAACGGGATTAATAATAGGCTGTCCAGATTAAATAAAATGACACCTGACGTAATAAAATAAACGGTGACATACATAAACATGTCGGTGACGGTCATGACTGTATCACGTACGGCCAGTGCGGTTTGCATTACTTTGGCTGAGACACGTCCAGAGAATTCATCTTGATAAAACTGCATCGATTGCCCAAGCATCCGCTGGTGAAAGCGCCAGCGCATTTGCATAGGAAAGACGCCTTGCAAGGTCTGAAAATGGATGAATGATGACAATGCAATCCATAGCGGACTCATGATCATGACGGCTAGCATGAGCAGTAGCATATCGCCTTTTTCTAACCACAGATTCTGCGGTGTATAGACGCCTAGCCAGTCAACAATATTCCCAATCCAAGCAAATAGCATCGCTTCATAGATGCCAATGCCCGCAGACAAAATCATAAATATCAATAGCCAGCCACGTAAACCGTTGGTACACGCCCACAAGAACTTTAGCATGCCCTCACGGGGTGAAGGTAGCGGCATAGGGGTTTCAGGAAAGGCAGGGAGGCGAGTTTCAAAAAATCGAAATAGAGCATTCATAGGCAGTCATAAAACATCAATAGCAGTACGCCAAAATCAACGACATTACTCGTTATTTTGAATCTTTACTTTTGTTATTAGGATTGAGTACTATTTTAGCAAACTTCCCAATCAGACCTGCATGCTAATTGTAAATTGAAGGCTAAAGAGCTACTTGTCAGCAGTCGAATAAAAGCCAATAAATAGATTGCTGTGTAAGAAATACTTTGTTACATTCTATGGCTTTATCCTAATTGGCGGTTCGCGCTTTATCTTCAGTATATGAATGATGAGCGAATAATGTCCCCATAAAGCGGCAGTTTAACAAGGTAATAGCTCATGATATATTTGACGATAGCGGTGCTTTGTAGTGTCGCCGTTTCAGTATTGCTAAAAGTGTTACGACAGAAAAATATAGACATACGGCAGACTATCGTCGCAGGCTATCCGGTGGCTTTTCTGCTGACGTGGTTTTTATTGAAGCCAGACGTCAGTGGACTCGGTACGCTTGGCAGTGCATGGGGCATTATTATCGCGCTTGGTATCCTGCTTCCCGCCGTGTTTATTGTCCTTGGAAGGGCGATTGAATCTGTGGGAATGGTAGCAACCGATGCGGCTCAGCGGCTATCGTTGATTATTCCTATCGTCGCGGCTTTTTTATTGTTTGGTGAAATACTGACCAGCACGCGAATATTTGGACTGTTATTGGGCTTTCTAGCACTCGGAGCGTTGATTTATCGTCCACAGCAGGGTCAGATTAGCAGACAATCGAAGCATACACCGCTATGGTTGTTTGGCGTCTGGGCAGGCTATGGCATTATTGATATCTTGTTCAAGCAAGTTGCCAAGCAGGGCGCTGCTTTTCCTCTTACATTATTTGTCAGTTTTGGTTTAGCAGGATTACTGCTGTTTATTTATTTGCTGATTACGCGGGTGCGCTGGCAGGGGAATGCGCTCGCAGCAGGATTGTTATTAGGTGCGCTCAATATGGGCAATATTTATGCTTATGTACGTGCGCATCAATTATTGTCCGAGTCGCCTAGCATCGTCTTTACCGGTATGAATGTCGGTGTCATTGCAGTGGCAACCTTGATAGGGGTCGGTGTGTTTAAAGAGTCGCTTAACCGTATTAATGTATTGGGTTTATTATTAGCCATTTGCTGTGTGGCAGTGCTGTTTTTAGCATAAACGTTCAGCCTAGTGAGTTCGCTCCTAGGACAGCCCCTAATTATTTTATCAACGTGTTAACTTATCAGATATAGGCACAAAGAGCGTCCTATGATAAGGTTGTCTACAAACAGTAAGGCTGATATAAGCCAATAAAAAGCGATTTACTTTGTGACACTTGACCTTAACAAATAACAATAGGACGCACTCTCAATGGAATATCAAAACCAATATAACAAACAACTACAACGTATCAAAAATGGTTCAGGGTTCATTGCGGCACTGGATCAAAGTGGCGGCAGTACACCAAAAGCGTTAGAGAATTATGGTGTCACAGGCGATGATTATGACAACGATGAAGCCATGTTCGACCAAGTGCATGAGATGCGCGCGCGTATCATGACTTGTGAGGCTTTTGATAATGAGCGTGTGCTTGGAGCGATTTTGTTCGAAGATACTATGGAACGTGATGTCAATGGCAAACCGACGGCCAATTATCTATGGGAAGATAAAAATATTGTGCCATTTTTAAAAGTGGATAAGGGTTTGGCTGAGCAAATGAATGGCGTCCAAGTGATGCGTCCGATGCCAAACTTAGATTTGCTACTCGATAAAGCCAAAAACTATCCAGTATTTGGTACCAAAATGCGCTCAGTAATTTATGAGCCGAATGTCGATGGCATTGAGCTGGTCGTGCAACAGCAATTCGATGTAGCAAAACAGATACTCTCAAAAGGTCTGATGCCAATCGTAGAGCCTGAAGTCGATATCGACAGTAGCAAAAAACATGAATGTGAAGTCATACTCAAGACCAGCATTTTGCACAATCTGGATCGTTTGACTGACGACCAGCAAGTGATGCTAAAGCTGACTTTGCCAGAAGAAGCGGGTTTTTACCAAGAGCTAATCGATCATCCAAAAGTGCTAAAAGTTGTGGCGTTATCGGGCGGCTACAGCCGTGGCGATGCTTGTGCCAAGCTTAAGCAAAACCCCGGTATGATTGCCAGTTTCTCACGTGCCTTTACTGAAGGGCTGAGTAAGCAGCAAAGTGATGATGAGTTTGCTAATACTATCAACACGTCTATCGAAGAGATTTATGAGGCGTCGAAGGTTTAAAGCCTTCAACCTTTATAATTGATTTTGAATCCCAGCTGACTTTAGGTTTGCTGGGATTTTTTTAATGGCATTCACAGTAGATATTTATTAAACTTGTGTTTGTTTTCATGGTTTCTGGAGAGGTTGTGTTTCGCTTTATTACTTTAGGAGTGTTTTTATTAAGTTGGAGTGTTTCTAGTCAGTCTATGGAGCCTGTAGGCTATTCAGGTACTTGGGCAAGCGCTGCTTATTTTAATAATGCCATCGATGTTATATCAGAGACAGTTAATATCGATATTACAGATGATGCTAATAATGCTGGTTATACAGTGAGCTATAAGCTGTATAACAATCGTGAAGGGCTGCAATTCCCATTGGTTTTTGAAGTATTCGATGAATTTGGACAAAGTAATGAGTTCGAAATTACTGTCGATGGTCAATCAGTGCCCGTCGTAACGGTTACTGAAGATAATAACGGGCTTGAGACATCTGACTTCTATATGCCAGCCAATACTGGTTTAGAGCAATTCAGAGCAGATTCAAAGTATATCAACCTGAATTTGTCGTCAGGGTTGCATACTATTACAGCTACTTATGACGTCCAGCCGCATTATTATGGCAGTGATTGGACTGGGATAAGCACTTACTCTTATTCGTTAGTGCCGATGAAGGAGAGCGTCAGTGATGATAAGCAGTTTAAAGGGTCATTTATTAAGCTAAATTTCAATGGTAGTTCAGACTATATCAGTATGGGTATCGATGGCACGAAGAATACTTTACCTTCTAATAACCAATGGCATTTCAAAGATAATCTAACAAAAGAGATTGATTTTACTATTCAAGCACCTCTGAATCCTGTGGCAAAAGTTTTGACGGCTGTTTCGCCATTCATAACTATAAGTTTCGCGCTATTTGTATTGGGTGGACTGCATTTACGTATGATGAAACGTAGACAGCAAGCCCAGCCCGAAACCCTTTGGACAGTCATGCTCGCGGGTGGTTTTCTAGTGCCTCTGCTTAGCCTGATAATCTACTATATATATCTACTAGCAACGGATATAGTTATTGGTAAAGGTGCAACAGGAGAGAGTCGCGATTTGTTCTTTATTTGGGTTTTACCATTAGGCTATATAGTATTGACACCCGTTTATCTGGTCGTTAGTTTTGTGGCTTTTATGATGGTTAAACAGACGGTTACTAAAACAGTAAAGTAATTATAGTTGAAGGCTGTAAATAGCTTTGTGATTCGCGAACAGCTAGCTGATGAGCCATTTGAGAGAATATTAATGCGTAGGATTATTTTAGGATTGCTTTTATTAAGTACTAGCATGTTTAGCTATGCCAATATGGCGTCTCCCATTATCGACGGTACTAATGCCAGTACGGCATATTCAAGCAAAGATATCGATATATTGTCTGAAAACATAGATATCAATATTGCTGAAGGTTTTAATCAAGCTGACTATGATATCACTTACGAAATTTATAGCGCTAAAGCAAGCGATCGAATACCTTTGGTTTTTGAGGTGTTCGATAATATAGGTAATGATACAGACAAAAGCTTTATAGTCGAAGTCGATGGGCAAGCGGTACCAGTACTTATCAATTATGATTATGAAAGTCAGTCAAAATCATTGCCTGCTTATCATGATCCAGAAACGGATACGGCTGTACAGTTCAATAATGACGCTAAATACTTTGAGATAAACTTAAGCGAAGGCAATCATGTCATTAATGTTAAATATGCTGCCTATCCTACAATAAACCGTAGTGATTGGACCAATCAATATATCTATAGCTATTCATTAAAACCTGCCAAAACTTGGAAAAGCTTTGGTGACCTGACCGTTAATCTAAAGATTGCTGATGAGTCGCAATACTTGAAGACTAATCTTGGCGAACCTTTAAGTGGGATGATAAAAGCAGATTCTAAGTGGTTTTTTGATCATCTGCCTCAAGATGTTCTTGAAATATCTTATCAACCACAACCAATACCTCTAGCAAAGTGGTTAATTAACTTAGACTCATTAATACTTCTGTTGTTTTTAATATGTTTGTTAGGGGGTGCTCACTATGGACTTATGTATTGGAGCCGGAAGAAAAGCCTTAAAAGAGCATGGATGGTCACATGGTTAGGGATTCTGATAGTTCCATTTATCGTATTGATGATAGTTTTCTATAAGATTTGTCTTATAGATTGGTTACTGGGCGAGCATGCCAGCAGGTATCATGGTTATACTATTTTTATTATTATCTTTGGCTATCCACTGACTTTGCTTGTTTATTTAATCATTATGAAGTTATGCGATTCTTATTTGAAACGGGTTTTTTTACAACCCTCACAAGTAGGTACAAAAAAAGCTTGAACCCAGTGAATGGATTCAAGCTTTTTAAGTTAGCCAGTTTTCAGTAAGTAAAGCACTACACCTCTTTAATAACATGACCTACATTGGTTGAATCATCCGATTTCGGAGTTGATTTTTTATTAGCGGCATCTTTATCTAGCCCTGCCGCATAATCCCGCACGTTTTGAGTGATTTTCATTGAGCAAAACTTAGGTCCACACATCGAGCAAAAGTGCGCCGTCTTATGCGCGTCTTTAGGCAAGGTTTCATCATGGAACTCACGGGCGGTATCTGGGTCGAGCGCCAGATTGAACTGATCGTCCCAGCGGAATTCAAAACGGGCTTTAGATAACGCATTATCGCGAGCTTGTGCGCCCGGATGTCCTTTGGCAAGGTCGGCGGCATGAGCAGCGATTTTATAGGTGATGATACCGTCTTTAACATCTTTTTTATTAGGCAGACCTAAATGCTCTTTTGGCGTCACATAGCAGAGCATAGCAGTACCAAACCAGCCAATCATCGCCGCACCAATCGCACTGGTAATATGGTCGTAACCGGGTGCGATATCGGTGGTTAAGGGTCCTAAAGTATAAAAAGGCGCGTCGGCACAAACCTCTAATTGCAAGTCCATATTTTCTTTAATACGGTTCATTGCTACGTGACCGGGACCTTCAATCATGACCTGTACGTCATGCTTCCATGCCACTTGGGTCAGCTCGCCAAGGGTACGCAGCTCACCAAATTGTGCCTCGTCATTGGCATCTTGCAAGCAACCCGGACGCAAGCCATCGCCTAAACTAAATGCCACATCATACTGCTTCATAATCTCGCAGATATCTTCAAAATGGGTATATAAAAAGCTCTCTTTATTATGAAACATGCACCACTGAGCCATGATGGAGCCGCCACGCGAGACGATACCGGTCAAGCGTCCAGCAGTTAGCGGCACATAGCGCAAAAGTACACCAGCGTGAATGGTGAAGTAATCGACGCCTTGTTCAGCTTGCTCAATCAGCGTATCACGAAAGATTTCCCACGTTAAATCTTCTGCCACGCCATCGACTTTTTCTAGCGCTTGATAAATGGGTACTGTACCAATAGGCACTGGAGAGTTACGGATTAACCATTCTCGGGTTTCATGAATGTGATTACCCGTGGATAAATCCATAATATTATCCGCGCCCCAACGCGTGGCCCACGTCATTTTTGAGACCTCTTCATCAATAGAAGAACCTAGCGCTGAGTTACCAATATTGGCATTAATTTTCACCAAAAAATTACGCCCGATAATCATCGGTTCAGATTCAGGGTGATTGATGTTATTTGGGATAATGGCGCGACCTGCAGCCACTTCACTCCGCACAAACTCAGGGGTAATAACAGTGGGCGTATTGGCGCCAAAGTTCTCACCATCGTGCTGACGCATATCGGTCAGCTCATGCTGCTTTTGCGTTTCGCGAATGGCGATATATTCCATTTCTGGGGTGATGATGCCGCGGCGTGCATAGTACATCTGCGTGACGTTGCCAGCTTTGCCATCGACATCTTTGGCGCGGCGAGGTTTGTCGATATGAGCAAATCGTAGATTGGCAGTGCTGATATCGCGGGCGCGTGCCATTCCGTAAGAGCTAGACAGTCCGCTTAATTGCTCGGTATCACCGCGCTCAGCAATCCAACCTTCACGCAGCTTTGGTAAGCCTTTCGTCAAATCAATCTCAACGTTGGGATCGGTATAAACGCCAGAGGTGTCATACACATAAAAGGGTGGGTTCTGTTCCCATTCGTTCTCAGAAACGCCTTGCACAGGGGTAGGATCAAGGGTGATTTCACGCATGGGTACTTGAATATCGGATCTAGAGCCTTCGATATAAACTTTACGAGAAGCAGGTAAAATACGATGTAAGTCGCGCGCGTCTTCTTCAAAGCGCGCATCATTGGTACTGCGGTGAGCAGGGGTCTTTAACGCGTCTGTCTTAGAAGGTTTTTGAGAAGGAGAAGTGGCTAATAAAGTTGTCATATGCTGTCCTAGCGTGTTGGTTTTTGAATAAAAGCAACACCGCCAGTAGCTGCGGGGGTAGCATCTGTAATCTAGACAAGTTTATCTCATGAGTATACAGGTGCGACCAAAGCGTATCGTCGCAGATAATACTCATCAAATATTGGACGCAGCTTTGTATCGATCCTCACTATCTGGACATGCAAAACGCATATTAAGACAGTAATGATGATAAAAAGGTATTTCTACGCGTCCTTTGTCATAAATAACAAAGTGCTTAAGACTTCCCTGCGTCGGTACTAACCGCATCAGGTTCGGCGGGTGATCTCTCAGCGAATGTATAAAGGCGACTATTTTAATAAAGCAAGCTTATAAAGTAAGTCCATAATACACCGCACCCCGAGTCTGTCAGTGTTGTAAATCACCTCAATACTAACAAAGTTCTGCAATGAGGGCTAATGATATTTAGATGAAAATATCAGGCGTTGAGTTTGAGGTTCGATGTTTTTATGAGAACGACTCTAGAGTACTAGTGATTGAAATCACTTGATGTTACTGAGCTGTAGATAGCTTATCTAAATATTATGTAAAGCGAATGAAAGATTGCAGAGGTTGTCATTAAACTGTCATAAAGATTTGGCAAGATAGCACGCATGTCACAAACAATGCTTTTTTGTATCGTTGTTAAACTTTAGGAGTCCTACATGCGTTATTCGTTATTAGCAGTGGCCGTTAGTTGTACATTAGTGCTTACGGCATGTAATAAATCGACTGAAACGACAGAGCCAGCTGCGGATAGCAGTAGCGCTGTCACCACCACTGAAGCAACCACTCAGACAACGTCTGCTTCTACAACAGGTTTTAAATCTGCTGAGAATATCGCCATGAATATCACGGGTGCAGGGGCATCGTTTCCGCAGCCTATCTATGCCAAATGGTCTTACGACTATAACGCTGCTACCGGTGGTCAAGTCAATTACCAGTCGATTGGCTCTTCTGGTGGTATCAAACAAATCGAATCAAAAACAGTCGATTTTGGGGCATCTGACGCGCCGATGACGCCTGAAGAGCTAGACGCAGCAGGCTTGATTCAGTTTCCGACGGTTATCGGTGGCGTCGTGCCAATCGTCAACATCGATGGTGTTGAGCCGGGCGCGTTGAAATTAGACGGTGCAATGTTGGCAGACATCTATTTGGGTAAGATTAGTAACTGGAACGACCCAGCCATTAAAGCCATGAACCCAGATTTGACTTTGCCTGATGCCGCTATTACGACGGTATTCCGCTCAGATGGTTCTGGCACAACGTTTAACTTTACGGATTATCTAGCCAAAGTCTCGCCAGACTGGAAAGACACAGTTGGTGTTGATAAAACAGTCAAATGGCCAACGTCTGCGACTGGTGCTGGCGGTAAAGGTAACGAAGGCGTATCAAGCTATGTAAATCGTATGAAAAACTCTATCGGTTATGTGGAATATGCTTACGCTAAGCAAAACAACATGTCACATACTGCATTGAAAAACGCTGCTGGCAACGTCGTTCAGCCATCTGCTGAGACATTTGCTGCGGCAGGTGATATCGACTGGTCACAGCAAGCAGGCTTTTATAAAGTCATCACCAACTCTGAGACTGAGCAAGCATGGCCGATCGCTGCTGCGACCTTTATCTTGGTACATAAGCAACCAGAGAATCCTCAGCAAGTAGCTGGCGTGTTGAACTTCTTTGATTGGGCTTATAGCCAAGGTGATGACAGCGCCATGGCGCTAGACTATGTCCCATTTTCTGATACGGCAGTGGCCTTATTCAAGGAAAAATGGAACGAGGTAAAAGGCAGTGATGGACAGCCTGTTTATAAGCCTGCTCAGTAACCTGTTTCTGCTAAATATTCTTTAATACCTTGTCAGTGCCTTACTAGTCCCTTTCGAGTTATCCTCTCGAATAACTATTCTCCGGTAGTTATTTGAGAGGTTTTATCACAGCAAATTTGATGACAAGTTTGTTGTGATAAAACCGAATGAATGCTTCTACTATTTTGACTTGATTCTATTTAATGCTGAGACACTTATGAATGATTTAAGGTCCCAACTGGCTAAACAAAAGCGCTATGACTTATTGTTTGTGAATGCCACCAAGGCTTTTGCCATATTAGTACTCTTATCGTTGGGCGGCATTTTAGTCTCCTTGATCATCGGAGCATGGCCGAGCATTCAAACATTTGGTCTTGGATTTTATACCAGTAATAATTGGGATACGGTCGCCAATGAGTACGGGGCGCTAGCACCTATCTATGGTACGTTGGTGACATCCTTTATCGCGATTTTGATTGCAGTACCAATCAGTTTTGGCATTGCCATATTTTTGACCGAGATGTGCCCAACCTTCCTCAAAAAACCACTTGGTATTGCCATTGAGTTATTAGCGGGTATCCCTTCTATCATTTACGGTATGTGGGGTTTGTTTGTCTTTGCGCCTTTCTTCGGTGATCACATTCAGCCATGGTTCATTGAGCACATTGGCCCACTACCTATCATCGGCAAGTTGTTTACGGGCGCGCCAATGGGATTGGGCATGTTTACGGCATCCCTTGTACTGGCCATCATGATTATTCCATTTATCGCCGCTACCATGCGCGATGTTTTTTCGGTCGTGCCAGACCTGCTCAAAGAGTCGGCCTATGGCATGGGTGCGACGACGTGGGAAGTTATGTTCAAGATCATTTTGCCGTATACCAAAGCTGGCGTGGTTGGTGGCGTGATCTTAGGACTGGGTCGGGCATTGGGTGAGACGATGGCAGTGACTTTCTTGATTGGTAATGCCTTTAACATCAGTCCGAGTTTATTTACCTCTGGTGTCACCATTACCTCAGCTTTAGCCAACGAGTTTGCCGAAGCGTCGAGTGAGCTACATTTGGCTTCCTTATTACATTTAGGCTTAATCTTATTTGTCATCACCTTCATTGTGCTATCTCTAGCAAAACTCATGCTCATGCGCATGGATCACAAGGCAGGCAATCGGTAGTCGTTTGGCAATCTCGATAGGTCTTTTACGGATTTATTGGACATCAATAAACATTGATAGATATTGATAAAAGATATGGGAAATAAATAGTATGGCTGCTAACAATGCGATCAATGCACCACTACCGACTCAGCCAAACAGTGCTAGCCGCTACAATCAAAGCCTTTATAACAAGCGCCGTTTGACCAACAAGTTAGGTTTAGGCTTTGCCATGTCGGCGATGGTTTTTGGACTATTTTGGTTGTTTTGGATTTTGTTGACGCTTTTCGTGGAAGGCTTTCAAGGTATTGTGCAGCTGCCTATTTTTACTGCTGACACACCGCCACCGATGAGTGCGGGCGGGCTGCGTAACGCCATTGTCGGTTCAGTAATGCTCGCGTTTTCAGGATTGTTTATCGGTGCGCCTATTGGTCTTATGACCGGTATTTATTTATCCGAGTTCGCTCAGGGCAGTATGCTTGGCAAGGTAACGCGTTTCTTAAATGATATTTTGTTATCGGCACCCTCGATTGTAATTGGTCTCTTTATTTATGCATTGATGGTAAAAGGTCAAAGTTTCTCTGGTTGGGCAGGCGCGTTAGCATTAGCATTAATCGTTATTCCTGTGGTCGTACGTACCACTGAGAATATGCTCAATCTGGTTCCTAATAGCATTCGTGAAGCGGCTTACGCACTTGGCACACCCAAGTGGAAAATGGTGACTCAAGTAACGATTAAGGCAGCTAGAGCAGGACTGACCACTGGGGTGTTACTGGCATTTGCTCGAATCACCGGTGAGACAGCACCGTTGCTATTTACGGCGCTTAACAACCAGTATTTCAGTACCGATATGGGTCAGCCTATTGCCAACTTGCCCAATACCATCTACCAGTTTGCGATGAGTCCTTATGATAACTGGCATACCTTAGCGTGGGCGGCAGCGTTGCTAATCACGACCTCTGTCTTGGTATTAAATATTTTGGCGAGATTCATCGGTAGTAGAGGTCAGGCTAAATAAAGGCTGATGGTAAATTAAGGCTTGTCCTAGATTACCTCGAGCATTTACTTCCATTTATATTCATTGAGCTGGGTTGGAACACATTATGAATGACGTCATGAGCAAAATCCGTACAAAAAAGCCTGTCGATAAATTCAATGCGGCAGATAAATTTAATCCAACAACAGACAGTTTATTAAACAGACCGATGTCGACGGCAGCACAAATGGAGCAGCCAGATATTGCCAGCCTAACCAAACAAACGCTTCATGATATTCCCAAAAACATGCCTACAGCAAAAATGCAAATTCGGGATCTGAATTTTTATTATGGTGACTTTCAGGCGCTAAAAAATATTAATATCGATATTCCTGATAAAAAAGTCACTGCTTTCATTGGTCCTTCAGGTTGCGGCAAATCGACGCTGTTGCGTACCTTTAATCGGATGTATGACTTATATCCAGGGATGCGGGCAGAAGGCAATATTAATCTTGATGGCAACAATATCTTGGGCAAAGACGTCGATGTCAATTTGCTGCGCGCCCAAGTTGGCATGGTCTTTCAGAAACCAACCCCATTCCCGATGTCAATCTATGACAATGTCGCCTTTGGGGTACGCCTTTATGAAAAGTTGAGCAAGGCTGAGCTGGACAATCGAGTAGAGTGGGCACTCAAAAAATCCGCATTATGGCCAGAAGTGAAAGACAAGCTAAAAGCGTCAGGGCTTTCGTTATCAGGTGGTCAGCAGCAACGCTTGTGTATCGCACGTAGCGTCGCGACCAAGCCTGAAGTGTTATTGCTTGATGAGCCAACGTCAGCGTTAGATCCTATCTCGACAGGTGCGATCGAAGATTTGATTGAAGACTTAAAACAGGATTACACCATTGCCATCGTTACGCATAACATGCAACAGGCCGCACGGGTGTCAGATTACACCGTCTATATGTACTTAGGCGATATGATTGAGATGGGCGAGACCGACCAGATATTTACCAAGCCTGCCCAAACCGCGACGGAAGATTATATTACGGGTCGTTATGGCTAACATCGCGGTCTGAGCAAGGACGACGTGCTCGATACGTTCAATAAGATATCGTGAGCCAATCTGTTCGACTCAACAGCCACACCGCGCTACCAAAATATGGATTTTAGGGAATACCTCTTATGCAAAGCGATAAGCATATCTCCAAAAGTTTTGACCAAGACCTTGATGAAGCTATCCGTCTATTTCTATACATGGGTGATAGCGCGGCCAACCAAGTGGCGAAAGCGATCCATGCGCTTATCGATAAAAATGAGACACTGGCGCAAGAGGTGATTGATATGGACTTTGATATCAATCGAATGGAAGTCGAGTTGGATGAGCATATCTTGCTACTAGTCGCCAAACGCCAGCCCGCCGCCAGCGATTTACGCTTGGTCATGTCCATCAGTAAAGGCGTGGTTGATCTAGAACGCATCGGTGATGAAGCCGTCAAAATTGCTCAAATGGCCAAAAAAATTGCGGCACAAGGTAAACTGTCGTATGGCTATGCAGAAGTTCAACACCTAAGCAATCAAGTGCGTCTCATGCTACACAATGCACTAGAGGCATTTAGCCAATCAAATGCTGAGCAAGCGTTTGAGGTCATGCGTAACGATAGCATGGTCAATGATGAGTATCAGTCCGCCATCCGTGCTTTAATGACCTATATTATGGAAGATTCACGGCACGTTTCAAAAGTCATCAATATTATGTGGGTATTGCGCGCGCTTGAGCGAGTAGGCGATCATGCACAAAATATTGCAGAACTGGTGATTAACTATATTAGTGGGCAAGATGTGCGTCATTCCGACTATGCGCTGGTCGAAAAAGCCGTGCAAGAAGCCAATGACCGTATGGCGGCGCGCCAAGTCAGCACCCTGTCTGCCACTAAACCTGCCGTCAAGTCAGCCACGGATTTTGTAGACTCAAACGGTGATGAGGGCTGAAAAAATAGTTCATCGTAAGTTTTACATCCAAAAAAACGCGCTATATTAAATAGCGCGTTTTTTATATTGTGGCAATAATAAAAACAATTAGCTCTCCGGCGTCCAACCTTGTGCACGCTCATAATCTTCATTATCTAAAAATTTATCACGTTGTTCGGTGAGGAATTTTTTGGCAGCAGGATCTAACATGCTTAGATGGTTTTCATTAATCAGCATCGTTTGCTGTTCAAGCCATTCTTTCCACGCTTTGTCAGATACCGTTTCTTGTAGCTCCTGACCTTTTTTATTAGGAAAAGGCGGGTGCGGCATTTTTGGCAATTCTTGCTGATACTTACGGCAAAATACCGTATTGGCTTGCGGATTAAAAGTCTCAGTCATAAGGCACTCCTTATTAGGGTTTAGTTATTATAAAAATATGTTATTGAATCACTCATGAGAATAGTTATACCAAACCCAAAAAGTAAGATTAGCTGTGTCAAACTCGCTTAGTCTACAAGGCGTAGTACTTTCATTCGTTTTCCTTGCTACTCTAATTTCTGTGAATGGTATTAGTTAGCACCTATTCAGCATAAGTGACTTAAATATTATTAGCTGAATTTACTTTACCTCATCATGGTATCAAAAACACCCGCAGCAGGGGCGGGTGTTTTTGATAGTAGAAGCTGTCAGGTCAACAATGCGCTTTTACGCAAACACTTCTAAACGACTGCGACCGCGAGCAACGGCTTGCTTAACTTGATTTGGCGCTGTACCACCTAAGTGGTCACGGGCTGCTAGTGAGCCTTCTAACGTTAGATAGTCAAATACATCATCACCGATAGCATCGCTAAATTGCTGTAGCTGCGCCAGTGATAAGTCACTCAAATCAACACCTTCTTTGATACCTAAGGCGACAGCGTTACCGACCACTTCATGAGCATCACGGAAAGCCACACCACGACGTACCAAATAATCGGCCAAATCCGTCGCTGTTGCATAGCCTTTCATTGTGGCAGCGCGCATGTTTTCTTTATTTGGGGTGATATTCGGTAGCATATCAGCAAAAGCCAATAAACAGCCGGTAAGGGTGTCGACGCAATCAAACAACGGCTCTTTGTCTTCTTGGTTGTCTTTGTTATAAGCCAGTGGCTGACTCTTCATTAGACTTAAAAGTGTCATTAACTGCCCAAAGACACGTGCTGCTTTACCGCGGACCAACTCTGGCACATCAGGATTTTTCTTTTGCGGCATGATAGAGGAGCCAGTACAAAAGCGATCAGGGATTTGCACAAAGTTAAACTGCGCTGACATCCATAGGATAATCTCTTCGCTCATCCGTGACATATGCATCATAAGGATAGACGCGGCAGAGGTAAATTCAATCGCAAAGTCACGATCTGAGACGGCATCAAGCGAGTTTTGGCAAATACCTTCGAAACCTAACAGCTCAGCAGTAATGGTACGATCGATTGGGAATGTCGTGCCAGCAAGCGCAGCGCTACCAAGTGGCATCTGATTGATACGGCGGCGCGCATCGACCAGACGTTCGGTATCGCGGTATAACATCTCAAACCACGCCATGACGTGATGACCAAAGCTCACAGGCTGCGCCGTTTGTAAATGCGTAAAGCCGGGCATAATAGTGTCAGTATGCTGCTCAGCCAAATCAAGCAAACCACTTTGCAAGCGTACTAATAAGGCAATGATATTATCAGTCTCTTCGCGTAGCCAAAGACGAATATCGGTGGCAACCTGATCGTTACGGCTACGACCCGTATGCAGTTTTTTACCAACAGCGCCGATGATGTCAGTCAAGCGCGACTCAACATTCATATGCACGTCTTCTAGCGCGATTGACCAGTTAAACTCGCCAGCCTCAATCTCGCGCAGTACCTGATGCAGACCATCAATAATGGTGGCTACTTCGTCAGCGGTCAAAATGTCACATTCTTTAAGCATGGTCGCGTGGGCGATTGAGCCTTGAATATCGTGACGCGCAAAGCGTTGGTCAAAGCCAACAGAGGCGGTGAAGGCAGCGACAAAGCTGTCCGTCGCTTCACTGAAGCGTCCGCCCCACATCTGCTGGCCTTGGCTGTTTGAAGGACTGCTTACAGGGTTGTTTTGTGCAGCGTTATTTGTTATCGGAGCATCTGTGCTAGAATCAGAGACAGATGGGTTTACATTTGATTCGGGACTACTAGGTTTTGAAGAATTGGCGTTCATATCGGTACAAGACAAGTCAGCAGAATAAGAGCTCAAGTATAGCAAAGGATGAGGTTGCCTTACTAGCGGAGCGCTTAGAGTTTTTTATTCCCAAGCTCATGGAAGTCATGAAGCCTTGGCAGTGGTTCATTTATATCTTTTTTTGGTCACTATTCGTCACGGTAATAAATCGCTATGATATTGCCACGTGGTCAGATTTTTTGATTCAGCTGTTTAGCAGAGTCCTGCAAAACACCTTGAGTATTATTCCTTCCTTATACATCATTGATTATTTGCGCCCCATTTTTAAGGGCATGAGCATACCTAAAGCCAGCATGTATGTGCTTACCTTACTCATGGTGGCATCTACCATATCCATGATTTTAGTCATGCTAATAATGATTAACATTGGTTGGTTTGAATATGATCGTCAAACTTTTATTCTAAATATATTGTTTGATGCGGTGATTAGTGGTGGCTTTACCTTGGTGTTCTTACTGTATTTTTTACGCCGTTATCGTGAGACGAATGCGCTCAAACAATCGTTTGAGCAGAAATTGAGTGCACAAAACGATGTGATCAAAGCACGAATCGCTCCGCATTTCTTCTTTAATACCATTAATACCCTTGTGTCACTGATAGAGTCCAATCCAGCAAGAGCTTCCGCTTTATTACAGCACGTTTCTGCCTTATTTCGTGCCAGTTTCAATGGGGCACGAGAGATTAGCTTTGAAGAAGAAATTGCTCTTTGTGAGCACTATCTAGCGATTGAGTCTAGCCGCTTAGCGGATAAGCTTGAAGTGAGTTGGCAATTGCCTGACGAAGATGTCATGTATGACATGGTGATTACCGCCTTGACCTTACAGAGCGTGCTAGAAAAAATGCTGCTGAATGTGGTAGAGATGACTACTGAAACCATTTATATCAATATTAGAGTCACTTGGCAGCAGCATCGGGTTGTGATTACGATTGGTGTCGCGCTGCCGAAAAAAACCATGATTATTAACCATGATTTACGTCAGCACATGAATTTTTATATTCAAGCGGAACGTTTACGGGCTTATTTCGGTCAAAGTGCGGATATTAAAAGTAGCGTTACCAGTAGTCGAATTATTACCATCATCGACTATCCCCTTCAAGATGTTAGTTTATGACCGTTTCGTTTGGGCTTAATTTTGTATTTTATTTCTCAAGAAATAGGTATGGCATACTTATTGCACTATCTTTATAGCTAATGCGCTGTTTTACTTTATATTTAGCCATGATTCCCCATAAAAATTACTATCGATAAATGCATCGCAATAAAACTCAACGCACAAGGCTATCAACGTCAATATAGCCAGTTATTGTTTCATGAAATAATTAAAGGTTTTTATGCTAAGTGATTGGTAATGAGTGCTAATATGTTGGTAAGGCCATTGAAAAAAATACTAAGTTTATCCTGGGATTGGAGTTTGCATGCGTATCGTAGTTTGTGATGATGAGCCACTAGCACGTGAGCGTTTGGTTAGAATTGTACAGGAGTCAGGTCATCAAGTCGTTGCTCAAGCAACCACGGGTGCAGAAGCCATTATCGCTGTCAAAACTCAGCAGCCAGACATCATATTATTAGATATTCGTATGCCTGAGATGGATGGGGTGCGCTGTGCGCAAGAGCTTGCCAAACTTGAGCATCCGCCAGCCATTATATTTGTCACCGCTTATGATCATTATGCCATTGCCGCGCTAAAAGCCAATGCGATTGGTTATTTATTAAAGCCTGCCAATAAAGATGAGTTACTAGAAGCACTAGATAAAGCGAAAAATTTGAACGCGGCGCAGTTAAATGAGATTCGTAAACTCGAAGACCCAACAGCGCGTCCAGTACGTGAGCATATCGCTGCTCGTACCCACCGAGGCGTTGAGCTCATTAAACTCAAAGATATCTATTATTTTACCGCCGATCAAAAGTACGTCAAAGTCCGTCACAAAGATGGCATTGTCCTGATTGATGAGACGCTAAAAGAGCTTGAACAAGAATTTGAGGATCGGCTGTTTCGGGTGCACCGTAATGCCATCATCAACCTTAGCTTTTTGGACTTTTTAGAAACGTTGGATGCAGGACAATATCAAATACGCTTTAAAGGCATTGATGAGACACTTGCGGTTAGCCGTCGTCACTTACCTGCATTACGTGACAAGATTCAAAGCATGTAAACTGCGGTTTGCATTGTGAAATAACAGCAAAATAACCGTGAAATAATCATCCCATATCATCAAACCCTTATTTATGCTTAAATAGGGGTATTTTTTTGCGTCAGCATTGACTATATATGGTTTATATCGCCCATTTTTTGTGGAAAATTTGCAGTATTGCTTAATACTGACATGCATAGTACTGATGTGAACAGTATCGAATTTATTGAGGCCCTTTATGAGCAATCCGCAGCAAACTGCTTTGACTACCTTGAATATCGCCACGCGTCAGAGCCCTTTAGCATTATGGCAAGCTGAGCATATCCGTGCTCGTCTACTAGATTTGTATCCTGAATTGACGATTAACTTGCTAAAAATTGTCACTAAGGGTGACAAGATTTTGGACACACCTTTGGCTAAAATTGGTGGTAAAGGTTTGTTTGTTAAAGAGCTTGAGCAAGCACTATATGACAAACAAGCGGACATCGCGGTACATTCATTAAAGGACGTACCGATGCAGCTTCCTGAAGGCTTGATGCTGGGCGTCTATTGCAAACGCGCCTCACCGACTGATGCTTTTGTGTCCAATACTTATAATAGTATTGATGAGTTGCCGCAAGGGGCAGTCGTTGGCACGTCAAGTTTGCGTCGTCAGTGTCAGCTTAAAGCCTATCGCCCAGACCTACAAATCAAAACCCTACGCGGTAACGTTGGTACACGTTTGGGCAAGCTAGATGCTGGCGAGTATGATGCGATTATTTTAGCAACCAGTGGTTTGCAGCGTATCGAGCTGGATGAGCGCATACGCGGCGAGCTTGATATCAATGCCTGCCTGCCTGCGGTTGGTCAGGGCGCCTTAGCGATTGAATGCCGTGAAGGTGATGATGAGGTGCTAAAATTACTGGCACCACTGAATGATGATAAAGCTCGTATCCGCCTCATTGCTGAACGCGCGCTAAACCGTCACTTAGAGGGTGGCTGCCAAGTGCCCATTGCTGCTTATGCCGTGTTACAAATGGCGGATGAAACGAGCAGCAACAATGATGATAACGGTGACAATGGCAATAACGACAACGGCAATGTGTTATGGCTACGTGGCCGCGTCGGTCAAGCGGATGGCAGCGAGCTGCTAAAAGCAGAGAAGCGCGTCACGTTGATTGGCACACAAGCCGAGCAAGAAGTACAGGCTAATCAGCTTGGTATTGATGTTGCCAATATACTGCTTGCCGATGGCGCGGGTGATATCTTATCCGCGATTTATCATCCTGAATAACAGGCCAGTATTTTGATTATCTTAGTCATAGCCCCAGTATTATTGATGCTAGGGCTATCGTTAAGCCAATTCTATCAGTCTTTTGTCATGGTACGTCTATGTCATCAACATTAAATCACGCCCAGCTTATTGCTAACAGTCAATCAAATAATGAGTCATCACTTACGCAAGTAGTCATCAATACTCGCCCAGCGGAGCGTGCCGCTGCATTGACGGATCATCTACAAGCAGCAGGGCTGACGGTGGTAGAGATACCGATGTTGACGTTACAACCGCGCCCAACGACTGAGCAAGACATGACGCTGATGCGGCATTGGCTAGCAGGCGATTATAAGGCGCTTGTGATCGTTAGCCCAACGGCAGCCGCTTCAGGACTGGCTGTGTGGCAAGCGCTCGAAGATGAGCGCCAAGCTCAAAACCATGACGATGACGATGATAATGACGGTGAGCGAAAAGATATAGCAATTAATGCTCTGCAAGCGCCGAGCTACTTGATTGCCGTGGGTGAAGCGACTGCGTCGGTATTAAATAATGCCAAAATCGAGGCGTCGAATTATCAAGTACTTCAGCCTCACATTGCCAATAACGAAGGTATGCTAGCGATGCCTGAGATTGGGCATTTGCAAGCAGGTGACAAGTTGCTCGTGTGGCGCGGATTGGGTGGTAGGCGACTATTGGTCGATACGTTGCTGGCACGCGGTGTGCATATCGATAGTATTGCTTGGTATGAGCGCATAATGCCAGTCGAGGCGATGGCTCAATATGAGCAGTGGCTAAAAGAATTTTTAACCGATAATTTAACGCATAATATGATGCAAGATGCGTTGGCAGCGCAGCAACCAAAGCCAATCGTTGTGATCAGTAGCGGTACAGCCTTTGAGCATTGGGAAAGCATCGTTCGGGCTGTAGCAGAAAAGGCATTAGAGCAAGAAACAGCCAGAGAAACCTCTGCTATTTTGCCCTATAAATTGTCAGACTTTTCTTATGTGGTGTTGGGTGAGCGTTTAGCTGATATGGTCGCTGAGCAGCAATTAAGTTATTGGCGTGTGGAAGATTTGGCGCCAGAAACCATTCTTGCTGCCATCCATGCTAAAGCCTATTAAATGTATAAATGTACCAACCGATGACCTGTCCTTATCTATTATGTTTCACTTTTTATTTATTCGCTTTAAACCTGTTTTAGCCAAAATAACGGTGCTGCCTTATGTCAATCAATTCTGAATCGTTATCTCAGGAACCTTCTGCTACTCAGCAGCGCCGACAAGCAAATGTGTTTTTGTTGCGCCTGCAGTGGCTGGTTATCTTGTTGCTTATCGCCGCCCTATTGTGGCTCTACATTAGCCAGCAGCGTTTCCAGCATAGTGTTAATGAGCGTTTGCAAAGCAACGAGCAAGTCGTCAGCCGTCTGAATGAGATGGATGACCGTCTATTTGCGATGAGTCAGCAGACGTTGCCAGAGCCTCGATCTGCCGCCAGTAGCCAAGCGCAAAACCAGTTAGATTTACTGCGTATTCAGATACAAGCCGCTGATAGATTATTGGCAGACAATAATGACAGTGCGGCGATTGATTTGTTGCGTGGTCTACACTGGCAGCTTTCGCAAAGCAGCAATGAGATTGCTCCAGCGCTAACGGTTGTGATCAAACAAAGCTTGATGAAAGACATCGAACGTTTGCAGGCGAGCAGCTCTCAGCCCAGTCCTTGGCAGCTACAAAACCTCGCCATTCAAAATATTCAAGAGTTTTTGCACAGCTATGAGCGTGTGAGTAGTGAGGCGACACCGCACAATAGCGCTGATAATAATATGAGCCTCTCGCGCAAACAACTGACCATTCACGAAGTGATTATGACCTTAAATCTGGCCAGTCAAGCCAGTAATATGCGCGAACAAGAGCAGCTGATTGGTTATCTGCGTCAAGCACGAAATCAACTACAAACCTTGGTGCCGAAGTCTGCTATTCCTCAAGAGTCAGCGCCAAAGGCAGCCATGACTAATACTGAAAACGCCTCTAATGATGCGTCCGTAGGCAAAAAACAAACCTCTACCGACAAGAACCTACCAACCAGATCCTCTCCCACAAATATCGCAGAAGTCATAGATTGGTTAGATAAATTGATTGCCAATGCACCGAAACCAACGCCATTGGTGACCACCCAGATTTTGGATAAATCTCAGCGTTAGTGGTTCAGTGGATGTTGATTGATAGATTTATAAAAATAAGAGAAGTGACGTTATGGACAGTTTGAATCAAGCAGCACATGTAGCCTCCAATATCGCAGATAATCATCCTGACGAATTGTCTCATTACCCCATTATTCATCACCAGCCCATTCACTGGGGCGAGATGGATGCGTTTAACCATTTAAATAATGTGATTTATTACCGTTACGCTGAATCAGCACGAATTGGCTATTTGCAGGCGCTAGGTATGTTTGATGGCAGTATGGTGACGGTATTGGCACAATCTAGCTGCCAGTATTTACGCCCTGTGACTTATCCTGATACTTTGCTATTAGGAGTGCGCTGTCAGCGCTTGGGCAATACGAGTATCGTGATGGAATACAGCTATTATAGCACCGCGCAAGCAGCCATCGTCGCGACGGCTGAGGCAGTCGTGGTACGGCTCGATAGTGAGGGAAAGCGTAAGTTAGCTTGGACAGAGGAAGAGCGCGCTCGGCTATTGGCATTAGAAGCAAAAGTTGGTCATATACCAAAGCTTTAGCACTGAATATCAGCCACATAGCAAAGGGCACGCTAACGTTACGTTAGCGTGCCCTTTGCTATGTGACTGATATCGAATCAGCCAATTAATCAGTCAATCAACTATTAATCTTGCTTTGGCGCATGTACGAAATCGATGACGTTCAAGTCAAAGCCTGATAATGCGTAAAACTTCATGGGTGATGATAATAAACGCATATCACGAACGCCTAAATGACGCAAAATCTGTGCACCAACACCAATGCTGCGATACGGCTGCTGGGTAATAGTCGATTGCGATTCATTGTCTGCCGCTTTGTCTAACGCCTCTCCTAAATCTATTGGCTGGTTGCTACCAATCCAAACTAATACGCCGCGATCTGAATTACTAATTTCCTCCAGCGCTGAGCGTACGCTCCAGCCACTACGACCCGTCATATCATTTTTGGCAGCAAACAAGTCGCGTAGTGGGTGAAAACCATGGACACGGACGGTGCTGACGCCTTCGCTCACATCGCCTTTTACCAAAGCCAAATGCGTTTCATCAGCGCCAAATTCGCGGAAGCGATGTAGCGTAAAGGTGCCGTATTCTGTTTCAAAAGGACGCGACTCAATTTCTTCTACCGTTTGCTCGTTCGCGATGCGGTAGTTGATGAGGTCAGCAATTGTACCCATCTTGATGCCATGCTCTTCGGCAAATATCTCTAGATCATCACGGCGCGCCATCGTACCATCAGCATTGATGATTTCGACAATCACTGCTGCGGGCTCAAGTCCTGCTAGGCGTGCTAAATCACAACCAGCTTCGGTATGTCCAGCGCGGTGCAAGACGCCACCATTTTGAGCCATGATTGGGAAGATATGTCCAGGTTGGACGATGTCTTCAGGTTTTGCCGAAGAAGAAACCGCTGCTTGAATCGTACGAGCGCGATCAGCAGCAGAGATACCCGTGGTAACGCCTTCAGCGGCTTCGATAGAGACCGTAAAGTTGGTACTAAATTTTGCCTCGTTACGATCAGACATCAGCGGCAACGCCAACTGCTGGCAGCGTGCTTGTGACAAGGTCAAGCAGACCAAACCACGTGCATGAGTAATCATAAAGTTAATATCTTCAGGGCGCACATGGGTCGCTGCCATGATGATATCACCTTCATTTTCACGATCTTCATCATCCATTAAGATGACCATCTTGCCAGCACGAATGTCTTCGATAATCTCAGGAATCGTATTTAAACTCATAGTAAGTCTCAATATTTTATTATTTATAGATAGGTGTGATGTGGAATATAAAGCATTGTCTGTCTATTGTAGCAGTAGATACTACAGAGCGCTGTTGCGGTTAGGCAAAGTGCATTAGATCAAAGTGATCCACCGTAGACATTATGGAATCATTGCTTATATATCAATATGAGGACATTTTAACGCTTTTCAGCCCACTGTGCTGCTTCATCTCGAAACTATATGGGCCAGTCTGTCAAATATAGTGATAAGTATTACTAATGGTTACGACGATTCATGTATTCAATGACGCAGTAAGCAATGGGCTAACCTATATTGCGAGCCATCAGTCATTACTGGCTGCTTGGCTTTTTAGCCAATCCATAAACTGTTTACTGTGTTGCTCGCGCTGGTTGTCGGCAAATTCATAAAAGCTGCTCCCAACTAAATTGTCTGGCAAATAGCTTTGTGGATAATAGTGATTGGGATAATCGTGTGGATAGGCGTAACCTTGACCATAGCCTTGATTACGCATTAGTTTGGTCACGCCATTGCGCAGGTGTAGCGGTACTGGAGAGGCATCTTTTTCTGCCAACGCCATCGCAGCATTGATGGCTTTATAAGTGCTGTTACTTTTGGCACTGGTCGCCAAATAAACCACCACTTGCCCCAAGATAATACGCGCTTCTGGCATACCAATTGATTGCACACTACGTAATGCTGCATCGGCAAGCAGTAAAGCATTAGGGTTGGCATTACCAATATCTTCACTGGCCAAGATGACCAAACGCCGCGCGATAAAATCAGCAGGCTCACCGCCAACTAACATCCGCGCCATCCAATAAAGCGCAGCATCAGGGTCTGAGCCACGTACGGACTTTATCATCGCCGAGATAATATCGTAATGCTGCTCGCCATCTTTGTCATAGCGAACTAGAGCTGTTTGGGCGACACGAGCGACCAATTCATCGTTAATGACGAGGGGTGATTGCTTAGTGTCCGCCGTTTGAATAGCCAGCTCTAATAAATTTAGCGCCTTTCTAGCATCGCCATGCGCCAGTTGGCTGATAGTGTCCTGTGCTTGTAAATCAACCGTCAAATTTTTCAGCACTGAATCTTCTGAAATTGCCCTTTGCAATACCGCACTGATTTGTTCAGGCGTCAGTGGCTCTAAACGATACACTTGGCAACGTGATAGCAGCGCATTATTGACGCTAAAGGACGGGTTTTCAGTTGTCGCACCAATCAAGGTAATATCACCAGATTCGACCGCGCCCAGTAAGGCATCCTGCTGAGCCTTGTTAAAGCGGTGTATCTCATCGATAAACACCACTGGCGATTCAAATGCCAGTGAGTCCTTATTATCTAACACTTCTCGCAGCTGTTTGACCCCAGTATTCAAGGCAGACAAGGCATGAAACGGTCTGCCAACAGCATCAGCCAACAGCATGGCAATAGTCGTTTTGCCGATGCCAGCTTCACCATGCAAAATAATCGATGGCAGATGCCCTTGTTCGACCAAACGCCGCAAGGGTGCACCTGCCGCCAGTAGATGTTCTTGACCAATGATTGCATCAAGTGTCGTTGGGCGCATACGCTGAGCAAGGGGTGTATCGGCATGAAAATTAGGCGGCATAGAAATCTCTATTATCAATTTAAACAGCTATCAATTAGTTCATAACGACAGTGATTAATGGGCTTTTATTGCTGCATCTAAATGACTACATCCTAGATTACATTCATCATTGCTATGGAAAAAGACCATATCTGTCTGTTTGGCATGATTTTCGCACTAATGAATATTAGACATTAGTGGTAAAAGTAGGCTAATTTATAAAGATGCTATTTAGTATGTGTCTTGTTATATGTCATACACGATAGGCTAACGCAGATTTACGTTAATAAAAGTCAATCAAGTGTACAGCTTATGTCCCAAATACTTTGATTTTTATGCTTTTATCCCTATTAACGCTTCAACAGCATTGATAGATCGCAGATATCACGCGCGATTTACGACCTATCATTTGTGATTATCCATTCATTAGGTATAAGGTATTACCGTCATGATGTCTCCGCCGATATTGCAGCGCTTGTTTGCTCGCTATTTATATGACAGTGCCAAGCAGCAATCACGTTTGCTTACTACAGGTGAGATAGCGCTGGCGCGTTCAGTATTTGGCGACAGCATCAATCTCGATGAGGTTCAGCTCAAGACTGCTTGGTGGGTGTTGAAACATTATGCCGTTAGTCCTAATGGCAATATTTATTTTAACCCAGCAGATTGGACAGTAGATTTTAGCGATGCTTCATTGAGTAAAAAAAGCTGGCTGATACATGAATTGACTCATGTATGGCAATTACAGCAAGGCTTAAAAGTGGTGCGCGGTGCACTTATTGATCGCCGTTATGATTATGTGCTCAAGACAGGCAAATCCTTCTTTAACTACGGTATCGAACAGCAGGCGCGTATGGTTCAGGATTATTTTATTCGTCGTCAGCGTGGACAAGACTGTCAAGCATTAGAAATTTGTATTCCATTTTTAATCGTGAAGTCTGACGACAATATGAAGTGATATCCATTGGCAATGGATTGCCATGATAATTTTGGTTTTTATTATTTTGCCTTAACAAGGACACGTACCCTTATGTTTAAATTTTTGCCAAAAAAGCCCAATTATAAAATGAGTAAAGGTGTGGTTGATAATTCTATCAATCAAAACAACAACCCTTCACAGCACTCGTCAACCTTGCTTGCGGCAACACTCAGCGGCGTATTGCTGTTAAGTGGTTGTCAGCAGCAAGCAGAGACTCAACCTGCGCCAGAAGACAGTCAGAGCGTTGAAAAAACGAGCACTGAAGACAGTCAGCCTATGCGCCCAAGTGATTCTGCTGCTGCCCGTATAAAGCAGTTTCAGCCCATATATGTCGCGCAAGCACAAAGGCTACAGCGTCGTTTACAAGCAGAGTATGAATCCCTACAAGCCGCTGATAGCTCAGATAGTGAGGATTCATTGCTGCTAAATGATGATACAGCTGCTAGCGATACTAATACTGATAACGTGATGGAGAATGACAACGACACAGCTGATAGCAGCTCACTATCTGCTGACACCACAGATGATGAAGTGGATATCTCCGCTGAGGCTGATATCAATACCAGTACGGAAGTTGGCGAGCGTGATTTAACGGTGTTAAAGCGCATTAGCCTTGAGCCGCGTAAGCCTGTCATGCTAACAGAAGATCAAATCATCGAAAGCTACCAGCAAGCGATGGAAGCGCTTTATCAGCCTGTGACGACGCCTCTTAGCGCAGAAGATGTTGATACTTTAATTAATATCGCGACATTGGCTCCGCAGTTATTTGAGCATGCAGAAATTGCCGGTAGGCTCAGTGCCAAAAGCCCAGCATTAGCGCGTTTGATTATTCAGCATCAGGTTTGGGAGCAGATAGAAGCTCAGCAAGTGATTGATATGCAGCAGATGAAACTGAATCAACAAAAAGAATTTGAGACGCTTATGACTAAGTTTAATGACACCATTAAAGGTTATGATGAGCAAATTGCCAAATATGAGCAAACACTAAAAGAATTCCAGTAGCCGCAATTCTGTCACTCAACCAGTTATTCATTCAGTAACGGATAGGGTTTCTATAAAATGTAATGTGGCTAACCGTATCAAATGAGACAGTAAGAACCATAAAACAAGAACCATAAAAAATCCCGCACGATGGCGGGATTTTTTATGGTTCTAAAAACTAAAATATAAGTGACTATTTACGGTCTTCAACTTTAACGAAGTCGCGATGCGTTTCACCCGTGTATAACTGACGTGGACGACCGATTTTGAACGGTGTGCTGTGCATCTCTAACCAATGGCTGATCCAACCAGAAGTACGAGCCAATGAGAAGATTACGGTAAACATTGACGTTGGGATACCGATGGCTTTAAGGATAATGCCCGAGTAAAAATCAACGTTTGGATACAAGTTACGCTCAACGAAGAACGGGTCTTCTAAAGCGATTTTCTCAAGTGCCATGGCAAGCTCAAGCTTAGGATCATTGATGCCCAATGCGCCCAATACTTCGTCACAAGTTTCTTTCATCACTTGTGCGCGTGGATCAAAGTTTTTATAAACGCGATGACCAAAGCCCATGAGCTTCACTTCACGGCTCTTCACTTTTTCCATGAACTCAGGCACATTTTCAACTGAACCGATCTCATCTAACATCTCAAGCACGGCTTCGTTCGCGCCGCCATGTGATGGTCCCCAAAGGGCGGCGATACCAGCAGCGATACACGCATAAGGGTTAGCGCCAGTAGAACCAGCTAGACGTACCGTAGACGTTGACGCGTTTTGCTCGTGGTCAGCATGCAAAGTAAAAATTTTATCCATGGCGCGAGTGATGACGTCATTGGTTTTATAATCAACATCAGCAGGCGTGGCAAACATCATGTATAAGAAGTTTTCAGCATAGCTAAAGTCATTGCGTGGATACATGAACGGTTCGCCTTGCGAGTATTTATAACTCATCGCAGCAAGCGTTGGCATTTTAGCGATTAGACGGATAGCCGTGATTTCACGATGCTCTTCGTTACTGACGTCTAATGCTTCATGATAAAACGCGGATAAAGCACCAACGACACCAACCATAATGGCCATTGGATGTGCGTCACGGCGGAAGCCTTCAAAGAACTTGCGCAATTGATCATGAACACCCGTATGCTTACGGATTTTTTCAAAGAAATCTGCTTTTTGCTCAGCGTTCGGTAAGTCGCCATGAATCAAGGCATAAGCCACTTCTAAATATTCAGCATTGTTTGCCAATTGATCGATAGGGTAGCCGCGGTGTAGTAGCTCACCCTTACCACCATCAATATAAGTAATCTTTGATTCAACAGGAGCGGTTACTTTAAAACCAGGGTCATAAGACCAAAATCCTGATTCTTGTAGAGCAGCAATATCTAGAACTGGACGCCCTAAAGTACCTTCGATAATAGGAAACTCGTATTCTTTACCATTGACGGTTAGTTTGGCATTAGTGTCAGCCATAAATTGCTCTCCATTGGTTTTAGCTTGTTAGAATAAAATTACGACAGACACACACCCTCGGTCTATCGTTAGTCAAATCATAAAAATGCATTTAACTCATTTAATACGCAGGGTATATTAGCAGTAATTACTTATGATTTGAAAAGACTTTTACCATCAATAGCGTCAATTGGCACGGTTTAGTCGTGTTTATTCACTGTAATTTTTGTATCAAAATATGTCTGATTGGTTATTTTGCTTAGAAAGCTTGTTTTTATGACAGTAAGTACAGCTACATTATCCGCATAATTTTTAAAGAATTTTACGATAATAATGTAGCAGGTTTGATTAATATTCGGGTTAAAAACAGACAGAGTATGCGTAGTAGACGAATTGAGTTTGGCGTAAATTCCCTCAAAATTGAGCAATGTTGGCAAATACGTATGACCGCTGTCTATTTATTTGTTAACCCAGCGTTTGCCTTTTACTACTTAGGGGATAAATTTGTAATTATCGCCCAGTCATTTTATAATTGTAGGAACTTAACTGGCACTCGCTTTGTGCGAATTGATAAGTGGTCATGATGTAGTGTCGTTTTTCTATTCATACTCGGTTATGGCTGAGTAGCACCAGAGCAACGACGCACTAGCGTTTTGATAGACAATATCTGTAATCCAGGGTTTGAATGCTTTTGTTAACTGTTCTATTTTTAAGTCATTAGTAAAAGGGCTGTATTGATATCGATGACGGAGTAGCGTTGTCTTTATTGATATGACCAGTAAAAATAGACTAGTTAATCGATCTTACTCATGTTTATTTTCTTTGTTGTATAATAGACGGGTTGTTTTATAGACCTGTCGATTTGACGAGCGATATTAAACAGTTTATCAATACCTTGTACCCCACGATCCTTTCTTCATATTTAGCGCAAACTAAACGAAGTCAGCTAGCTCTTCCTTACTTTATTCGTCTCGTGTGTTGCTCAATGCTTAATCGACATCAGTGATATCAAGCGTTGATAGCAGATACAGGAGTATAACCGCAAAAAGGATGCCCGCTGTGAAAAGCAACCGACCTATTGATCTGCCTTTAAGCCAAGTGATTAGCGTTAATCGCTCACCGATTGCGATCGCCTCTATCTTGCATCGTATCTCTGGCATTATTTTATTTTTATTGATTCCTGTCATGCTGTGGTTACTACAGAACTCATTGGCTTCGGCTGAGAGCTTTGAAACCGTATTTGACAATGTACTTGTGCGCTTCTTAGCATGGATATTTGTTGCCGCGATTGCTTATCACTTTGTGATGGGTATTAAGCACTTATTCGCTGATATGGGCATGAACGAAGAGCTAAAATCTGGCCGCACTGCGTCTATGGTTAGTTTTGTGATTGCAGCGATTCTAATTGTCGCGTCATTTGTATGGGTGATGTTCTAATGATAAAAAATGATTCAGGAATCAAAAGTGCGACTGGTCTGACAGGTTCAGGCTCACGCGATTGGATTATCCAGCGTATTAGCGCTGTCGTTTTAGCCGTTTATAGTGTGGTATTGCTGGGCTTCTTTTTGACGCATGGCGAGGTTACTTATCTTGAATGGTCATCATTCATGACCAGTTTACCTATGCGTCTATTTAGCTTGGTGGCGGTACTTGCCCTAGCTGGTCATGCTTGGGTTGGTATGTGGACGGTTTTCACTGACTATATTACCACGGGCAAATTGGGCTCAAGCGCAGCAGGTCTACGCTTAGTGCTACAGTCATTGATGATTATCGCTATTTTAGTGTTTCTATTTTGGGGCATTATGATTTTTTGGGGTACTGGTTTCGGTGTGGTTGCTGTTTAACGATAGCCAATCCCCTATAATCTGGATACGGTGTCAGGCTTGCTTAGTCAACTATTTGTAGTTCTGGTGACTCGCCTTCCTTATATCCATATTATATTGAACAGACTATGTATTGATAATATTTATTTATCTGTAACTTGATTTATTTATAAACAATAACGGACGCGACTAGCAAATGTCAAAGTCATCCGTTAGTAGCCAAAAATAGTCATAGCCAATCATAGCGTTGGACATCATTGACTTAGCCAGTCACTTATATAATAGGTGCGCTATGGTTTAGTCAGTGAGCGAACCCAATATAACGATAGATATGCAAATTAGGTGGTTAAAGGTTGTGAGCGTCATCCACTTTGATCATTGCAAATAGTGGCAAGACAATAAAGTGTTTTGTCCAGCAATAGGATGATTTTGAGACAGCCTTTTTATTTACTTCTAAGCATTAATAGGCATTAGGAAAACCGTAATGGCAACTAGACAAGATAATACCATTAGTAATATTAAGACGCTAAACTACGATGCAGTCATCGTTGGTGGCGGCGGCTCAGGTATGCGTGCTTCACTACATTTGGCAGAAGCAGGCATGAAAGTTGCCGTTTTGACCAAAGTATTCCCAACCCGTTCGCATACGGTTGCGGCTCAGGGCGGTATCGGCGCAAGTTTGGGTAACATGAGCAACGATAACTGGCATTTCCACTTTTATGACACCGTTAAAGGGTCAGATTGGTTGGGTGACCAAGACGCGATTGAATACATGTGCCGTGAAGCGCCTAAAGTTGTCTATGAGCTTGAGCACATGGGCATGCCGTTTGACCGTAACGAAGACGGCACGATTTATCAGCGCCCATTCGGTGGTCATACCTCAAACTATGGCGAAAAAGCCGTACAACGTGCGTGTGCTGCGGCTGACCGTACGGGTCACGCGCTACTACATACGTTATATCAGAAGAATTTGCAGCAAGGCACTGAGTTCTTTATCGAGTGGATTGCGCTTGATTTGATCAAAGACGAAGCGGGTAATATCAACGGTGTTATCGCGCTTGAGCAAGAGACAGGTACGGTTGCCGTATTCCAGTCACCGATTACTGTCCTAGCGACAGGCGGTGCAGGTCGTATCTTTGCCGCCTCTACTAACGCTTATATCAATACTGGTGACGGTATTGGTATGGCCGTTCGTGCTGGTATTCCATTACAAGACATGGAATTTTGGCAGTTCCACCCAACAGGTGTCCACGGTGCAGGCGTACTGTTAACTGAAGGTTGCCGCGGTGAAGGCGCTATCTTACGTAACAAAGATGGCGAAGCGTTCATGGAGCGCTATGCGCCAACCGTGAAAGATTTGGCACCACGTGATTTGGTTTCTCGTTCTATGGATCAAGAGATCAAAGAAGGTCGCGGCTGTGGTCCAAACGCTGACCATATCGTGATGGATATGACGCATTTGGGCGTTGAAACCATCATGAAGCGTTTGCCATCGGTATTTGAGATTGGTAAAAACTTCGCTAACGTTGATATCACCAAAGAGCCAATTCCCGTTATTCCAACCATTCACTATATGATGGGCGGTATTCCAACCACTATCCATGGTCAAGTCATTAAGCCTGATCTAGAAGCAGGTACGGACGAAGACGGTCTATATGCAAAAGGCAACGTGGTTAAAGGTCTTTATGCTATCGGTGAATGTGCTTGTGTCAGTGTTCACGGTGCCAACCGCTTAGGTACCAACTCTTTGCTTGATCTATTGGTATTTGGTCGTGCTGCTGGTAAACATATCGTTGATGAATTCCATCATGCCGATCATAACTATAAGCCACTTGATCCTCGCGTCCTTGATTATACAGTTGGTCGTTTAGACAAGCTGCAACAGTCGACCGAAGGCTACAATGCCCAAGACGTGGCTGACGAGATTCGTGCAACCATGCAAGCGCATGCGAGTGTGTTCCGTACGCAAGCGATGATGGACGAAGGCGTTGAGAAGATTTTAGCGCTTGGTGACAAGATTGAAAAAATCCATTTGGCCGATAAATCACAAGTATTTAACACAGCGCGCATTGAAGCATTCGAAGTGGCTAACTTGTATGAAGTGGCCAAAGCGACGATGGTATCAGCGGCAATGCGTCACGAAAGCCGCGGTGCTCATAGCGTGTCTGACTATGACCGTCCAGAAGATGATGATTACGCACCAAATGGCCGTAATGACCACGAGTGGATGAAGCATACCTTATGGTATTCTGAAGGCAATCGCATTATTTATAAGCCAGTTCGTAAAGTACCACTAACGGTTGATTATATCGAACCGAAAGTTCGCGTCTATTAATTTTAGACTGCGCAATTTAGCGATACGAACAGCGTAAACGTTTTATTTTTTATTCATTTATTAAAAGGTGACCGCCAGCTACATGCTCATGCCAGCGTGACAATATGATTAGTTGATATTTGATAATGACTGTCAATATGGGCTAATCAATAGCGCTGATATGCTGCAACCTTTGTATGCCCGCCATCACCTACGTGTGGAGTTTAGCATTATGAGCCGAGGTACTCGCACCATCGAAATCTATCGCTACGATCCTGATCTGGACGCAGCGCCGCGCATGCAAACGTATACGATTGAGTTGCTAGACTCAGATCGTATGTTGCTTGACGTGTTATTACGCCTGAAAAAGGAAGACGAAACACTGACCTTCCGTCGCTCTTGCCGTGAAGGTATTTGTGGCTCTGATGGCATGAACATCAATGGCAAAAATGGCCTAGCGTGTCTCATTAACATGAACACTCTGCCAGAAAAAGTCACGGTTCGTCCATTACCAGGTCTACCTGTTGTTCGCGATTTGGTTGTTGATATGAACCAATTCTATGAGCAATATGAGAAAGTACATCCGTACCTGATCAATGACCAGCCAGCACCGCCGACAGAGCGTTTGCAGTCACCTGAACAACGCGAAAAGCTAAACGGTTTGTACGAATGTATTCTATGCGCATGCTGTTCAACCAGCTGCCCATCGTTCTGGTGGAACCCTGATAAATTCTTAGGTCCATCAGCACTACTGCACGCTTATCGCTTCGTGGCTGATAGCCGTGATGGTGATACGCAAGCACGTTTGGCGCGTTTAGATGATCCATTTAGCCTATTCCGTTGCCGCGGTATCATGAACTGTGTATCAGTTTGTCCAAAAGGTTTAAACCCAACCAAAGCAATTGGTCATTTACGTAATATGCTCATTGACCAAGCAGGTTAATCGTTTATAATTGTCTGGTTTTTTTGCAGATAGCGTACGAAAAACACCACCTAATCATTAGGTGGTGTTTTTTATGAGCAATATATCTGAGATTCTTTGATTGTCTTTCAGTGCCAGATATAGCTTATAGAGACGATTATTTAATATGGTTAAAGGTAAGGCTGGGCTATCAATACGTTGGTTGTATGTAAGAAGGCATGATATATAGGTCAGCAATCTATCAAAAAAGCGAAATAGGACTCCACCCGACATTAGGGCGGAGGGGAATGTCACTTAGTATTTATTATATTCGGTGGTGTGTCAAAAAATATGTTGACTAAAATTTGAACAATTTTTGAAGCCTTGAAAGCTCTATGGAATCAGAGAAATTAGCATAGACTTCGTATTAAATTTTTTCGTCACCATACTTTTTAGAACACCGCCTTATATTTTTATACAGATTGGTTACTGAAATAAACCGTGTTAATCTTTAGTATTGGTAACATGTCAGACGAAAATGAATTGGTGTTATGAAAATCAGTAAAGCGTATAAGTTTAGGCTTGAGCCTAACGCAGAGCAAGAGGTTATCTTAAATAACCTTGTTGGTTCTGCGCGCTTTGTTTGGAATCAAATGCTGGCCATATCGTTTGAGATGTTTGCTAAGAATGAGTTTATTAATGCAACGAATTTGGTTAATAAAATCATGGATATTAAAGCCAATCCTGATTTTGCATTCTTAAAAACAAGCTCCAATGCGGTATCTTTACAACAGAAAGTTCGTGATCTCGCTTCTGCTTGGTCGCGCTTTTTTGACCCTAAAGTTCATGCAAGGCTGAAAGAAAATAACAGAAAACCTAGAAAAACTAAATGCCTCAAGCTTGCCGACGGCACTGAAATCCAACTACGCCCACTCATGCCGCGTTTTAAACGTAAATCAGATGGTCGAGATTCAATCCGCTTGGTTCAATTTGATAAATATTGCCGCGTTAATGGCAATCGCGTCAAATTACCGAATGGTATTGGCTTGGTGAAGTTTAAAAAATCTCAAGAGATCATAGGTGTCATAAAGAATATCACCATCAGTAAGAAATCCGGCCAATGGTACGTGTCTTTCGGTACGGAGCGTGAGGTTGAAACACCGACCCATCCGTCCAAAACCGCCATTGGTATTGATTTAGGGATTACTAAATTTATCACTACCTCAAACGCTGATATTATTCAGCCCAGAAATAGCTTCAAAGCCAATCAAGTCAAGATAGCAAGGCTACAGCGCCAATTAAACCGCAAGGTCTTATTTAGTAATAATTGGAAAAAGCAAAACCGTAAAATCCAAAAGCTTCACCATCATATCGCCAATATTCGCCATGACTACTTGCATAAGATCACCACTGACATCAGCAAAAACCACGCCATGATTGTCTGTGAGGATTTGAAGGTAGCTAATATGTCGAAATCAGCAAGTGGTACGCTTGAAAACAAAGGTCGCAATGTCAGAGCCAAATCAGGATTGAATAAATCAATTCTTGATCAGGGTTGGGGTATGACGTTGACTATGCTTGAATATAAACAGCAGTGGCAAGGTGGATTATTGATCCAAGTAAACCCAAGATTTACTAGCCAAACCTGTTTTGAGTGCAAGCATGTTGCCAAAGAAAATAGACGCACCCAAGCAAAATTTGAGTGCGTTGAATGTGGTTATATTGCGAATGCTGATGTTAATGCAGCTCGTAATATTCTTACGGTAGGACATGCCGTTTTGTCTGTGGAGGGAGGACGCGGTAAAGGTCGCCCGATGAAACAGAAAGCTTGTGACCTTCGTGAGAAAGTCACCTAAGAGCTTTTGCTTTTAGAATCCCACACTTGAGCTTGTCGAAAGTGGCGGGAGTATGTCAAATAATTGGTGTTAGAAAAAAGTATTCAGCCAGAGATATTCACCACGTTAAATGTTAGAATAGCGCATTATTTTAATAATTAGTCGTTTTGACGAACCACTATCAGTCGTTAATGTTTAACTTACTGATAAATAAGTATTCAAAACAGATAATAGACTGGAATAATGCATTCAAAATGATAGTAGATATTCATTACCTAAATAGTTAGTATTGAACAAACAAACTATGGCGCGAAACGCTGTCATGCTACTCTATACAGCAACGTATGTTTGCCATAAAAGTAATGATAGCTTGGGAATAACCAGACGTTCCAGCGAGGATAGCCAAATAATAGGCCAGCTGAAGGCGTCAATAATTCATCGATCGTTTATCTTTGATGAATTGGTTATGACTAACTTCAGTATATATAAATTAATGTTGTGAGACGAGTCAGATAACAAAACTGGACGTTCACAAATAATTATATTTTTAATATAGGTATTGTAATGGCACTTATTATCACTATTTAGCATCACTGTCTGTCATAAGCAAAGCACAGATAAGCGTACTTTTCTTTTATAGTAATAAGTGTGGTTCATAAATCAGTACTGAACAGAATACGATTGAGTTTTTATAGCATTAAGTATTTAGATGTCTCACATACAACAGATTACACAATAATAAGCACGATTCCATTCATTTATCTATCAAATAGACGATTATTATGAATAGTATAACTAAAGAAGCCGCAAGCCTAGGACATACAGAACTGGCTGCTGACAACGCCAGCTATATAGAAGCTCTTTATGAGCAGTACCTAAACGACCCTGATAGCGTTGATACCGATTGGCAAACGTATTTTGAACAATACAAATCGCCAAACGATGCACAGCATAACGCTATTAAGGAACAGTTTTTGTTGCTTGCTCGCAACCAAACTGCTAATAAAGCCAGCACTCAAGCGCCTGATAAAAATGCAGGCTTAGCCGACTGTGCTAACCCTAAACAAATGGGTGTACAGCAGCTAATTTCAGCTTACCGTCGCCGTGGTCATCGCCGCGCGAAGCTTGATCCGTTAAATCTACATCCACGTGCAGAAGTGGAAGATTTGACCCTTGCTTATCATAATCTTTCAGAAGCTGATCTTGATACAGTATTTCCTACCAATGATTTAAATATCGGTAAAGACGAAGCGCCATTGCGTGAAATCATCGAAATTATGGAACGTGTTTACTGCCGTTACATTGGTACTGAATACATGCACGTTACCACCAGTACTGAAAAACGCTGGATGGAAAAGTATCTAGAAACCAACTTAGGTTACATCAAGTTTGATAAAGAAAAGCGCTTATCTATTCTTGAGCGTCTAACAGCAGCTGAAGGTCTAGAAAAATACTTAGCACGTAAATATACGGGCGTTAAGCGTTTCGGACTAGAGGGCGGCGAAAGCTTTATCCCTGCTATCAATGAAATCATCCAACGTGCAGGCGGTTACGGCACTAAAGAGATGGTCATTGGTATGGCTCACCGTGGTCGCCTAAACCTACTGGTCAATATTTTAGGTAAAAACCCTGCGGACTTGTTTGACGAGTTTGATGGTAAAGTACAGCCAGAAAAAGGCTCAGGTGACGTTAAATATCATAATGGTTTTTCATCAAACGTGATGACGCCAGGCGGTGAAGCGCATTTGGCTTTAGCATTTAACCCATCACATCTTGAGATTGTCGCACCGGTATTGCAAGGATCTGTACGTGCCCGTCAGGTGCGCCGCAATGATCAGCCACTATTGGATAATAAAGGCGGTAATTCAGTATTGCCAATCGTTATTCATGGTGATGCTGCGTTTGCTGGTCAAGGCGTGGTTCAAGAAACGTTCCAAATGTCACAAACCCGTGCTTATACCACTGGTGGTACTGTACATATTGTGATCAATAACCAAGTCGGTTTCACGACCAGCCGCCAAGAAGACGTGCGTTCGACTGAGTACTGTACTGATGTTGCAAAAATGGTACATGCACCTATCCTACATGTGAACGGTGATGATCCTGAGTCGGTCGTATTTGCCGCGCAATTAGCATTAGATTACCGTCATGAGTTTGATAAAGACATCATTATCGATCTGTTCTGCTATCGCCGTAATGGTCATAACGAAGCGGATGAGCCGTCAGCGACTCAGCCACTCATGTATGCAGTTATTAAGAAGCTACCAACGACTCGTACGATTTATGCACAAAAACTTATCGAAGACGGTATTTTGAATGCTGAAGAAGAAAAGCAGTATGAAGATGACTATCGTGAGTCTTTAGACCGTGGTGACTATGTTGCAAACTCATTGGTTAATGAGCCTAACGAAGAGTTGTTCGTCGATTGGAAACCTTATTTAGGTCACGATTTGGTGGATGATTGGGATACCAGTGTCGACATCGAGATTCTAAAAGGGTATGGACGTCGTATGGCGGAAATGCCAGAAGGCTATAAGTTACAACGCCAAGTACAAAAAGTGGTTGAGCAGCGCTTGGCCATGCAGACAGGCGAAGAGCCATTAAACTGGGGTGCAGCTGAAACATTGGCATACGCATCACTAGTCGATAATGATAAAGTGTTGGTACGTATTACTGGTGAAGATGTGGGTCGCGGTACTTTCTCACATCGTCATAGCGAAATCTATAATATCAATGATGGCAGTATGTATGTGCCATTGGCTCATATGAGTGACACTCAAGCCCGCTTTGCCACTTATAACTCACTGTTGTCAGAAGAAGCGGTATTAGCATTTGAATATGGTTATGCAACGACAGTACCAAATGCCTTGATCGTTTGGGAAGCGCAGTTTGGTGACTTCGTCAACGGCGCGCAGGTAGTGATTGACCAGTTTATCTCAAGTGGTGAAACCAAGTGGCAGCGCGTTTGTGGTCTAACTATGTTATTACCACATGGTTTTGAAGGTCAAGGTCCTGAGCATTCATCTGCTCGTCTTGAGCGTTTCTTACAGCTATGTGCTGAAGACAATATGCAAGTAATAACGCCGACGACACCTGCACAGATCTACCATGCCCTACGTCGTCAAGCAGTTCGCCCAATTCGTAAGCCATTGATTGTCATGTCACCGAAGAGCTTACTACGTCATAAGCTAGCCACTTCAAATCTTGAAGAGCTGGCGAATGGTAAATTTGAAACGGTACTGCCAGAGATGGACAACCAAAATGCAGACAAAGTCACTCGTATGGTTCTTTGTGGTGGTAAAGTTTACTATGACCTATTAGAGCAACGCCGTGCGCTAGGTTTGGATCATGTTGCGATTGTGCGTATTGAGCAGCTCTACCCATTACCAGAGCAGCGTTTGATGGCTGAGATTGAAAAATACAGCAACTTGGCTGAGATCGTTTGGACACAAGAAGAGCCGCTGAACCAAGGCGCTTGGTATTATTTAGCACCGCATATGTTCCGTATCGTCGTACCACACCCAACCAAGGCGAAAGTCATGGAGCCAGTGGCGCGTCCTGCGAGTGCAGCACCTGCAACAGGGTCACCAAAACTGCATGCTCAGCAGCAGCAAGCGTTGATCGCTGGTGGTCTTGGTATCAGTGTCGATGAGTTGGCTAAGTAACAGATTATTGAAGATAAATGAATCAGGCGATAACAGTCAGTATGTTGTAATAAAATCTAGATAGTATTATCTAAGATCGCTATGCAAGATGGCACTGACTGCCTATCACGACTTAATAACAAATATGAATATCCCAATCTAAGGAGTATATCGATGGCTGATATCAAAGCCCCCGTTTTTCCAGAATCAGTTGCCGACGGTACTATCGTTGAGTGGCATGTCACTGAAGGTCAGCAAGTCAATCGTGATGACCTATTGGCTGAAATCGAAACTGATAAAGTCGTATTAGAAGTTGTGGCGCCTGATAACGGCGTTGTGACCAAAATCGTTAAGGAGGTTGATGATACCGTGTTGTCTGACGAGATCATTGGTCAATTCGAAGCTGGTGCAAGCGCCAGTGCAGATAATGCTCCTGCGGTAGATCCAGATCAACCAGCAGCGCCAGTACAAGCCAAGCAAGCAGCAGATGGTGGCGAGCCTGTCCAAGCAACAGATAAAAAAGACGAAGCGGATCATAAAGATCAAAGCCCAGCAGTGCGTAAAGCAGCGAAAGAGTCTGGCGTTGATCCTAAAGAAGTGGAAGGTAGTGGTCGCGGCGGTCGTGTGACCAAAACGGATATGGCTAACCCAACATTGAAAGCAGACAGCAGCATCAAATCTGATAGCGGCCGTCCAGTGGCTGAATCAATGGGTGAGCGTACTGAAAAACGTGTGCCAATGACGCGTCTACGTAAGACAGTCGCCAATCGTCTGCTAGCAGCTTCACAAGAAACGGCGATGCTAACGACGTTTAACGAAGTGAACATGAAGCCATTAATGGACATGCGCGCTAAATATAAAGACCAGTTCGAAAAACGTCATGGCGTACGTTTAGGCTTTATGTCATTGTTCGTGAAAGCGGCAACCGAAGCACTTAAACGCTTCCCAGCAGTAAACGCTTCACTAGACGGTGATGACATTGTTTATCATGGTTTTTACGATATCGGTGTTGCTGTATCATCTGACCGTGGTTTGGTTGTTCCAGTACTACGTGATACCGATCGCATGAGCATGGCTGATGTTGAAAGCCGTATCCGTGAGCTTGGTGGCTTGGCTCAAAAAGGTAAGCTTGGTCTAGATGACATGACTGGTGGTACTTTCACTATTTCAAATGGCGGTGTATTTGGCTCATTGATGTCAACGCCTATTTTGAACCCACCACAAACGGCTATCCTAGGCATGCATGCGATCAATGACCGTCCTATGGCTGTTGATGGTAAAGTTGAAATTCTACCGATGATGTATCTTGCATTGTCTTATGACCATCGTATGATTGATGGTAAAGAAGCGGTACAGTTCTTAGTAACCATCAAAGAATTGGTTGAAGATCCAGCCATGTTGCTACTAGACCTGTAAGCTTTTAAGCTTGTATTGGCAACCGCTGATACAAGCTTTTTAACTTTAGTCTAAACAGTGGTGCTCGTTGTTTACTAATAAATAAGAATGTTTAACTGATGTGGTGTATTTACCGTAAAGTGAAAAAATTTGAACTAAAACATGGCTTATTTATTAACGAGACAATCCTCAGTTTAAACGATATTTACAATTAGAACGATAATTAGAAATAGGAACGTACTATGAAAGACAATTATGATTTAGTCGTCATCGGCGGCGGTCCTGGTGGTTATGAAGCCGCTATCCGTGCAGGTCAGTTAGGTATGAGTGTTGCTTGTATCGAAAAGCGTGTTTATAAAGGTGAGCCAGCACTTGGCGGTACTTGCTTGAACGTCGGTTGCATTCCATCAAAAGCACTACTTGATAGCTCGCATCGTTACGAAGCGACGAAGCATGACCTTGCTGAACATGGTATCAGCACTGGTGACGTTGCTATTGATATTGAGCAAATGATTGCACGTAAAGAAGGTATCGTTAAGCAATTGACGGGCGGCGTTGCTGCACTATTGAAAGGCAATGGCGTTGACTGGCTACAAGGCTGGGGCACGTTAGAAGACGGCAAGGGCGCTGATAAAAAAGTTAAATTTACCGCGCTTGCAGATGAAGTAGAAACGACTATCACTGCTAAAAACGTGATTCTTGCGGCAGGTTCTGTGCCGATCGATATCCCAGTTGCTAAAACTGATGGCGATCGTATCGTTGACTCTACTGGCGCGCTCGACTTCACTGCTGTACCTAAACGCTTGGGCGTGATTGGTGCTGGTGTCATCGGTCTTGAGCTTGGTTCAGTATGGCGTCGTCTAGGCGCTGAAGTTGTTGTTTATGAAGCGCTTCCAAGTTTCTTAGCAGCCGCTGATAAAGACATTGCTAAAGAAGCGGGCAAAATGCTAAAGAAGCAAGGTCTTGATATCCGTGTTGATACCAAAGTAACCAATGCTGAAGTACAAGGTGATCAAGTTGTCGTTACTAGCGAAAGCAAAGGCGAGTCATCTGAAGAAAGCTTCGATAAACTCATCGTTTGTGTCGGTCGCCGTGCTTACTCTGAAAAATTACTTGGTGATGACAGCGGCATTCAGTTGACTGAACGCGGTCTTATTGACGTGAATGATCAATGTAAAACCAATCTTGATGGTGTTTATGCCATTGGCGATTTGGTTCGCGGTCCAATGCTTGCGCATAAAGCGATGGAAGAAGGCATGATGGCGGTTGAGCGCATTCATGGCGAAAAAGCTCAAGTTAATTATGACACGATCATTAACGTCATCTATACCCATCCAGAAATCGCATGGGTTGGTTTGACTGAGCAAGAAGCTGAAGCAGCTGGTTTTGAGGTCAAAACAGGTTCATTTAATCTAGCAGCAAATGGCCGTGCATTGGCTCAAAGCGAAGCAGAAGGCTCTATCAAAGTCGTAGCTGATGCTAAAACAGATCGCTTATTAGGTATGCATGCTATCTCTGCTGGTGCTGGTGATATCGTCCATCAAGGTATGATTGCGATGGAGTTTGTCTCTAGCATCGAAGATCTGCAATTGATGACTTTTGCCCATCCAACCATTTCAGAAGCCGTGCATGAAGCTGCTCTGTCTGCCGATGGTCGTGCTATTCACGCCATTCAGCGTAAAAAGCGTAAAAAATAAGTAGTTAGTTTGATAAGTACCGACTTATAACCTGATCGCGGTGGGGTTGTTATAGCTCTCATCACGATCATAAGTGCGCCATATATATGTAAAACATGTATATACGAACTTGTTTTCACTTTTTATTAATTGTAAAAAATAAAGGATACAATCAATGAATTTACATGAGTATCAAGCAAAAGAGCTATTAAAAAGCTACGGTTTGCCGATTCAAGAAGGCATCATTGCCTATAACGGCGACGAAGCTGCTGCTGCTTTTGATAAAACACCAACAGACATTGCGGTTATCAAAGCGCAAGTACATGCTGGTGGTCGCGGTAAAGCGGGCGGTGTAAAGCTGGTTAAGACTCGTGAAGAAGCCAAGCAAGTTGCTGAAGAGCTAATCGGTACCAACTTGGTTACTTTCCAAACTGACGCTGATGGCCAACCAGTTAACTTTGTATTGGTTGCAGAAGATATGTATCCAGTACAAACTGAGCTATATCTTGGTGCAGTTGTTGACCGTTCTACGCGTCGCGTAACGTTCATGGCATCAACTGAAGGCGGTGTTGATATTGAAGAAGTTGCACACAACACACCAGAAAAAATCTTTAAAGTACATGTTGATCCTTTAGTTGGTTTAATGCCTTTCCAAGCGCGTGATGTTGCGTTTAAATTAGGCTTAGAAGGCAAGCAAATCAATCAATTCGTTAAATTAATGACAGGTGCTTATCTGGCATTTGTTGAAAACGACTTTGCCCTAATGGAAATCAACCCATTGGCTGTTCGTGAAAATGGCGAAATCGTTTGTGTTGACGGCAAAATCGGCATCGATTCAAACGCACTATACCGTCTTCCTAAAATTGCAGCACTGCAAGATAAGACACAAGAAAATGAGCGTGAGCTTAAAGCGGCTGAGTTTGACCTAAACTATGTTGCTCTAGAAGGCAACATCGGTTGTATGGTTAACGGTGCTGGTCTTGCAATGGCTACCATGGATATCATCAAATTGTACGGCGGCAAGCCTGCTAACTTCTTGGACGTTGGCGGCGGCGCAACTAAAGATCGCGTTGTTGAAGCGTTCAAAATTATCCTAGAAGACAGCAGTGTTGAAGGCGTTCTAATCAACATCTTCGGCGGTATCGTACGTTGTGACATGATTGCAGAAGCTATTATCGCTGCTATCAAAGAAGTTGACGTAAAAGTACCTGTTGTTGTACGTCTAGAGGGTAACAACGCTGAAAAAGGCGCACAAATCCTAGAAGAGTCTGGTCTGAAATTGATCTCAGCCCAAGGCCTAGCAGATGCTGCTCAAAAAATTGTCGATGCTGTTAAAGCTTAATATATTTGAGGCATAGTCCTTTAAATATATGCGCTTAAGCATAGTAGTCAAAGCGTAATAGCTGCTTTTTGGTATAAATTTATCATTAATATTTAATGAATAATATGCTATCAGGTGGCTATTACAAGACAACCGAATACAAGGAATAAATAATGAGTGTATTAATCGATAAAGATACCAAAGTATTGGTACAAGGTTTTACTGGTAAAAATGGCACGTTTCACTCTGAACAAGCAATCGAATATGGTACTAAAGTCGTCGGCGGCGTAACCCCAGGTAAAGGCGGTCAAACGCATTTAGGCCTACCAGTATTCAATACGATGAGCGAGGCCATGGAAGCGACCCAAGCTGACGCTTCTGTTATCTATGTACCAGCACCATTCGTACTAGATTCTATCATTGAAGCAGTTGATGCTGGCGTTAAATTGATCGTTGTGATTACTGAAGGCGTACCGACTCTCGATATGCTAAAAGCAAAACGCTATCTTGAAGCAGCGGGTGATGTACTTCTTGTTGGTCCTAACTGCCCAGGCGTTATCACTCCAGGTCAGTGCAAAATCGGTATCATGCCAGGCCATATTCATCAGCCAGGTAAAGTGGGTATTATCTCACGCTCTGGTACATTGACTTATGAAGCCGTTGCTCAGACCACTAAACTTGGTTTTGGTCAGTCAACTTGTATCGGTATCGGTGGTGATCCTATCCCTGGTATGAACCAAATTGACGCATTAAAACTGTTCCAAGAAGACCCACAAACTGAAGCAATCATCCTAATCGGTGAGATCGGCGGTACTGCTGAAGAAGAAGCGGCTGCATATATCAAAGACCATGTAACCAAGCCTGTTGTTGGTTATATCGCTGGTGTTACTGCTCCAGAAGGCAAGCGTATGGGTCATGCTGGTGCAATTATCTCTGGTGGTCAAGGTACTGCTGAAGAGAAATTTAAAGCCTTTGAAGATGCTGGTATCGCGTATACACGTGACCCATCTAAGCTTGGCGAAAAGCTAAAAGAAGTTACTGGTTGGTAAGTAAGATAGGCATAAGTCTACATTGTAGCTACTAAAACGACCTTGAAATATAAAGAAGACACTTCTACAATGGGGTGTCTTTTTTTTTATGCTTATTCTAAAGGTTTTATAATGAAAAAATTCATAACTTATCTTATTGAGAATAATAAAATAGAGTTAAAATCAGAACTTGAAAACTACCTTTATCAAGCTTATTCAGAGCTTAACCATTTTTTGAGAAAAGAAAAATATGTACAAATAGTTTTCGATATGCAAGATGTAGAATGTATTGGTTACATTGCGATAAGAGAGTTTTTCAAGGATAAAGATGCTAAAAATGGCTTTAAAGTTTTAGTTACTAATTCCATAGATACAGCTGAGCAGGACAGATCAGCTGATCTAGTGTTAATCCCTAATGATCTTAATAGAAAAGTATTTTCATTTACTGATGCTAATTATTATCATTCAAAGCATTCGAATATTTCATATATAATTAAAAATGTGAGTGAAAAAGATACTTCATTTATCGACTATTACTTCCAACAGCTTAATGGAAATACTTGTTTAGTTAAATTTAATTTACTAGAGGAATATTACTATCTATATTTAGAAACTCAAAAAATAAAAAAAATGAAAAGTATTTACACGGAAGATAAGGAATATCTAGAAAAAAAGCTTCAAAATTCTTATAAGATAATCGAACATCAGAAAAATTTAAACGAAACTTTAACAATACAAAAAGACAATATAAAAAAGCAACTTTCTTATAGAGTGGGTAATCTATTAGTAAGTTCTTTTAAAGATAAGAAAAAGGTAAAGGTTCTACCTTATAATATTATAATCGAGTTTCATAGCTTTTATTCCGATAAAAAAACCATTCCTAAGGTATTAAAGTTTACTAAATTGTTGGCAGATAATAAAAAAAATATTTATGATTTCAAAAATATAAAACAAGCTTTCCCTTCTTTTAGTAGAAATCGTATTGTAAATATTAATAATGAAAAATTTAGTTATGATACAAGACCAACTATACTATCTGTTAAAGATTTCGTAGCAGGATATGAGAATATTAGAATAAGCTTTTTTATGAAGTCTGATTTAAAGGGGCTTTATGAGATTACATACAAATTTGTAGAAGATAATATACATAATTTTAAAAATTTCGAACCTATTTTGAAGGAAATATTACAAATATTTTTCTATTATGAAGGTGTTTCTAATAAAGGAATAGAGAGGATTTTAGCTCAGAATTTTTTAAATGATTATGCAGTCAAGGGGGAGTTAGATAAGATTTCAGCTTTCTTTGTAGAGTTTAATTCAATTTTGGGATGGGATGTTTTTCAAGAAACATTATTTAAGCATAATATTAGCTTTGCAAGTATTTATCAGAAAAAACATTTTTTAGAGTCTATAGCTTCGAGACCACAAGCTTTTATACCAGCGTTAGATGAAGAATTTTATACTTGGGCTGAGAGCCAAACAGAAAGCTATGAACTTATTTTAGCTAAGTTTCTCTACTCGATAATTAAGGGTAAAAGATTAGATCGTGTAACCTTGTTCGGATTTTTTAATATAAAGAGGTCTAAGTTTAAGAAAAGATTCTTGGATATACTGCAAAGATATACTTATTCAATTAAAAAGTCTATCAATGATGAAGATTTTATTCACGAACTTATAAGTCAGATAAATAGTGTTGAAGACCTAATTTATGTTTCTTTATTAATTTCCTGTAATTCTAGTAAAGAAAATATAGATAGCTTTATTGTCAATGTTGATAGACTACATGAAACTATGTTATTCGATAAATATCAACTCGCATATTTATTTTCTCAGGTTGGTAATAATAGTAATTTAACTAGCATTATTAATGACAGTTTTAAAGGAAGTTTTGTCAAACCGATTGATCCCTTAGGTAATAAGTCCATAATCTCAATTTATAACAACATCTTAAATACAGCTGTGAATAGAGACAGAAATTATCCAGAGTTCCAGAATATTATCAATGTAATTACTAGTACTTTTAATCCTGATATATCCTTATTAAGCTTGTCTATTGATTCTATACTAAAGCAATCTCATAATTTACTAGTATTGACTATTGTTGATGATTGTTCGGATAATAGTAAAGATATACAGCAGTTGATTAATACTAAAAATGATAGCCGAATTAAATATCTAAGGATGACTGAAAATGGAGGAGCATATAAATGTCGTAATTTTGCTATAGATAGTATAGAGAGTGATTTTATTGCTTTTCAAGATGATGATGATATATCACATCCACAGCGACTCGAATATCAGTTAAACCATATGAGAAATAGTAAGATTGAAGTATCTATGGTTACTAATTTGCGCATAGACATCGATGGCCATGTCCAAATTGATAATCATAGTTCGATACTTTCAAATGGCCCTGTCACAATGCTCTTTCGTAAAGATTTGATAAGTAAAATTGGATTATTTAAAGAATTTCGTTCAAGAGGAGATGTTGAATTTAAAAATAGATGCGTGAGATTATTAGGTCCAAGTTCTTTAGAAGTAGATTCTAAAATCCTATATTACTCCTTAGGCTCGCATAACTCTCTGTCTTCTACTTTCGAACATGGGAAAAATAACTCAAATTTAAAACTAATTAGATCGCTAATACATTATGATCAAACTAAACTAAATATCGAATTTAAGAGAAATAGTAGTTCCGGTAGTAAAGTTATTGCCTGTATGGCATCTTTTCCTGCTAGGAAAGAAAAGATGCTGTTAACAATTGATTCTATTGTTGGCAACGTCGACAAAATTTATTTATACTTGAACAACTATCAAGAAATACCAGTAGAGTTAAAAAAGTATAATAATTTAGAGGTGATACTTGGACATAATACCAAGGGCGATCTGAGAGACAATGGAAAAATTTATCCATTTTCTGTTGAAAAGATTGAAGGTTACTGTTTCTTGATAGATGATGATATTATTTATCCTCCTTCCTATTTCAATGAATTTGTGAGAAAGATTGAAAAATATAATAGGAAAGCTGTGGTAGGTGTTCACGGAGTAATCTTTGCCAAACCCTTCCAAAGCTACTTCAGAAACCGTGAGGTTTTTCATTTCAAAAATGAGAATTTGGTAGATGTTATCGTCAATCAGCTGGGTACAGGCGCGTTGGCCTTCCATACTGATACACTAGTTCCTACTTTAGATAAATATGTGGAAACAGGAATGGCCGATGTTTTTTTTGCTATAGAAGCTAAGCAGCTGAATGTTCCTCTGGTTTGTATTGCACATCCTGCAGAATGGTTAAAACCGTTAGAAATAGAAATAGAAGATACAAGCAATTTATATGATGAGTTTAAAAATGATCATTCAAAACAAACGATGTTTATTAAAAATGCTGGTGAATTTAAAAAGCTAGATATTTTAGATTTATGAAAGGATTAAATTATTTACAATACTATTTCTGACTTTATAAAAGGTACCTAACAATTTTCATGAAACGACACATTAGATTACGAGAATTTAGCCCACTTACTACTGCTACTTATATTCCATCTTCAGAATATTTATCTAGACGCCCTAATATGATTAGACATTGGGGCTACTTCGTAGAATTTGATGGCTCTGGATATTTGAAGACTGGGAATCATATTATAGGGAAAAGGAAAATTGTATTTCTAGGAGGCTCTTTTTACGAGAATTTATATGTGTCTCAAAATGCACGTATCCCTTCTATATTAGAGGTGTTACTAAATTCTCAAGGATATGACTATGAAGTCTTAAACGCTAGTATTTCAGGCTTGACATTACTACAGGCATTCAACGTTATTGTGAATAAAGTCGCTTCAAATCCTCCTGACATCTTAATTATGGGAGATTTGGCGAATGAGATATATCCTTTAAGTCATGAAAAAATATATTGGAATAAAACTAGATATTATTCTAACTTAACTGATTATAATAAAAACAATGCATCAGAAGTTGATCTTAAGCTAAACAACATAGATGTAAGAGAGAAAATATTAAATTCTATAATTTACTTTTGTAATGAATTCAATATAAAGCTCATATTTGCATCTATCTGTAATTTGCAAGTAGAAGATGAAACGTTTTTTCGAGTCAATAAAAAAGATAATGAATTAAGAAAAATTTTATATAAAAATACAGAGAAAGTAGCAAAGGAAAAATCTATTCCTTATATAAATGTTACAGATTATAATGAAAAACAATATTTTACTAATATGCAAGATGACATTCATGTTAATTCATTAGGTGCAGCAAATGTAGCTGATAAAATCCATAAATTTATTCTAGAAAAATACAATTTGAAGAAAAAGAGTAAACCTATCTTTTCTGAGGAGATTTCCGACACTTTCGTCACCGCTCCAAATCGTTCTAAAATAGTATATCAAGTGAGTTGTGTATCTTATTCTAGGATAGTAGTAATTTTCGATATAAAATGTTTAAGTGAGGTGAATACTGACTACGTTCATGTAAAGATCTTTGGCAATTATAAAAATGGAATAGATATACTTCCAAATGTATGGCAGCAGAGAAGCGTGTTTTTTGATTTAGAAAAAAAGGATAATACCTTCCCAATTTCATTTAGATCTAATAATACTTTAGAGCTGAAAAATATAAATTTGATTTTCATTTAAGTGAAGACTAGTTATTTATACATACCATATAATTTAGACTTTCTAATCATAATAAATTCTCTCAGTAGAAAACCCGTATTTATTGAATCCTGAAGCCTGTGCAGTAGTTAAAGAATTTTCTCTATATAACCCAATAGCTAGAGGTTTTCTAATATATGATATTGAGTTTTTACTGTAAATTGATTCTATGAGTTGAAGTAACTTTTTATCTGACTCAATCCTTTTTGTAGAGTCAAAGCCTCCTAATTTGTTTAGAGTTATACGTGATATCATCATTGATGAAAGATTAAGACGTAATAAAGGATAGTTCTGTCTACAAGTAGGTAAACCTGATAATTCGTCAACTCTAAAAAAATGCGAGTAACTGGCAATATTTGTATTTGTCTTTAAAAGCTCCTCTAGCTGCAGTTCTAAGCGTTGTGGATGCGACCAATCATCTGAATCTTGGAATGTTATAAACTCGCCAGATGAGAGTTGTATACCGATATTTCTAGCATGATATGTGCCACGATTTTCATTAAGTTCAATGACTTTTATAGATGAATACTTTTTGAGCACTTCTACAGTATTATCAGTGCTAGCATCATCGACTACAGTGATTTCAATATTGTTAATGGATTGATTCAACAAAGAGTCTATACAGTTTTCGATAAAAGCTGCAGAATTATAAGTAGTGACTATAATACTGACTTTTTGAGTGTTATGAATTTTTTTTACTTTTCTACGATTATTGCCGATAGTAAGCTTATTGTTTTTAACTAAGTTTATAGATTGTAGCCCATACTGACGATAAAACCTATAAATTAGCAGTTTTGCCAATAAAGGTTTATTTCGCATAAGAGCGATTTTTATGGCGATTAGCGTATCAGCTTGTTTGTAAAAGCGCAGAGGAGGGGTATCTCCTAAAGCTATTCTTAAAGTATCTTTAAATGGCTTAGGAATATCGTCTCGTTGACTACATAGCTCTAGAGTCAAGTCAGGGTAAACATAACCTATTCGATATAGAAGTTGCAGTGCATCCTTTCTTTCCAAGCTAACGATACAGTTAGTCTGTAGCAGACTCTCAATTAGAGAGTCCGCATGGGCGTATTGCTGAGCTTGAACATAATGCTCAAACTCTTTTAAAATTTTACTCATTTATTATAAACGCCAGTCTGGATTTACTAATGCACCTTTAACATCGATGACTACTTTAGGCTTAGTGCAAAATCCATCTATTCTGTCATCTTCACCAACAAAATCTGAATGGTTAACAGCTACAATAACAGCGTCAAAACTATTCTCTTGAATATCTTCATAGTCGATATAATCAACATCTAGGCTATTCCAGTCTTCTTCAGTAACCCAAGGATCGGAATAAGTCATTCTTACCCCATATTTCTCAAGTTCAATACCAATATCTGTTACTTTGGTATTTCTGACATCTGGACAGTTTTCTTTAAAGGTAACACCTAAAAGTAAAATACGGGCATCTTTGATATTTTTCCCATATGAGATAAGCTTTTTGATGGTTTGTTCGGCAACGAATTTACTCATAGAGTTGTTGATTGCGCGAGAAGTCAAAATTAAATTGGGATTTAATCCTAAAGATGATGCTTTGTGTGCCAAGTAATAAGGATCTACGCCAATACAATGCCCACCTACTAAACCAGGCATAAGCTTGATAAAGTTCCATTTAGTAGCAGCAGCTTCTATGACTTCATGAGTGTCGATACCAACTTCGTTGAAAATAAGGGCCAATTCGTTTATCAAAGCAATATTGACATCACGCTGAGTGTTTTCAATAACTTTAGATGCTTCTGCGACTTTTATAGAGGAAGCCTTGAATGTGCCAGCAGTAATCACTGAGCTATATAATTCATCCACTATGTCTGTGTAGTAAGGGTTTGAACCTGAAGTGACTTTTAAGATGTTCTCTACTGTGCGCAGTTTATCGCCTGGATTAATACGTTCTGGAGAATAGCCTACGCCGAAATCGTCATTCAATATCAAACCAGATTTCTCTAGTTCAGGAATACAAACTTCTTCTGTAGCACCTGGATATACTGTTGATTCATAGATAACGATATCATCTCGCTTAATAATTTTACTTAACATCTGAGAAGCTTTAACCAATGGGGACAAATCTGGTAAGTTATTATCATCAATTGGTGTTGGTACGGTAATGATAAATACGTTTGCTGCGGTTAGGTCATTAGTGTCAGAAGTAAAAGTAAGACGAGAAGTGTTTTTGAGATATTCGCTAGTCACTTCTCTAGTTTTATCAATATTATTAGATAACTCGTTAATACGTGTTTCATTTATATCAAAGCCTATAACGTCATATTTTTTTGCAAACGCACAAGCTAGTGGTAGACCTACGTAACCTAACCCTATAATGGCGATTTTTTTGGAATTCATCGAATGACCTTTTTGTATGAATTAATTAGATAAGAGTGTTTGGCTACTTTAGTGATAATTAAGATTGTAGGTATAATAGCAGATATAAAATAGCTGAGAAAGTAACGGTGTGTTTGATTTTATATCATCAGAGCATAAGCCGTAATAAAAAGGTCGCCCTAATACGGTGACCTTTTTGCCTCTTAACAACGCCTCAAATCCACCCAAAGACGTAATCGTATATACGTGATCGACTGTCTCTAACGCGTCGACCAAATGAATAGACTGGTTAAGGATTAGGCAATCTAGCTCAGTGAGTTCATCAACGATAGAGTGATCATCAAGCGTCATTGGATGTGGTTTGACTATAATTTGTGCATCAGGATTTTCTGCAATTGCCTGATTGACCACATCAAGCAATGTAATACCAATGCCGCCGCCGTACTTTAATGAATCATCATGCGGCACTTGACCTAATACCAAAATACGCTTTTTATCTTTAACGCCATATATTGGTGCTATATCGACATAAGGCTGATGATTGTATTTGCTCACGCGATGTGACACATAATAATCAAGTATCTCTTGAGCCAATGTCTTATCATAGCCATCCTGTTCAAAATCAAAGTTTGCTATGAGGTCAGTTAAGTCATTTGGGCGAGTGGTATCGAAGTAGGGCGCTTGGCTATCCATTACAATAGACAATGGTGGAGCGCCTGATTCATCATCAGGGCCAGAACGAATGAATCCGTCTTCTAAAAAGAAAATATCTAGACCTTGCTTGCGGATATAATCAATAAAATACTCAGGCGCTTTATAACCCCAAATATAGATAACAGGGTTTACACGCTTGATAAATGGCTTTAACCACGTAGCAAAGTAACGCTTATCAAAATGTCGTTGTATTTGAACATGTGATGACTCCAATACCCAGTCACCAACCAAGTCTTGCCATGGCAGCATACCAACGACTAACGCCAAACGCTGTTTTGGCTGACGATTATGTTTATAATAACCTAATAGTAGCGGTTGGATGTAAGCGTTAAATTTCATAATATGTTGGCTGGCTTAGTTTGATAGCGAGAGGGCAGATAGTCATGATTGGGGCATTTACGTTGGCAATGTTTTATCGTTCCCAGTATAGTTGCATTTACGAGTAAAAACGAATACCTACTTCGAAAAATAATAACTTCGAAAAATAATGGATCGATATTATGAAAAACAAGATACTAGTCACGGGCGGTGCGGGCTATATTGGCACACATACCTGTATCGCCTTGCATGAAGCTGGCTATGAGATTGTAGTTTACGACAACTTATCTAATAGTAGTCGTGAAGCCATCAATCGTATCTCAGCTCTCATTGGTCAGCCTATTGAGTTTATCGAAGGCGATATTCGCGATGCTGAAATGTTGAGACAAGTATTTTTATCTCATCATTTCTTCGGCGTGATTCACTTCGCTGGACTAAAAGCAGTTGGTGAATCTGTTGCCAAGCCATTGCTATACTACAATAACAACGTCAGTGGTACCATTACCTTGCTAGAAGTTATGGCAGAGTATGATGTCAAAAACTTCGTTTTTTCTTCCTCTGCGACTGTTTACGGTGACCCTGAAATTCTGCCAATTGATGAGAGCTCATCACGTTCTTGCACCAATCCTTATGGACAAAGCAAACTTGCCGTCGAGCACATATTAGAAGACCTTGCCGTATCGGATACTAGATGGAATCTCATTCCTTTGAGATACTTCAATCCGGTAGGTGCACATCCATCAGGTCAGATTGGCGAAGACCCTAATGATATCCCAAATAATTTAATGCCTTATATCTCTCAAGTAGCCGTCGGTAAGCTGCCCAAGCTCAGTATCTTTGGTAATGACTATCCAACTATTGATGGTACAGGTGTTCGTGATTTTATTCATGTTACTGATTTGGCACAAGGTCATGTCGCTGCGTTAAATTATTTAGAGCGACAAGTGGCACCAGTAGGATTTTTACCGATTAATTTAGGCACTGGTAAAGGTACTTCTGTTTTAGAATTGGTATCTGCATTTTCCGATGTATCTGGACAGACCATTCCTTATCAGTTTACAGATCGTCGTGCAGGTGACATTGCCAGTTGTTATTCCAGTGCCGATAAAGCGAAAGTATTGTTAGGGTGGCAAGCCAAATTATCAATTACTGATATGTGCCAAGATACGTGGCATTGGCAGAGCATGAATCCGAATGGGTATAATGTCACTTAGACTTTATCAGATATCTTTTCTTTTAATCCTCTTTTAATACAGTTTAAAAATTATGAAAAAAATTACCCATGCCGTTATACCCGTTGCAGGCTTTGGCACTCGTATGTTGCCACTGTCTAAATCTGTACCAAAAGAGTTATTGCCACTGGGCAATCGCCCTGCTATTCATTATGTGGTTGAAGAGGCGATTGCTGCCGGTATCAAGCATATTGTACTAGTCGGCCATGCGCAAAAAAGTGCGATTGAAAACTACTTCGATATCAATGCTGAGCTAGACAGTCAGCTTAGAGCAAAAGGTAAAGACGCGCTGGCGGATAGCTTAAACTGGTTACCAGAAGATGTGACAGTCTCTATGATACGCCAAGGCAAGGCGTTAGGTTTGGGTCATGCGGTACTCGTCGCTCGCCCCATTATTGGTGAGCATGATTTTGCCGTATTATTGCCCGACGTTGTGCTTGATCCATTTACTGGCGATATGGCTGCTGATAACTTAGCCTTTATGATTGATGCTTTTGCTGAAGACAATCATTCACAAATATTGGTCGATAATGTTGCCGATGAAGATGTGCATAAATATGGTATTGCTAAGCTGAGCGACGCTATTGAGATTGATGAGCAATCAGATACTAATACTAGCTTTAAAGTCGCAGGATTTGTAGAAAAGCCTAACTTAGCCGATGCACCTTCTAAGTTAGCAGTGGTTGGTCGTTATGTCTTTAGCAATCAAATTTTTGACTATTTGACCAATACCAAAGCCTCGGTCGGTGGTGAGATTCAGCTGACCGATGCGATTGATGCCTTGATTAGCGAATACGGCGTGAATGTCACAACCATGCGTGGCGACAGCTATGATGCAGGTGATATGCGCTCATATATGCAGGCGTTTATCTATTTTGCCAAGCAGCAATTAGCAAATGAAGAGTAATCAATGAGCGATACGAAAGATAATAACAAGTATAGTAGTGCTCGAAATTCTAAGTACTGGCAGCAATTGCAAGAATTAGCGGCACAGCCATGGTCGCTGGATAAACTATTTACGCAAGATACTGAGCGCACGAGTCGTTTTAGCACTCAAGTTGGTGCACTATATATGGACTATAGCAAGCAATGTATTGATGAACAGGTACTGGCAATTCTGTTGCAGTTAGCAGAAAGCTGTGAATTGTCCACAAGGATTGATGCACTGATGCAAGGGGCGATGGTCAATACCAGTGAGGAGCGTGCTGCCTTGCATACAGCACTACGATTGCCAAAGTCTGCCAAACTAGACGTTGATGGGCAAAACGTCGTCGCTGATGTGCATGATAGTCTGTCGCAAGTAGCACGTTTAGCTGAACGTGTCCGTAGTGGTACATGGCGCGGATTTTCTGGTAAAGCTATCACGGATGTGGTCAATATTGGCGTCGGTGGCTCTGACCTTGGCCCGCTTATGGCGACGACCGCGCTAGATGAGTGGGCAGATACCGACATTGAAGTACATTTCGTCTCTAATATGGACGGCACTCAGCTTGATAACTTGCTCAAGCACCTCAATCCTGAGACCACCTTGTTTATTATTTCATCTAAATCCTTTGGTACGGTTGATACGTTATCTAATGCTAAAACAGCATTATCATGGCTGCTTGCCACTGCCAAGCGGCGTGCAGGTACTGAAGATAGTGTGCTACGCCGCCACTTTATTGGTATCTCCGCTAATAGTGAAAAAATGAGTGCTTGGGGTATTCATCCTGAGCATCAGCTACAGCTTTGGGAGTGGATTGGTGGGCGTTTTTCTTTATGGTCAGCGATTGGTCTTGCTATTGCTATTCGTATTGGTATGGCTGGTTTTAAAGCGTTATTAGCTGGTGCGCATAGTATGGATCAGCACTTTGCTCAGGCTGATTTTGCAAAAAACTTACCTGTCTTATTGGGTTTACTTGCTGTTTGGAATAGTACCTTTTTACAAGTGAATGCTCATACCGTATTGCCCTATGATGGTCGACTCAGCTATTTACCAAGCTACTTAACCCAGCTTGAGATGGAGAGTAATGGTAAGTCGGTCACCCAACACGGTGATCATATTGATTATGATACCTGTCCGATTTTATGGGGTGAGATTGGCTCCAATGCGCAGCATGCCTTTTATCAGCTGCTACATCAAGGCACACAGCAGGTGTCTTGTGACTTTATCGCTTGTGTGCGCCGCTATAGTGGTCAATCGCAAAACGCGCCATTACAGCAGCAGCATGAGCTGTCTTTAGCCAATTGTCTAGCACAGAGCCGAGTGCTGGCTTTTGGTAATGCCGCGCTTCAAGAGACTGAGGTTCAAGTAGCTTCTGCTGCGGATAAGTATAAATATTACCGTGGCAACCAGCCGTCAACGACATTGCTAATCGATGAGCTGACGCCGCACAGTTTGGGAGCGCTGATTGCGCTTTATGAGCATAAAGTCTATGTCATGGCCAGCATTTGGGATATTAATCCGTTTGATCAATGGGGCGTCGAGATGGGCAAGCAAATGGCAGAGTCCGTACATCAAGCCAAGCAGCAAGCAGGTGAGAGTCAGTTTGACAGCTCCACTAACCAGCTGTTAAAACACATTCAACAGCTGTCTTGATCGTTTTGCTACTAAGTCAATAATCATTAAAGGTGAACGCATGAGCGCTGTTTCTATAAATGACAATACAACTAAATATACGCATGAATCTAAACCACAAAGCACTGCAAGCAAGCAAGTTTGTGTGCTTATTGGTCATAGCATTGAGGCCATTACTAGCGCCGTGGTGCTGGCAAGTCTAGGTCAGCGCGTGCATCTTTATGCAGGTATTGAGCTATTGACGCAGCAAATACAACAATACAGCTTTGAGCATCATTTGCAAGCACTGTGGCAGATGTATGAGCAGCAGCAGGTTATTATCAGTACAGCATTACCAGCTAGCGCTGACACGTTAATACAATATTATGAAACGGCAAATTTTAGCGACAGTCGTCACATCAATGAGAGCAATGAGAGCAATGAGATTAGTAAGATTGACGACCAAAGCACCGTTGCGCTTTATTGGTTGTTTTTAGACAGTATCAAGCCAGTATGGGCAGAAGCCAGCTGGATTACCGCATTCAACCATAGCCATCAGCAATCGCTACCCGTGATTATAAGTGGCATTGAGAAACTAGGGGTTGTCTCAGCACTGGCGCAAAATTTGCAGCGCGCGTGGGTCTACTATGTGCCGTTTGTATTCTTGCAAGATGGTGATGCTTATAGCTCAATGTTAAATCCCTCACTATGGTTGCTTGGTGAAAAAACAGCCAACAGTAGCCAGCATCTAGAGGTATTGAAGCCGTTAATGCAGCATGCGCGTGCCGCTCATCACGCTGATATCGCAACGATAGAGTTTGCCCGTAGCAGTATTATGGCGATGCTGGCGACGCGAGTGAGTTTTATGAATGAGATGTCACGCTTGGCGGACAGTCAACAGGTAGATATCAAGCAAGTCAGTCGTATCATGGGGCTAGACGCGCGGGTCGGTAGCAGTTATCTACAAGCGGGCTGGGGCTTTGGTGGTAACACACTACCGACCGAGCTGGCTAAATTACAACAGTCCAGCCAAACGCACAGTTTAGAGATGCCGCTGTTGCAGTCAGTCATGCACATCAACGAAGATCAAAAAGAGCTGATATTCCGTAAATTCTGGCAATATTTTGATGGATTTATTGACAATAAAACGGTGATGATTTGGGGCGGTAGTTATAAATCAGGCTCAGGACGTACCGCAGGCTCAGCCATACATCCATTGCTAGCGTTATTATGGTCTTATAATATTCGTACTTTGGTGTATAGCGATAAAGCACAAGATGAACTTGCCATGCTTTATCAGCAGCAATCATTACTGCAATTGATTAATAATCCTTATCAGCAGCTAAGTGCCGCACAGGCGATTTTTATTATTAGTTGGTCGCCACAAGATCAACTAGATATTGCCAAGCTTAATCAACACGCGATGCCAGTATTTGATGCGCAAAATGCACTGACACGATTGCAGATCGATAGTCTGGTAGGTGACTATATGGGCATTGGTCGGTCTAAATAGCTTTATTTCAGTTTTTCTGTCATCAAAAAAGCTCGTTGATAATTATCAGCGAGCTTTTTTGATTTTTAGTCGAAATCACCCATATTAAATCGTATTCGTTTACGCTGGTACAGCACCTTGTGTCGCTAGCCACTGTTGAATCTCTTTAACTTTAATAGCTAACAATTCTTCATTGCCACGACTTTCAATGTTTAATCTAATAAGTGGCTCGGTATTTGAGGTACGCAGATTAAAGCGCCACTCGCCGAAGTTAAGACTTAAGCCATCAAGGGTTGATTTGGTCGGATTTTCGCTGCTAAATTTTTCCTCAATAGCGCTAATAATCGTTGGAGCATCATGAGTGGTGAGACGAAAATTAAGCTCGCCTGAACTTGGATATGCTTGAATATAGCCAGTAACCAATTCTGATAAAGTCTTACCAGTGACAGACAACAGCTCAATGGTTAATAACCAAGGGATCATGCCGCTATCGCAATAGAAAAAGTCACGGAAATAGTGGTGCGCAGACATCTCGCCGCCATAAACAGCGCCCGAGTCACGCATGACTTGCTTAATAAATGAATGTCCAGATTTACTGATGACAGCCTTACCGTTATGTTCCTTAATCACTGCTTCAGTATTGTAAATGACACGTGGATCGTAGACGATTGACTCATTCTGCCCTTGTTGTTGATGCTTATTCAAAAATGCTTGAGCGAGCATGCCGACGATGTAACTGCCATCAATAAATTCACCATGTTCATCGAATAAAAAGCAGCGGTCAAAGTCGCCATCAAAGGCAATGCCAAGGTCGGCCTTATTTTCCAAAACAGCTTGTTGAGTCGCCACTCTATTGGCTTCAATCATAGGATTGGGGATGCCATTGGGGAAGCTACCATCTGGTGTATGGTGCAGTTTAATCACTTCAATTGGCGCACCAGCTTGTGCAAGCTTTGCAATCAACAAGTCAACCACAGGCCCTGCACTGCCATTGCCTGAGTTAATCACTAATTTGAGGGGTTTGAGCTTATCGGTATCAATAAAAGTCATGACATGATTGATATAAGCGCTTTTATCAGTTAATAACTGCAAGGCTCCTGATCGGTTTTTAGTAATAAATTGCCCAGACTCTGCCAATGCTTGAATCTCTGCCAAACCATCATCGCCACTGATCGGCTTTGAATGTTCCTTAACCAATTTTAAGCCATTATAGTTAATAGGATTATGGCTGGCTGTGACCTCAATACCACCCAATGCCTGATAATAACTGGTGGCAAAATAGACCTCTTCTGTACCGCTCATGCCCAAGTCAATCACATCGACACCAGCATCTACAATACCAGCGATGGTCGCTTGTTTTAACTGCTCGCTTGAATGACGAATGTCACTACCAATAACGATGGCAGGTTTTAGATTTACCATATCATTGTCATGAGCCTCAACCGCCGTACCATAATGCTGAAATAAAATCTGTGCAAAAGCACGACCAATACGGTAAGCAATGGCTTCGTTTAGATTTACCCCAAGCTCGCCGCGAATATCATAAGCTTTAAATGAATCAATAATAATGGGATTAAATGCAGTTTCTGGCTGATAACGAATGGTCGCAGACGTAGACATAATGATAAAATTCCTTGCGCGTGTGCAGTGGTAAAATAATAAAATAGATAGCACGATTATAAGCCAATCAAGGTTCAATGATACACTAACTGCTAAATTGAACGATAAGCAAAAATATAAGAGCCTCCCTTATGAATACTCTCGACAATAAAATAGTAGCGCCTACACCAGCACAAGGAACGCCAACTGCTAGTGGTGAATTAGACGATTTATTGGCTTTGATGGCACGGCTACGTGTTGATTGTCCGTGGGATAAAAAACAGACCAATCATAGCCTAATTCCCTATGCGATCGAAGAGGCTTATGAGCTGGGCGAGGCGGTACAAAGTAATGACGATGAGGATATCAAAGGCGAGCTAGGCGATGTACTGCTGCAAGTGGTGTTTCATTGTCAGATGTATGCGGAGCAAGGTCGCTTTGATATGAACGATGTCATTAACACTTTACAAGAAAAGCTCATTCGTCGTCATCCGCATGTATTTGAGGCTGAAACCCTTGAAGATGACACGGCGGTAAAAGCTCGTTGGGATGAGATTAAAGTGGAAGAGCAGCAAGCGCGCGAGGCACGAGGCAAACCAAAACGTCGTTTAGACAATACCAAAGCGGGCAGTGCGCTTATGCAAGCGCAAGATGTACAAAAACAGGCGTCAAAGTTAGGGTTTGACTGGGAAGGCGTTAGCGGTGCTTTTGATAAGCTAGATGAAGAGATTGCCGAGTTAAAGGCTGAATTGATAGATAAATCAAAAGATGCTGCTGAATATGACATAAGCAAAGCCAATATTAGCGATATTGAAAAAGAGCTGGGTGATTGTATGTTTGCGCTGGTGAATGTGGCGCGTAAACTTAATCTTGATGCAGAAACCGCAACGCTGACGTGTGTGCATAAATTTAAGTCACGCTTTGGTTATATTGAAGAACAGTTAGCTGCGGCTGGCAAGCGTTTAGAGGATAGTGATATTAACGAGATGGATGCGTTATGGGAAGCGGCGAAACAACATGAACGATCGTCATGAACGCTTATCATAAGGCCTCGTTTGTTAGCTTGGTCAATATGGCTGTTTTCAGTCTAATATTGGCGGTTTTTATGTTGAACAGTGTTCAAGCTGCGCCTTGTTTTGATAATCCTCAAAGGGCTTATGAATATCTATTGGCGCAAGAAAGTGCCAAAATACAAGTACGTGACCAAGCCACTGTAAATATCAATCGTGCTAGTGAAGGCGAGCTAGTTTCGCTAGATGGTATCGGCAGCAGCAAAGCCCAAGCGATTATTTTATATCGTGAGATGTTTGGTGATTTTAAGACAGTGGATGAGTTAGCAAAGGTCAAAGGTATTGGTGCAAAAACGGTTGAGAAAAATCGAGGACGTTTACGCGTATAAGATTAAGGGCAGTATTTTGCTTTAATTAACCCCAATATTGACAAAATAGCACGTAAGTATCAGTCATAACACACCTACTAGGCGCAAAATTTGTTAAACTAGCAGGTACATCCGCCTGATAAACGCTGTGTTCATCAGGGGTGGTTAAAGAATACCGGCGAGGAGTAGATGCATGGCCGAGCGTGCCGCCAAGCAGTTAGAACTGAATAAATCTGAATTACCCAATTCCATTACTGAAGTGATTGCCACCTTAAACCGAGCTGGGTTTGATGCCTATATCGTCGGTGGCGGCGTGCGTGATACTTTATTAGGTCTGCGTCCAAAAGACTTTGACGCTGTCACTGATGCCAAGCCGCATGAGATCAAAGACGTCTTTGGCAAGCGCTGCCGCATTATCGGTCGCCGCTTTCAGTTGGCGCACGTGTATTCAGGCCGTGAGTTGATTGAGGTTGCTACCTTCCGTGGTCCACCAACCAATGATGCTAATACCAATCAAGACGGTATGATCCTGCGTGATAATGTTTGGGGTGATATCAAACAAGACTTCTCTCGTCGCGATTTCTCTATTAATGCGCTGTATTATCAACCACTTAAAGGCGTGGTTCATGATTTTTGCGGTGCGCTTGACGACATTGATAATAAAATCATTCGACTGCTCGGCCATGCGCCCGTGCGTATCGAAGAAGATCCAGTACGTTTGTTGCGTGCTTTACGTTTCAAAGCCAAGCTCGGTTTTGAGTTTGATGACGAGTTAGCCGATCAGTTTCATGATGGCAACTGGGCATTGCTTGAGCAAATATCACCGCATCGTCTCTATGATGAAACCCAGAAAATGTTTACCGGTGGTTATCTGGTGCCATTATTGCCGCTATTGTTTGAGTCAGGGGCGATTGATAGCTTAATTATCTATCCACCATCTGAGCCGAGTGCACTGGTCAATCAAGTCGCTATTAATACCGACAAACGTATTGCTGCTGGCAAAAGCATCAATCCGGCGTTCTTTTATGCCGCGCTATTATGGGAAAACTATCTGCATCAGTTGGCAAAAGCTAAAAAGCGCAATATGCCGTTTGCTGAAGCACAAATGCACGCCGCTGGTAAAGTGATTGATCGTCAACGTATCAAGACCGCGATTCCTAAATTTGCAGAGCAGTTTATCCGCGATATCTGGATATTGCAGCCAAGACTTGCAGCCCCGCGTAGCAAACAAATCGTCCAGCTCTCTGAGCATCCACGTTTTCGCGCAGGTTTTGACTTTTTGTTATTGCGTGAGCAATGCGGTGATGCTGAGCATCCGTTATCAGAGTCGACCAATGGTATGGGCGATTGGTGGCAGACCTATCAGACATTGTCTGAACGAGAGCAGCAGCAAGCCATTGATGATTTTGATGAAAATATTCGTCGCGGTGCCTATAAAAAAGGGCAACAAGCGCAGCGTGGTCGTGGGCGTAATCATCAAAATTCAGAGTCAAATAGCATCGATCACTCAATATCTCATCAGAAAAATACCAAGCATAGCAAAGCCAATGATACTGCTGAGCAGGGTAGGAATGATCAGAATATGGTAAATGACCCGTCAAATATTCCAGCACGCCGTCGCCGCGCTGCCAGTCAGTCAGCCTTTGTTAAGCAATCTGGTGGCAATAACAACAAGCACTATGAATCGCAGCAAGTAAGTCAAGACAGCCATGAACTTGCTCAGTTACGACAGCTATCCCTTGCCAATAGCAGCAACCAAGCGGCAAATAAACGCCATCATTACAAGCCGGCACCACTTTTTGTAATTGAGCACGAAAAAGTCGTGCCGCCATTGCAGAAGCAGCTATCAAATGGTGATAAACCTGATAGTCGTCAAGGGGCGGCGCAGAAAAAACCTGCCCATAAGAATGTATCGGCTGAGAAAGCACTAAAAAATCAGGATGCCAGTTCTGATGCCAACTCTTATAGTAGTAAGGCTGACAGTAAACCTGATCGCTCAAATCAAGCTCAGCAGCCAAAAGCAACACAGTCAGAGGTTATGCCTTCATCTGTGGCTCGCTCGGTAGCAAGATCGCCATCGCTCGTCAGTATGAATAATGAGCCGATACCGTATAAGCGTCGCCGTCGTCAGCCGAGTGTAGATAGTATAAATCTTGCTAGTAACACAGAGATGCAAGTAACGACTAACAACGATGTTAAAGCTGCAGCAAAGTATGCAAAAAAAGCACCTAAGCCCGCAGCCCAGCCTACTGATAAAACAGATATTCCGGCTAAAAAAATGGCTGAGCGCAAAAAAGTGACGAAGGTTATGACACCTGCAAGCGCTAAAAAACCAGCCAAAACGACAGAAGCAAAGTCTGCTAAAACCAGCCAAGCTGCTAACGGTAATGTTGGTACGAGTAGCGTGAATGACAATAAAGGCCCTATCCCATCGAAACGTCGCCGTCGCCAACCTAGTACTGACAATGTCTAATATTACTAATGATGCGGGCAACGCGAATTGGGTAACCTGCTACGTAGGTTTGGGTAGCAATTTGTCTAACGACTTGGGTTCACCAGTAGAACATTTGCAGCAGGCAATCGCAGCGATGCAAGAGCATAATCAAATACGTGCGGTTCGTGTTTCTTCGTTTTACGCTTCAGCGCCTATGGGGCCGCAAGATCAGCCTGATTTTGTTAATGCCGTCGCTGGGTTTGAGACGATATTGCCGCCTTTTGAGTTGCTTGCTTACTGTCAACAGTTAGAAGAAGAGGCTAAACGTGCACGAATACGGCGTTGGGGTGAGCGTAGTTTGGATGTCGATATTTTGTTATACGGTGAGGCACAAATCACTGAGCCACAATTAACCGTACCGCACGCTGGATTGTTTGAGCGTAATTTTGTCTTATTACCACTGCGAGAGTTAGCCCCAGCGCTTATCATTGCTAGCAAGTCGATAGATGACTATCCGCCTAGCAAAGATTGGACAGGCATAAAATTACTGTAGCCAATCTATTATAAAAGAGTGAAAACGTTCACCTCTTTTAAGGTAAATCACCTATACCAAACGATTGCTAAAAGTTTTGATCACAATCAGAATAATAGCTAGAGACAGCTAAAGGTTAATCGAGGATCATATGAGGACGTTATCTACTTTAAAAAAATTCAAAAAAGATGGCACCAAGTTCACTTGCTTAACGTGCTATGACTCGATGTTCGCACGAATGATGGAAAAAGCAGAGATTGATACCATTTTAATCGGTGACAGTTTGGGCATGGTGGTGCAAGGTCATGACTCAACGTTACCCGTGACTGTCAATGACATGGCTTATCATACAGCCAATATTGCCCGTAGCAATAGACACGCGCTGATATTGGCTGACTTGCCGTTTATGAGCTATGTCACCCTACCAGAAGCAGTTGCCAATAGTCGCCAGCTGATGCAGGCGGGCGCGCATGTGATTAAGATTGAAGGTGGTAGTGAGCTTTGCGATTTAATCACGACTTTGGCGCAAGCAGGGACGCCTACTTGTGTACATCTAGGGTTGACACCGCAATCAGTCAATGTGTTTGGTGGTTATAAAATCCAAGGTCGTGGTGACGAAGCGGCTGATAAATTGCTTGCTGATGTGAAAGCAGTCGTTGCGGCAGGTGCTGCGCTGCTAGTGTTAGAGTGTGTACCTGCTGAGCTTGCAAAAGCAGTGACGGAAGCCGTCGCAGTGCCAGTTATTGGTATTGGTGCTGGCGCAGGTACGGATGGTCAAGTGTTGGTCATGCATGACATGCTAGGTATGGCGCACGGCCGTGTCCCGCGCTTTATTCATGACTTTTTGACCGATGAGCGTAATAGCACGCACAGTATCGAAGGCGCATTTGCCCTTTACCAGCAGTCAGTACGTGAAGGCAGTTTTCCAACCGAGCAGCACCAGTTTAGCTAACATTTTAGTTTTTACGATTATCAGTAGAAGAATAGTTAACCATGCCAATCATTCATCATCATATCTCCGCATTGCGTACGGCTTTACAGTCTTATCGTGGACAAAAAACTGACAATCAAGATGGCCCACAGCGCATCGCTTTAGTGCCAACGATGGGCAATCTGCATGCTGGTCATCTTGAATTAGTAAAAATAGCCAAGCAACATGCTGATATCGTGGTGGTTAGTATTTTTGTTAACCCTACTCAATTTGGCGCGGGAGAGGACTTTGATAGTTATCCTCGCACGCTTGATGAGGATGTCGCTAAGCTAGCAACGGTCGATACTGATTATGTGTTTGCGCCCAGTATTGAAGAGATGTACCCAGTCTTACCGCCACCGACCTCTGTTCTTGCAGGTGCTATTACCACTCAATTATGTGGTCAATCACGCCCTGGCCATTTTGACGGTGTTGGTATTGTCGTTTCTAAACTGTTCAATATCGTACAACCAGATATGGCTGTTTTTGGACAAAAAGACTATCAACAATTAGCGATTATTAAGCAATTGGTACGTGATTTAAGTTATCCCATTGACATTATAGGGGCACCTATTGTCCGCGCTGCAGATGGTTTGGCACTCTCATCGCGTAACCAATATTTAAGTGCTACTGAACGTGAGGTAGCACCTGTTATCCATCAAGCGCTACAATATTTAGCAAAGCAGTTAGAAAAAGGCGAACAGAGCCAACAAGTTGTTCAGTCGTTGTTAGCAGAAACGCATCAGCGTATTACGGATGCTGGCTTCATTATTGATTATTTAGACATTAAAACCGATACGCTAGAGTCACTCACTAATGATACTGTAACTTTTAATGCAGAAAACAAGAATTTGATGATTCTAGTCGCTGCTTGGCTAGGACGTGCACGTTTGTTAGACAATCAATTGGTGATGGTGGATTAATCGTTGTGACATAGTAATTTGCAGGATGCAATGGACTAGAATGGGTGAATCATGGATGTGAGTCAGGGTGAAAATAACAGTAAATCTGAGCAGGCAGCGTGTAAAATAGCAACCGATAAGCTCAGTATCCTAGTGGTATCAGGGCGTTCAGGCTCAGGTAAAACCTCAGTATTAAATATCTTAGAAGATTTAGGATATTATTCTATTGATAACTTACCGTTATCCTTATTGCCGGATGCTGCGCATAAATTGGTCAATGAAAGTGGGATTCGTCGTATTGCGCTTGGTGTTGATATTCGAACACCGCGAGCGGATCTATCCAACTTTGCAGAGATGCATGCATCCCTAAAAAAAACATACGGGGCGCATGCGGTCAAAGTAGTGTACGTGACCGCGCAAGAAAGTACCTTAATAGCACGTTTTAATGCGACACGCCGCGTACATCCGCTGATGTCGCAGGATATCGATAGTGACAATGCCAAGCACATTGCTTTTAATCTACCTGCCGCGATTAAAAAAGAAGTGGAGCTGTTAGAGCCTATCGCAGGTCATGCCGATATCAGAATTGATACCAGCAATTTGAATATTCATCAATTGAAAGACAGCTTGCGTGAACATGTCGGCGTGGACAATCAGATTGTGATTAATCTGCTGTCTTTTGGCTTTAAATATGGCAGTCCTATTGATGCAGATTTTGTCTTTGATGTGAGGATTTTGCCGAATCCGCATTGGAACCCTGAATTGCGTACTTCGACAGGTCTAGACATGGAAGTTGCTGCATTCTTTGCCGACTATCCAGAAGTGGCTGAGATGACTGATGATATAGATAAGTTTTTAACCCGTTGGTTGCCCGAATTTTTACACAATAACCGCCATACAGTGACAGTGGCCATTGGCTGTACTGGTGGTAAGCATCGTTCAGTATTCATCACCGATAATTTACAACGTCGTCTTGCCGATGTTATGCCGCAAAGTATAAAAGTGCTGGCGAAACATCGTGAAAAAAATCGTTGGTAGTTATTGGTAAACACTGGGGCATATCTTCATTTTTATGACTATTCCTAAAATGAGGACATGCCCCTGTTAATTTTATTATTTATTATTTTGGAAAGCTTTTATGATTGACTGGAAAGAACAGGATATGCGCGTCTCGCGCACTGAACTCAAAAAGGCCCATGAGCGCTTGCAGAAGTTGTCGATACCACTTGCCAGCTTATCGAAAAAGCAACTCAAAAATCTGCCAGCCAGTGACTATTTTATGGCAGAACTCATGGCATTGGCCGATATCACCAGCGCTAATGCGCGTATTCGCCAAACCAAGCGCGTTGGTAAGCTGATTAGTGAAGAAAACCGCCACGAATTGGTAAAAGCATTATTTGATGCGTTTTTCCCTAAAGAACAAGTCTCAAAAATAGAAAGTTGGTTTGAGCGTTTAAATATTAATGATGAAGGGACGCTTAAGCAGTTCGTTAAACAATACCAAGCATCTGAACAAAATAGTATGTATCAATTACTGTTATGGATTGAGTATGCCAAACATACCCAAGATGATGAGCTGATGGCAGAGTCTAAAGCAGACTTAGCCAGTTATATTCGTGAAGTTACTATTTTGTCGCAATTGAAAAAAGAAAAGTAATAAGATGATAGCGGCTAAATAACTTTGAGCACTGTTTATACAATATCTCCAATTATAAACTAAAGTAGTCTGCAAATAAAAAAAGCCAATCATCAAGTGATTGGCTTTTTTATGGGTAAGAGCATTTATGTCCAAATGGCACTTGTGGATAAATGCTAGTCCCTAATTTATAACGGTACTTAATTTATAACAGTACTTAACCTATTTCTTTTCAGCACGCACTTTGTCAACCAAATAGTCAACGACTTTAGGTACAGTGGCGCTTTCACCAGTGACAACGTATTTGCCTTGCACGACGACTGCTGGCACACCAGAGAGCTGATAACGCTTAGCGCCTGCTTGTGAACGACCAATTTTCGTACCAACGGCGAATGAATTATAAAGGCTATTGAATTTCTTCTCATTAACGCCTTTCGATGCATACCATTTGCTTAATGATGATTGGTCAAAGATTTTCTTACCATCTTTGTGAATGGCATCAAATAGCGCGTCATGAGTCTTGTCTTCAAACCCTAGCAGCTGAGCGGCATAGAAACCACGAGCGTTCGCTTCCCAGACAGGGTTAAGCGCTGCTGGCGTTTTGAAAAAGGCAACGTCTTTGTCTTTGTTTTTAGCCCATTTTTCCATATGTGGGTTAAGAACGTTACAATGCGGGCAACCATACCAAAAAAACTCACGAACAATGATAGCATCACCGCTGATTTTTTCTGGATTGTCTAGCACGCGATAGTCTTTTCCGGCGACATAGTCGGCAGCTTGTGCGCCCATAGTGGCAAGTCCAATGGCCATGGCCAGACCAGTCAGTGTGATGACACGTTTCATACTTTATCCTTGAGGTGTGAAAACTTAGGGTTTGTTGAGATGTTTTAGTATCGTATGGTTTTGGGTATAGCGCACAGGTTTTTAAAGTGCCCAAACGAGACAGCGTCGAGTATAATCGAACTATAGTGACGTATCGACTATAATAACGTAAAACATGGTCGCTTGTGAATCCGATTCTTAACTAATGGTTGTAAAGCTGTGAGCCATTATTTAAGGCATATTTCACCGTGTTTTTTGGAATTTTTTTAGCGTTTTATTATTTAGGTTTTAAGCTGTTTGAAGCATCTATCTTCTAAAAAAACGGTACAGAAAATATGAACGTTTGCTAAGAGTATTCACAATCGGTGACGATGTACTCACGACAAAGCTGCCGCTCTCATGCTAATATTAGGTACATAATTGTGCACTGTATATGATTATAACGATAATGACAATAAAGGAAAAATGCAATGAGCTCAGCTCTATCTTCCTCGCCTTCTTTGAATGAGCAAGCAAACAGCAGTCTTGATGATACAACGGCTACCGCCATTAATGTAGATCCTAGCGAAGTCGACAAGTTTAATAAGTTGGCAAGCGAATGGTGGAGCAAGACGGGTGCATTTGCGACTTTGCATGAAATAAATCCACTGCGTCTAAATTGGATAGAAGAAAACGTCAAGCGCAGTTATCAAAATGACAGTGCTGATACGGATATTCATAAAACGGCTGAAACCGGCTTGGCTGGAAAAAAAGTGCTCGATGTCGGCTGTGGCGGCGGTATATTGTCAGAGTCTATGGCACGTCGCGGTGCGGATGTGACAGGGATTGATTTGGGTACCGAAAATCTAAAAGCGGCAGCGCTGCATGCAGAGCAAAGCGCTTTACATGAGACGTTGCGTTATCAGCATATCCCAGTAGAAGAATTGGCCAAAACTCATGCAGGTCAGTTCGATGTGGTGACTTGCATGGAGATGCTCGAGCATGTGCCTGATCCCAGCTCGATTGTGCAGGCTTGTTTTGAGTTATTGGCACCAGGCGGTGTTTGCGTGCTATCGACGATCAATCGAAACCCTAAATCATATCTATTTGCCATCGTTGGGGCAGAGTATGTATTGCGCTTGCTCGATCGCGGCACTCATGACTATGCCAAATTCATTACGCCAGCTGAGCTAGACAAAATGGCAATTGATGCGGGATTCACACGTCGAGATATCATTGGCTTGCATTATAATCCGCTGACCAAGCGCTATTGGCTCGCTCAAAATGTCGATGTCAATTACATGATGGCAGTACACAAGCCACTGGCTTAAGCTGAATGCCGTATTTGGTTGTTTTCATGCCATACTATTTCACTCAACACCTTATCTATATTAAGAGCATTCACTATGAGCCAATTTGTAAAAGCGGTTTTATTTGATCTCGATGGGACATTAATCGATACGGCTGCTGATTTTGTCCGTATTATCGGTAAAATGAGCCGCCAAAATGATTGGCAAGCACCCCCTGAAACAGAAATTCGCGAGCAAGTTTCTGCTGGTGCCTCAGCGATGGTACAGTTGATGCTACGTCATAACGATCAAATTGAGGTTAGCGAAAAAGCTTTACAGGAGTTTCGCCAACAGTTTTTAGATGATTATGAAGCTGAGATATGCGTCGATAGTTGTGTGTTCGCTGAATTAGAAGACGTGTTGACTGCTCTTGAAGAAAAAGGGGTGCCATGGGGTATTGTGACCAACAAGCCGCGTTATTTGGCAGAGAAGTTACTAGACAAGATGCAGTTAGACGGGCGCTGTTCTGCTTTGGTCTGTCCTGATGATGTGTCTCGCTCAAAACCTGACCCAGAGCCTATGTATGCGGCGTTAGAGAAGCTTGGTATCCCTCGCGGCGCCGCTGAAAGCGTTATTTATGTTGGCGATCATATCCGTGATATCGAAGCTGGTAATGCCGCTGGCATGCCGACGATTCTAGCTGCCTACGGTTATATCCCGCCTGAAGATCAAAAAAACCTAAAGAAATGGGGCGCAGATTATATTACTGATACGCCTGAGCAATTAAATAAACTGTTGCTCTCATCTGGTAAATTTGACTATTTATAAATCAAATTATAAATCGAGTCCGCCACACTCTATGTTTTTAAAGAAACACGATAAATACTTAGCATCCCAACTATTAAACGATAAGCAGTGAGTAATGCCATGAGTGACAATATTAATCAGCTGGCTAATCAGCAAGACAACCAAAAAACTGTTCAAAGTCTACCTCAACCGTTAACTCATAACGATATTCGCAACTTTGTGCCATCTGATAATTGTTTAGATGGTAAGACTATTCTGGTCACGGGGGCAGGTGACGGTATCGGCCGCGTTGCCGCGCTGACTTATGCTCGCTATGGAGCGACAGTCCTGTTATTGGGACGTACCAGCAGCAAGCTTGAATATGTTTATGATGAGATTGAAAGTCTTGGCGGCAAACAGCCTGCCATGCTACCGATGAATCTAGAAGGCGCAACCTATGCTGAGATGCAGCAGTTAGAGGGGTTGATTAATAAAGAAGTCGGTCAGCTCGATGGTATCTTGCACAATGCGGGCATGCTTGGGCAGCTAACCCCACTTGAGATGTATGACGTCGATACTTTTGCACAAGTTATGAAGGTGAACTTTACCTCGACGTTTATGCTCACCCAAGCACTGCTACCACTACTTAAAGATGCTGAGAATGGTTCTATTGTTTTCACCTCTAGCACGGTCGGTACACATCCTCGCGCGTTCTGGGGTGCTTATGCGCTGTCCAAGCAAGCCGTAGAAGGCATGAGTGATATCTTTACCCAAGAGACGCAGAATACGACTAATTTACGTTTTAACTGTGTCAATCCTGGTGGCACTCGTACCAATATGCGTGCGCATGCTTATCCAGGAGAGAGTCCTATGAGCCTAAAAACACCTGAAGATATCATGGCAGGCTATGTTTGTCTGATGAGTGATGCCAGTATCGGGGTACGCGGGCAAGTGGTTGAGCTACAGCCAAAAGATTAGCCATGTGATTTTTTGCTAGGAAATGTCATTATTTAGCGCATTTATTCGCATACTTTCAGGTTGAGGCATGCTCTAGTAGGTTGCAATTAATCATAGATAACCCCATCTATTTGTTATTAAAGCGATTTGTAATATCTAATTATCGTAAATAGGATGAAGTTATGGCAGGTGGTTGGTCAAGAGATGGTGCTGAGCATGAGCAAATGGATGCAACGGTAAATGATGCATTAGAGCGGGCAAGACGTGCTTTGCCAACTGGCATCAGTGCCGAGATATGTGATGAATGCGGCAAGCCTATTCCAGAAGCACGGCGGTTAGCAGTGCCTGGTATTCAGCATTGCGTCAGCTGTCAGACAGAACTTGAACAAGAGGCGAGAGCCGCTGAGTTGTTTAACCGGCGCGGTAGCAAAGACAGTCAATTACGTTAAAAAAGAAAGAGGGCAGACATTGCTATATCGAACAGCAATGTCTGCCTTTTTTTTGTTTATTACTATATAACCAGTGCCATTAGTTCACGGTCGCAGGTATCCCAATCGATAGAAGGTAGCGTCTCTATAGAAGATAAAAATGCTGTCCTATATTTTTCTTCTGAGCGGTCGCTTTCTGCCGCTGTATCGTTGTCATTATTAGTATTTGCATCCAACTGTAATATAATCTCTAGCCGACTATCAACTTGTGCGCTGACCGTACTGGTTGTTAAGCTGTCAGGGGTAAAATTGATTTGTAGCCAGCCATCAGACGTATGAACCACACCTTTGATACGTTGCCAGTTCGGTAGCGTTAATAACCAGCTCTGTAACTCATCCGCTTTTAATATGTAGTGCGCTGGCAGTCGCCAACCCGCCAACTGTAAATCTTGCTGTTTCTCATGATAACGGTAAGGTAGCTCAATATCTGTGTCGGTCTGCGCATTATCTTTGTTTGTAAAAGCGTCGGATGGCAAGGTGGTCGATATCGATAGAGCCTTACTCTGCGGTTGCAAGCTAGTAGTCGATTTTTGAGGGTGAACAATATTGACTGTGCGTTGTTTCGAGATAACCTGACTGGGCTTGGTTAGCTGCGTTTTCAACTCTGACACGCTTGATTCTGATAAAAGAATATTGGATGAGTCATTTGTATCATGAGATATCTGCTCAGATGCTGCCCAAATAATTTTTACCTGTGCATTGAGCTTGGCTATCCATTGTTGCAGTGCTTGTTTTTCGCTATCGCTTAATTGAGCATAGCGATTAATGACTAACACATCGGCATCACGGACATGCGCTTGAAAACCGTCATGATGACGGTATTTATCTTGCTGCCATTGCACGCCACTCAGTACCGTTATTACTGCCTGCATATTGAGCGCTGTTTGCCAATGCGGTGCACTGAGCTGCATGATAAGCTCACGTGGATGAGCAAGCCCTGTGGGTTCGATGAGCAACCGCTGTGGATGATGCTCACTAAGTAGCCGACTGATAGCAATTTGTAATGGCAGCTGACTGGTACAACAAATACAGCCACCACTGACTTCGCGTATCGCAATATTATCTTGCTCAGGCTTACTCTCTTGCGCGCTTGCCAGCAGCGCACCATCAATACCGATACGACCAAATTCATTGATCAGCAATGCCCAGCGCTCATCGGCAGGTTTGATAGCAAGCAGCTGATTAATCACTGTGGTCTTGCCAGCACCCAAAAACCCTGTCACCAAGGTACAGGGTATGTTTTGAAAAATAATAGGTTTTTTCACAAAGACACTCATCATATAGGCTGTATTTGTGAGTAATCAAACACGGCCTATATTAAAAGGAAATGATATTAGCGTGTGTCCTCAATTCAATCGATAATCGAAATTTTCAAAATGAGGACACACTTAGTCAAAAGTTACTCACTTTTAACGGTTTCTACTTCGGCTTCGTCAGGAACGAATACATAGCCTACGCCCCAAACGGTTTGGATATAACGCGCTTGTGAAGGGTTGTCTTCAATCAAACGACGTAAACGTGACACTTGCACGTCGATAGAACGCTCCATCGCACCCCATTCACGACCACGCGCAAGGTTCATTAGTTTGTCACGGGTTAATGGCTCACGTGGATGCTGTACGAGTGCTTTTAGCACCGAAAATTCACCTGTCGTTAAGGTAACAACATTGCCATCACGTTTAAGCGTACGTGTCGATAAATCAAGCGTCCACGGTCCAAACTCAACCACTTCAAGCTGATGGCTTGGTGCGCCAGGCAGCTCGCGATTTTGACGACGTAATACCGCTTTGATACGAGCCAATAGCTCTTTTGGATTGAATGGTTTTGGCAGATAATCATCTGCGCCCGCTTCTAGACCAGCGATACGATCAGCATCACCACCTTTGGCTGTTAGCATAATGATAGGAATGTCGCCATTGTCTTCGCGTAGACGCTTACAAATACTGATGCCGTCTTCGCCTGGTAGCATCAAATCGAGTACCACCAATGAGAAAAGCTCACGCTGCAACAGCTTATCCATTTGACTACCATCATGAGCGGTACGAACGACAAAACCATCGTCTTCTAGAAAGCGCTGTAATAAAGAGCGCAAGCGTGCATCGTCATCAACGACTAAAATTCGTTGAGTTAAGGTATCAGGGCTGTTATTTTCAGACATACAGGCATCCTCTTATAAAAATTATTATTAGTAAAAATTATCGTTAACAGTCAAGGCTAAAGGTTATATAGTTAAAATGATATAAAAAAAATACGGTGTCAGGCTCGTTGAGTCTACTATTTATAGTATTTTAACGTGCTTTCCTTATCGCTAAATTATCTTGAATCGACTATACAAAAAAACTGTCTTTATTCAATGAGTGGTCAAAAGTAAAGGTCCGTCTCAATCCATCATAAATTTGAATACTATTGTTCAATGCGTCAGCGCGTACCAATATTTGCGCCTTCGATACTTTAGTGTATAAGATTGCACCACTAATTGCATCACCCATCAGGACAAATGCTGTATGCGTTTGTTTAACAAAGCGACAGAACCTATGATATGAGACGATTTTCGTCATAAAACTAGCGATAAATAACGAAAAGATAAAAAGGATTTTTATTCATGCAGCTTTTGCTATAATGCAAAACTACATTTCTCAACGATTGATACGTCTATGAGTAGCACTGATACCTTAACGCCATCTCAAACCTCGACAAATGCACAGGTTTTGGATGCAACCACACACGCGAATATTCACGACAAGCTTGCTCGCGCGCTTGGCATTAAGACTGCTCAAGTCAATGCGTTTGTCAAACTTTACGATGAAGGCGCGACCGTTCCATTTATTGCCCGTTACCGTAAAGAAAAGACGCAGAATCTTGACGATGCGCAATTGCGCGCTTTAGAGAAGTCACTCAATTATGAGCGCGATATGGCAACCCGTCGCCTCAAAATTACTGAGCTGCTCAGCACGCAGGGCAATCTGACGGACGAGCTACAGACGCGTATCGATAATGCGACGTCGAAACTTGAGCTTGAAGACATCTACTTGCCATACCGCCCGCGTCGCCGTTCACCAGCTGCTAAAGCACGTGCTGCTGGTCTTGATGTGGCAGCGCAAGCCGTCTTGATGCAAGAAGTCACGCCAACTGACGCATTAGCAGACTATCAAGTACAATCTAGCATTACCGATGATAGTGGTAATGAGATCGAAGTTGATTTTAGCGATATCACCAAGCAATTGGCTGGTGTACAAGCCATCATCGTTGATGAATGGACGCAGGCTTTGGCTTTGCTAGACAACTTGCGCAGTGGCTTTGCCAAGACGGCCAGTATCGTATCTGCCGTTGCTAGTGAAGAAAAACGCGAAGTCGGCGAGAAGTTTAAAGATTACTTCGAGCATAGCGAAAGCCTTGCGCGTCTGCCAAATCATCGTTTATTAGCGATGCTACGTGGTCGTCAAGAAAACGTCTTAGGCCTCAAAATAGAAGGCGAAGACGCACCCTTTATCGAAAAAATCATTAAGCATTTTGACGTTGATACAAAAGCTCCAGCCGAGCGTCAAGAGTTTTTGACAGAAGCGGCGACCAGTTTATGGAAAGACAAATGGCGTCCGCATATTGAACATCGTTTATTGACAGAAAAACGTCTTACCGCTGAAGCTGACGCGATTGACGTGTTTGCTAATAATTTACAGCACTTATTAATGTCAGCGCCTGCTGGCCGTAAAGTTATTTTAGGTGTCGACCCTGGTATCCGTCATGGCGTAAAAATGGCTATCGTCGATGCTCAAGGTCACGTCATGCTAGACAGTGAAGACAAGCCTGTCGTCGCCACAGTTTATCCATTTGCCCCTGATAATAAGATGGGTGAAGCCAAAAAAGTCATCGATGAATTATTAAGTACTTACAACGTTGATTTAGTGGCTATCGGTAATGGTACGGCGAGCCGCGAAACAGATGCGATGATTAAAGAAATTTTGGCTGCCAACTCTGAGTTACAAGCCAAATCAGTTATCGTCAATGAATCTGGCGCTTCTGTTTATTCTGCCAGTGAGCTTGCCACTGATGAGCTTGGTAACTTAGACGTTTCGGTACGCGGTGCGGTTTCTATTGCCCGTCGCTTGCAAGACCCTTTATCAGAATTGGTCAAGGTTGATCCAAAAGCCATTGGCGTTGGTCAATATCAGCATGATGTCAACCAAACACAATTGGCAGATAGTCTTGATAAAGTCACGCAAGATAGCGTAAATGCGGTTGGCGTTGATGTAAATACCGCAAGCCCTGCTATCTTGGCACATATCGCTGGTTTGAATAAAAATGTCGCGCAGCAAATCGTGACCTATCGTAAAGAGCATGGTGCTTTTGACAGTCGTGAATCATTAAAAAACGTTCCACGCTTAGGCGCTAAGACCTTTGAACAAGCAGCAGGCTTCTTGCGTATCCATGGTGGTAGTAATCCCCTTGATGCCACTGGTGTGCATCCAGAAAGCTATGCGCTGGTCGATAGCTTATTGGCACAAACTGGTAAAGCATTGCCAGAAGTCATCGGTAATGACGACATATTAAATACGATAGATACCACTGCATTGGCTGCTAATGATGACAATATTAGTGTAACTGCTATCATCGAGGAGCTAGCCAAACCAGCACGCGACCCACGTCCTGAATTTAAGACTGCTAACTTCCGTGAAGACGTTAACAGTATTAAAGACTTGAGCGAGGGCATGCAGCTTGAAGGCGTGGTGACCAATGTGACAGCCTTTGGTTGCTTCGTTGATGTTGGCGTTCATCAAGATGGTTTGGTACATATCTCACAAATGGCCAATGACTTTGTCGCTGACCCGATGAACCGCGTCAAGCCGGGCGATATCGTCTCGGTACGTGTCATCTCTATCGATGAAAAACGTGGTCGTATTGGCTTTAGTATGAAGCCAGAATCTGAAAAGCCTGCGCGCCCAGCAGCGAAATCGGCTGAAAGTACTGGTAATGATGAGAAAGTCAGTCGTCCACGTAGCGATCATACAAATAGCAAACGCCCGAACAGTAGCCGTCCAGCGCCTGATAAGCGCCCGTCGAAATCTCGCGGTAATCGTCAGGATAAAGACCATGCTAATAATGATCGTAGCAAAGCGCCAAGGGCTGATAAAGCAGAAGCACCTAGCAAAATGGGTACGCTTGGGGCGCTGTTACAGGAAGCTGGTGTGACTAAAACCAAAAAATAGTCAATGTTAATAGTGACAAAAAAGGCAGCCATTAGGCTGCCTTTTTTATGGAATGTATATAAAGATAGAAATTGTTAATGAACACTAATAACTACTCAAAACCTAACTCGCTGAATAACCTCTTTTCAATGATTTCAGTTAACAGCGGGGTTCATATCGTACTCTATTTCGTATTCTATAATTCTTCTTGTGTGTTTAACGAGTCTTCTTCTTGCATCGCTTCTTCAGAATCTTGAATCAACTCTTGCTCGGCATCCATTGTTTCTTGCTCAGCCTGAAGCTCAGTAGTCATCGGCTGTTGCTTAGCACTGTTGTCAACGCTTGCTCTTGAGATAATCTGTGTCTCACTAATCTGAAATGGGCTAGATTGATTGTCTGTTGAGGCATTATTTGTATTGTCACCTTCCATCTCAAGTGTAGTGGCAGTAGCCGCTGATTGCACATCTACTGCTGCAGTATCAGCAGGTGCTGCCATAGCCAAACTTGGGATTGTGAGCGCAGCGCCAATCAGTAGCGATAAAGACAGAGTACTTTTTTTCATTAATCAATTCCTTAATTTACAATCTTATAATGTCAGTTTAAAAAATTTCAAACTTGACGCTTATGTTGCTAACTGCTGTATACAGCAGTTGCATATCACACATTCATTTAGTAATTCAAATCTATATATTTAATATATCTAACATTTAATTGATAGACAAAATAAAATCATGATAACCATTAAGAGACTATCATGATGGATTTGGATAAAGAGCTTTATAAGCTGACCTAAATCAGTGATAAAAATCTAAAAGGGAGAATACCAATTAAACAAGCGTTAGTTCAGTAGTCCATAGATTAAAATTCTAACAGATGGATGTTAGCAGGTGACTTTGTGCAACTATTGTATGGTTATTGTCAGATAGAAAAATAGTATTGTTTTCTACTTTCCCGTCTCTAATTTTCCTATCTCTAATTTTTATAGCAACGATGTCTAAACGAATTTGGTTCGTCTGTATTTCATTAAAGTCTTATTCAATAACAATATACTTGCCAGTGTTTGGATCAACGACGCGTTGTTGAGTGCTGCTACTAGGAACACGAATGACTGGGAAAGTTTGATTGATTTCAGTATTGTCGATGACATCCGCATCTGCTTCTTCACCAACGATTACAGTACGATTAGCCTCGTCTTCGATAGCAATGGCTGTACCTGACGCTGTGTTTACTCGCTTGATTTGATCGTTCGGTACGATGATGACTTCTTTGACACTATATTTAGTAGGGCGGATAACACGTGTGGTTTCAACGATGACAGGCTCTACACGGCGATCTTCGATAATCGCGAGTTGTGATTCTGGTGCTGTAGCTTCTTTTGTTTCGCTCGTAATAGGCGTTGGAAACTTGGCACCGAAGTGGTTATCGCACTGCTGCATGCTTAAACGTACTGGATTGCCAGCCTTATCCATATAGACGTTGACAGGCATATCAGCGGCGATAGGGACGTATTTTCCAACCAATGCGCCTGACACACCGTAGCGACCATTTGACTGCCCAACCCCTAAATCACAAGCACCTGCTGAGTAATCACTGGCTGTTAAGTTGTTTGCATTGACCACTGTTTGAGGAATCATTACTTCAGACAAACGCATTTTTTTGACAGTCGCTTCACCTGCTTGGCGCTTTGGGTTTTGATAAGTATAAGGGGTATAAAATTTGGCCGAACCGTCTTTGACAGCGGTGACACACTCCTTATAACTGTCATAGCCAACATTGCCGTGGCTATCGGTAGTCATAGCGGCGTTAGCAGAGCTTGCAAACACAGCAAGACTGGATGTCATCACAGCAGCGGTTAATATATTGATTTTCATTGTTATTTCCTTTTAATTAGATGAGGGTCTATTGATTTATTCCAAATTTATGATAAATAAGTAAAACTTAATTTTTATTAATATGATTTTTATTGCACTAGAAAATTACTCTGACGCGTTTAAAGTCTAAATGAAATTTTAATGAGCCAATTATTCCTCTCAAAGCTGCTATACAATATGGGATAAAAAAATATGGGGTAAAAAATCGCCTAACTTTTTTTATCCTACGTCATTCACTGCAATATGGCTGTGACATTACTCTAGAAATGTGTAGCTTAATGTATTAAAAAGGCAAGAAGTGCCAATATCGTTTACCAAAGAATCACGTTATTATTATTTATTAACAATCGCTCAAAAGATTGCAATCTGAATAATTAGAAAGAATAGGCAATAATAAACCGTATCTCGTTGCTAAGATACGGTCATTACTTAGATATTAAGAGGTAGATTGCTTCGATTTATAAATGGGTAATCTTACGAATCGACAACTTCAAAACTAAGACCCGCATGCTCTTCTAAACGCGCCAGTAGATGATTACCCATGGCAGAGGCTGGTGTCCAAAAACCACCACCAATTTCTTCTTTGCTGATATCTTGTGCTAAGCATAACGCTGCTTGCGCTAGCATACGCGAGGTACTGCCGTAACCTGGATCTTTGTCACCCGTTACTTTCGTATTGATGGTGTCTTTATTAGCCGTTTCTCCAAAGAGGCGAATGTCAAAGTAGCCGTTTGCTTGCTCTTCTGCAGACGGACCAGAACCTGACTTAGGTAGCACGTGCTTAGCTAATAATTCACGGCTCGGTTTGACCATCATAGCAGTGGCAAATCCAAACAAGCCTGCACTCATTGCATAGCTTGATAATTGACCTTTCACACCATCTTGCATCCACATTGCTTCGTCATATTTAAAGTCACGACCATATTCATAGCCAAGCAATTGGTTGGTGCGATGCACGATACGGGTATTGATACTGGCCATGACAAAAGGCGCAAGCCAGCGTTTGTGCTCACTATCGTATTCTGGCTTACTAACATTAGCTTGGCGCACGTTTGGCGCATCTTTATCATCGTTGAGTAGATAAGGATTTGCTACCTGCTTACGACGTGACTTGTCCTTTCCAACTTCTTCAAAAATAGTCGCCATCGAGGCAATGGTGCCACCCGATAGACCGCCTTTCGCCGCTTTGACACGCATATGAATCACATCACAAGCGCGACCAAATTTTTCTTCTGCTTGGGTTTGGGTAAAGTAGACGCCCAAATCCGATGGAATCGAATCAAAGCCACACGAGTTGACAATACGAGCGCCGCTTTGCTTTGCCGCGTCCTGATACTTGTCCATCATATCTTTGATAAAGATAGCTTCACCAGTGAGGTCGACATAATCTGTCCCATGAGTGGTACAAGATTTGATCAGCGGCTCACCGAATTTGAGATAAGGGCCGACGGTTGAAATGATGACTTGGGTTTGTTTGGTCATCTCGTCAAGGCTGTCCGAGTCGTCACTATTAGCAAGAATAATATCGACAGTGCTGCCAAGTTTAGATTGCAATTCGTTCAGTTTTGCTTCATCACGCCCAGCAATCGCCCACGTGACATCGGCGCCATCTTTGTCTTTAGTATTAGATAAAAACTCTGTTAAATAGTGCGCTGTGATTTGACCAACAAAGCTGGTTGCACCATATAAGACGACCGCGTAAGGGCGCTTTCCATCGCTGCGCTGTTGTGTATTGTTTGAGATATCCGTATTAGTATTGGTATCCATATTTATTATCCTTAATAGCTATTTTGATGAGTCGTGTGACGTTTAAAATTTGTTGCCATTTAACAGTCAGAGTTTGAGGTCTGATTTTTTGATAGCAATCAGGTTAACTATATATATAAGTCATGACTCAGACTTATATCTGCCTGAAAAAGATATATTAAAGTATTTTTGACCAGTAAAAATGACTTGTAAGTTACTGTTTATAGCAGATTATATGATGAAAATGTTGATGGCTAAGTGATAACTAACCATCTATACACATAACTCCCATAAAGGGATGAAAAAAAGGTTCGATGTTAAGATTTGCTACAAAGGTTACATAACCTACCGATATCATTACCAAAATGAACGTTTTCTAAAGATAAATATTGCTAATCTATGGTCGTAAGCAGTATTAATGGTTAAAAAATTAATAAATATCAAAAAAACAAAAAGTAAAGAAAAAGGAATCTTAGAGAGAGCAAGGTACTCATTAATAATAGTAGTTATTTCTTATTAATAATTGTCCATTGCATCAATCTAAATATCTGGTTTTCTAATAATAATTTTTAAGGAGAAGGTTATGTTTCGCTGGGCTATTATTTTTGCCGTGATCGCACTGTTAGCAAGTTTGTTGGGTTTTGGCGGTGTCGCAGGATTGTCTGCTAATTTGGCATATATTTTCTTAGCAGTCGCTGTCATTTTATTTATTGTGGCATTTGTAAGCCGCAAGATGTAATTAATACCTGTAAATTGTTAAATAAAAAAGTCCTCAATTGAGGACTTTTTTTGGTATTTAATAATGTATTTACTAATGAAAAATTTTTATAAACATTATGAAAATAAACACATCACTATAAACGTTTCGGCTGGACAATGTGTTCCATCCGTTTAGCCAGTCGAATATCATGACTGGTAATACCGCCAGTATCGCCAGTAGTTAAGCGCACCTCTACCACGTTATAAGTGTTACGCCATTCGGGATGGTGCTCAAGCGCTTCGGCATGGAACGCTGCTTGATTCATAAAGCTTATGGCTTCGATGAAATCGCTAAAGTGATATGTTTTTACGATAGCATTGCCCTCGCGCTGCCAACCGGGCAATTCTTCCAGCTGCAAATTTACTTGCTTATCAGATAAACTACTCATATTAATCACCTTTATTATTATGTTGGTTTGGTTTATTAAAAACTATATCAGGCATTACATTGTATCTGTCAAAGCTATTTTATGAAATATCAATCCTCTTTTTCAGTTGTATCATTGAGGCTATTACATCACTGTAAAGACCTTTTGTTCTATCGGCACTATAGGTCAGAAAACCCGCCTATATTTGCTATCTTGCCATATATTCGAAGATAAACATACGAGGGCAGATAGCAAATAAATAGGAGGGTAGTAGCGTATTAACGTTCCATTTTTATTGGCCAAGCTGAACCATAGTAAATGCTTAAAACATTTCTAAAGAAATTATGACGCTTATTAGCATACTGCATTTTCTATGGCTCATCGCTAAAGAGTGGACTATAGCAAGTCTTGGTAATCAGGATGTTTGCTGATATATGACGAGACAAATGAGCACTGTGGTACCACTTTTTTATTTTGTCCACGAGCATAGTTGAGGGCATGCTTAACCAATGCTGAGCCAATGCCGCGCCCGCCTAGCTCCTGAGGTACGATAGTGTGATCATAAACTAATTTATCGTCACGCTCTTGATAGCTAATATAGCCAGTATGACCGTCAATAGAGGTCTCAAAGCGTTTACCCTGTTCATCATGGGTGATGGTTAGGTTTTGTTCAGGGTTTTGATTTTTCATGGATATTCTCCGTTATTATTGATTATTATCATTAAATATTATTGGTTTTTTTTAGTATGGATCAAGCGTATTTTTAAATGAAGAGAGCTTGAATGACCAAATAGATTATTCACTAAAGTATGAGTCCTTTCGATTCACATTTATAGTTCTTTACCGTAAGAGTCGATAGAGTAAATGTTAAGACTAAGGCGGGTCGACCAGTGGTCTCCATATGAGCTGCACATCAAGCATAAAATAAGGCTTGGCGCATGACAGAGGGAAGATATTTACCTAATCCACGTATAGCGGGCAGCTCTTTTGGTCTTTCTGTTACGGCATGATTTGTTTCAGCGATTGACGTAGTTTGTGAGTGTAAATAAGACGGCCATTCTTCAGCACTTGGCTTGCTAAAGTGGCGGATACGTCCCAGCATTTGCCGGAATTGTGTACCAAAGCGCCCAGTATTGTAGGGTAGATTGTACTTGCGGCATATCGCCTGTAATTGTGGTGCGATACGAGCATAGTGACTGGCTGGCATATCAGGGAAAATATGGTGCTCGATTTGATGCGATAAATTACCCGTCAAAATGTGAAACAGCTTACCGCCTTGAATATTGCTGGAGCCAAGAATTTGACGCACATACCAGTCGCCTTTAGTCTCATCGGCATCGAGATGGCTATAGATATGGGCTTGCTCGGTAAAGTGTCCACAGAATATCACCGCCCATGTCCACAGATTACGAGCGATATTTGCAGTAACATTACCGCTCAGTGTCGTCATAGCACTACCTCGACCTAATGTCAGCCCTGCTAACGTGGGTAGCACAATATGATCTTTGCCTACTTGCCGGGCGATTTTGGCAAATAATGCGCGAGATTTCTGTTGCATGGTTTGGTGTCGATCAGGGGAGTCCGCGTATTCGTCGACACTGATTTGAATGTCATGAAAGGCGACCGCCCACTCAAAACCTAGAGCCAATATCGCTGTTTTAAACATATTATGGCGATCGCTTGGCGTCCAAGGTTGCTCATCAGTCACGCGAATTAAGTGATAGCCAACGTCGTGGTCACGACCAACGATATTGGTAAAAGTATGATGCAAGTAATTATGAGAGTGTTGCCACAAGGGGGCAGGACAGACAATATCCCAATCAAACTTTTGGCTATTGAGATACGGGTGCTGCATCCAGTCATACTGACCATGCATGACATTATGCCCAAGTTCCATATTGTTTAGAATTTTGCTGAGACTCAGTAGTGAGGTACCCAATAGCCAAGTCGCGACTATTTTACGTTTTGACTGCATGCATCCAGCCGCTGCCAGTAAGCCACGCGCTGTCATTTCACTATAGACTACCGCGGCATACACTCGTTTAATGTATCGTGCGTCATCACTACCTAACGAATCCATCACGCTTCGGTAAAGCACATTTAATTCATGAGCGAGGGCATCAGATTGCGCCTTTGGTAAGGGCGCTCCTGTCAACGTTGGGTAGCGAGTCAACTGCTTTGCTTTTTGCTGTTTTGCATCAGTTAGTGGAGTCAAAACGGGTACAGCAGATTGTGCAGTAGTGACGGGTGGTAGCAAGCGCATAAATAATCCTTAACCGAAATGGTACGGATAGTCGGTACTGGATTCGGTTCAATAAGTTGTTTAAGTTTTTACCGTAGGCTATAAGGTAACAGCAGGCTGTGTTTCTATCTTATGAGCCGTTATGAGTATTTATTTTTATCACCGTGTTGCTAAATATCTAGCACCACATCAGTCATGGCAATGTTGATGCAAGTTTGAATAGATTCATAACCATCACTGCTCATTTTTCCTGTGTGGATATTTTTGACCACACCGCTGACTTTATTGCAGCGACATAACTGACAGATACCTTGTCTACAACCATGCGCTAAGCGAATTCCTGCATCCTCTGCGGCATTCAATAATGTCGTGCTACTGTCAAACTGCCGTTGCCTCGCTCGTAAATAAACAGTATGTTGTGCTGCGTGTTTTTTTCTATCGAGCGCCTGTTTGTCATCAAAATTGAAATCAGGCAACGTATGACCAAAGTTTTCTACAATGATATTATCTCGCAGGTTTTTATTGTGCGGTAGGGTTACCTCTGCCGCTGCTTTATATAATCCAGTCAACAGAGCCTGTGACCCGCATGCAAATATTTGCGTATCTGCCAGCGGTAGGTTTAATGCCAACAAACTGTCTACGCTCAAGTGTCGCTTGCCAGCCAAATAAGTATCAGATTTCTCGGTATTGACCAGATGATAGGTGAAAGCTGGATACGCTGTGCTCAGTTGTTGCCATTGGTTTTTGAACGGGAGCATTTCAGTGCGACTGTAATATAGCAACGTCACCTGATGTCCGTTGTCCAGTGCTTGCGTGATGAGCCCTAACATGGGCGTAATACCGCTGCCACCCGCGATAAATAATAAAGAAGCAGGTTTTTCGGCAGCTGATTTTGTCTGTACTGTTATAGATGCCTGTGCCAAAGTGAAAGAGCCACTGGGGACACTACTGTTGATGACACTGCCAAATGCCATATGTTTGGTTAAATAATCCGAAACCAAGCCTTGTGGCTTTATAGCAATGGTAATCGCAAGGTAAGGTGGTTGATTTTTGCGAGCGCCACTATTAATACTGTTGCCAGTAGTAACGTCGTGCCACCAGAGCGGTTGGTGCGCCAAACCTAATAATGAATAGCTGCGCTGATGATACACACCTTCAATAAGAACGCTTAAGTTAAGATGTTGACCACCCTGCCAACTCACTAATTGCCGTCGAAAAGCATGATTGGTCTCAAATCTGAGCGCTATTAAGTCATCGCTAAGGGTATACCGCGCAACAAGGCGCAGCTTTGGAACAGTGAAAGACCAAAACGGCTGTAAGTGTGATCCAATAAAATCGATAAATGCATGTTGAATCATTTCAGGGCGATAGCCGTTGGTCATATTATCAGTACCTTTGTTAATACTATCAAAATGATTGACGTCATAAATATTGTGTTCACCTGTGCACCAATTTAGCAGATATCACTTAGGTCAGGTCGAGTGAATCTGTTAAGTTATCCTAACATGCTAACGGCTATTGATTAAATTTGCGAAAGTTTTGATGCTATTTTTTGTGGTCTTTATAAAACAGTTATAAGTCAGAATGTTAAGCGAAAGGGTTCGATAGTAGGTTTCGTTACCGCTTTTAGCTACAAAGCTGAGCACTCTGTGACAAAAGCCGTAAAACAATCGTTAAAACAATCTGTTGGCTTGCAGGGTATGCGCCACAATGCGATAATGGCTTATAATTTGTAACCCTGATTTTGAGGTGCAGCACGCTTGGCATCATTGCTAAGTATGATTTGCTCGCCTCTTTTATGCAGTCTATCGGAGTGTTAATGGCTCAATATATTTACACGATGAACAACGTGTCAAAACTTGTTCCGCCTAAGCGTGAAATTTTAAAAAATATTAACTTATCATTTTTCCCAGGTGCCAAAATCGGTGTCCTAGGTATCAATGGTTCAGGTAAATCAACCTTGCTACGCATTATGGCGGGCGTGGATACTGAATTTAGTGGTGAAGCACGCGCGCAAACTGGCACCAAAATAGGTTATCTGCCGCAGGAACCACAGCTTGATGACAGCAAAGACGTACGTGGTAACGTCGAAGACGGTATGCGTGAAGCCTTAGATGCGCTCGCACGTTTAGATGCCATTTATGCAGAATACGCTGAGCCTGATGCTGACTTTGATAAGCTTGCTGAAGAACAAGGCAAGATGGAAGACATCATTCAAGCGTGGGATGCCCATAACTTAAATACTCAGTTAGAAAAAGCGGCTGATGCCCTACGTCTGCCACCTTGGGATGCGGATGTGAGTAAGCTGTCTGGTGGTGAAAAACGCCGTGTGGCACTATGTCGTTTGCTATTGTCACGCCCTGATATGCTGTTACTTGACGAACCAACCAACCATTTAGACGCCGAATCTGTTGCATGGCTAGAGCAGTTCTTACAGAACTACAGCGGTACAATCGTTGCCATTACCCATGATAGGTATTTCCTAGACAACGTTGCTCAGTGGATTTTGGAGCTAGATCGTGGCCATGGTTATCCGTATGAAGGCAACTATACTGAGTGGCTCGAGCAAAAGAACACCCGTTTAGAGCAGCAGAATAAGCAAGAAGAATCATTTGCTAAAGCACTGAAAAAAGAGCTAGATTGGATTCGCAAAAACCAAAAAGGTCAACAAGCCAAGTCTAAATCTCGTGTACAGCGCTTTGAAGAGTTGAACTCAACAGAGTTCCAACAGCGCAATGAGACCGCTGAAATTTATATTCCACCCGGTCCACGTTTAGGTAATAAAGTCATTGAAGTGAATAACATCTCCAAATCATTTGGTGATCGTCTGCTTTATGAAAACCTAAGCTTTAACGTGCCAGCTGGTGCTATCGTCGGTATCATCGGACCAAATGGTGCGGGTAAAACCACGCTATTTAATATGATTACTGAGCGTGATACGCCAGATACGGGTTCAGTCGATTTGGGCGAAAGTGTCAAAGTCGCTTATGTTGGTCAGGTACGTGATAACTTAGATGACAGCAAAACCGTTTGGGAAGAAGTGTCTGACGGTCTTGATATTATTACGGTTGGCGATTACACCACGCCAAGTCGTGCTTATATCGGTCGCTTTAACTTCAAAGGCTCAGATCAGCAAAAGCACGTCGGTCAATTGTCTGGCGGTGAGCGTAACCGCTTGCAGCTTGCTAAGACATTGAAGCAGGGCGCGAACGTATTGCTCCTTGATGAACCTTCAAACGATTTGGATATTGAGACCTTACGTGCGCTAGAAGATGCGATTCAGGTCTTCCCAGGTACGGTCATGGTCGTCTCGCATGATCGCTGGTTCCTTGACCGTATCGCCACTCATATCTTGGCGTTCGAAGATGAAGGCCCAGTTTGGTTCGATGGTAACTATTCTGAGTTTGAAACCTATCGTAAAAAGACGATGGGTGATGCTGCCACTCCTAAGCGTATGAAATATAAAAAGATTTCAACCTAGGACTGTTATTTAAAAAGTAGTTGTTAAAAAAACAGCTACTTAGAAATTTCAAATTTGAAGATAAAAAAAGACCTCTAATCAATTAGAGGTCTTTTTTTTGCTCGATATATTCAGTTTAGCTCATTAAATATTATAGCTGGTTGCAGATTAACGCTTACGCCCAAATTTACGCTGCTTTTTATTACTAATCTCAGTAATCGCATGAGTAATTTCTTCTTCATCTAAGCTGGCGACTTGCTGCAAAATCTGCATCATATCAGGCGTTAGCACGTACTTAGCATGACGAGCAATATCATTGATACGATGATCAAAGGTCAATACGCCAGTTTCATCATCTTTTTGCAAGTAATCAAGACGAGTCAAGGCACTGATGAAGCTGGTGAATAAGGCGCGGTCAAAGAAATCAGGAATATCATCTGCATATAGTACAGATAAGCGCTGACCCAGCAGATGACACAGATCAACGACTTCGCTTTCGGTTAGATTGCCTGAGCCTTGCTGGGCGAGTAGGGCAAGCGTCATAAAGTAACGCTCAAGGCTCTGTCCGACAGGCGTAGCTAGCACTTGCAGCTGCTGATAGCATTTGCTGTTTGACTCAGGGACGCTAAGTACGCCATCGCTCAATTCGACAATCAGACCATGCGAGAGTAAGCTGTCGACTTTTTTGTTCAAGGTATCAGCCAAGCCATGTGCTGGATAATATAAGAAAAGCTCGCTTTGTAAAAATGGATAGAGTTGCTTAGCAATATTGTCCAAACGACTGCGTTCGATACGGCCGTTACGCGCCACTAAAGCGGCTAAAAAAGACAGTAGAATAAAGACATGAAGGATATTGTTACGGAAATAGCTGAGCAATGCCGCTTGCTTGCCGGCAATTTGAATGATGTCGCCTAAGATATGCGGCGTACGTTCAATGAGCTTTAGTTTGATACCATAATCAATGATTTGCTGCGGACTCATATCTGTAATGACGGTATCATCTGAGTAGGACAACTGCTGAGCAAGACCTTGATAAAGGGCAATTTGCTCACGACAGATTTCTTCATCTAAAGCCGCTTTAGGCGCTGATAATAATACCAATGATAATAACGAAACGGGCGTCACAACCGCCGCCTTATTGATGTGCTGCATGATTTTGACGCCGATGTTATCGACCATCGCGCTGGCTTTATCATCGAGCGGGGTATCGGTGCGATCCGTCGGCAAGCTATTGGCTGGCACATCGAATTTTGTCATAAAGTCGCTAAGATGCAGCGGTGTGCCAAAGCTTAGATGTACATTACCAAAGATACGCTCAATTTTACGACCAACTTTGAGTAAGCCTAGTAAAGATTCAGATTCTTTTGGCTTGCCTTTTAGCTCACCAACATAGGTGCCACCTTCCATAATACGCTCATAACCGATATAAGTCGGAATGAAAACCACTGGCTTCTCAGAATGACGTAATTGACTGTGCACTGTCATTGCTAGCATGCCCATTTTCGGTGGTAATAAACGTCCTGAACGCGAGCGACCACCCTCGATAAAGTATTCAATCGGTGTGTTACGCGTAATAAGGGTGTGCATATATTCGCGGAGGACGGCAGTATAAAGTGCATTGCCACGAAAGCTACGACGTATATAAAAGGCAACCGCGCCGCGTAATAATGGACCTAATACGGGTACATCTAGGTTGTCACCAGCAGCGACATAAGGAATGCTCAGACCGCGCTTGTAGATGACGTAAGATAGCAATAGGTAATCGACATGGCTACGGTGACAAGGCACATAAACCAGCTCATAGTCAGTCGCAAGCTCACGTACGCGCTCGAAATGATGGACTTCTACGCCATCATAGAGTTGCGTCCATAACCACGTTAAAAACTTATAAAAACCGCGCACGATGGAATGTGAATAATCATTGACCATCTCATTGGCATAACCTTTAGCCAAGACACGGGCTTCACGTACACTGATACCAGATTCTACTGCTTCTGCCTCTATCGCATGTTTGATAGCTGGTGAATACACCAGCTTGTCTACTAAGTTGCGTCTGTCTGATAAATCAGGACCGAGCATACTGGCACGCTGCTTGTCTAAATAAACCGTAAGCCGCTGCTGTAGCATACGTACCAGCTCACGATTGCTGTCAGCGGTCGCTACCAAAGCATAGTTTGGTGCTTCGTCAGCATCGCCCACGCTACTGGTGATGTCTAAATGGCTGTCTTTCACAGAGCTTTCTTTTACATTGCCTTCTTTTGTAGAGTTCTCTTTTGAATCAGTAGCTAGTGAATCAAAAATAGAAAACCCTTCTTCATCACCTTTAAGGCTATCATTGATAAGGGTACGTAGATCTTGAGGTGGATGGAACTGTACAAAGGTGTCACGTCCCATTACCCCGATATTAAAGAGCTGCTTGGTGATGCTAGGATCTTGCCAGTTGTCAGCGGTCAGCAGCTTAAACAGTGAATCCTCTTTTTCTGGGGCGCGTCCCCATAAAATAGAGACGGGCACCAAACGTACTTTTAGTTCTGGATATTGCAAAACAGCAGACACCAAACGTGACAGGCGCGGCGATAGCTGACTGTCTTTGGCGCTTGGATGGTTCAAAAATATGATGGCTGCGTTTTCTTTGATATTATGGGCGGCATCATGTACCCCAACCAATGCTGGTGGTAGGTTGTGCTCTTGCGTCTGCAGATCAATCAAAATACTATTGGAGCGCGAATAATCTTGCAACACATAAAATCTTAGCGTTTGATCGTCTGTATCGAACTCAGGTAATTCACCCAATAGCTTAGGTTTAACAGCGACATCGAGTAGCTGCCCCGATAGCTTGCGATAAATTTGATTAATCGGCGCATTGGAATAAGGCTTGGGGGCGATTGGATTGACGTCAGTATTAGAAGCGCTGTCGGTTGTGACTGGCGCTTTAAAAATCCGTTTTTTTAAGAACTTCGGTATCATAATCAGTATCAAAAATAGTCAAATATGTTGCGCTTATGATGCCATAAAAGCCATCAAAGCGATATATAGTGTCTGTATATACTGCTAATATTAATACGGTCTGGTTACTATATAGTGAGTTAAGCCGCTCTTAATAAGCTCAAATAATTGAAAGTTAATGTATTTAGCGCAATAATGGTTCGGCGACAACCAAGAGTCACTATAGAGTAATTATGTTTAAATCTACCCATTAATATCATTGATATAAGCTGAAATATTATGACACCAGCGATTAATCTTGCCAAACAACGCGCTCTGAACTATCAATTACACGACTATGCCCATGACAGTAATGCCGCCTCTTTTGGCTTAGAGGCGGCAGAAAAGCTAGGCGTGGATGTGTCACAAGTGTTCAAAACCTTGGTGGTATCGACAGAGACTGATGCGCTTGCCGTTGCTATCTTACCCGTGGATAAAACGTTAAACTTTAAAAAAATGGCTAAGGCGCTATCTTCGAATAAATTGCTGACCTGCAAAAAAGTGCAAATGGCGGATCCTAAGCAGGTAGAGCGTAGTACGGGCTATGTGCTAGGCGGCGTCAGCCCATTGGGACAAAAGAAGCGCTTGCCGACTATCATAGACAGCTCGGCTGCAGAGCAGACAACGATTTATGTCAGCGGTGGTCGCCGTGGTTTAGAAATTGAGCTGCCACCAGCACAATTAGCTGAGACCCTTGCTGCTTGCTTTAGTACTATTATTGATGACTAAAAAGTTACTGATGACTAAAAATCGTTGCCGCTGACGGGCTGTTCAATCAATCCTGAAACGATGGCTAATATTTTATTCCCTCACTCATATTTTATAAGGACATATTCATGCCACATCTAACCATTCAAATGACGCCCAATGTCAGTATTGCTCATGAAGAATCATTGCTTAAAGCGTTAAATAAAGCATTATGGGACAGTGGGCACTTTGGCACGCCGACTGATATTAAAGCACGGATCGTGCCCATTGAGACATTTTTGGTAGGCGTTGAAGATGATGGGCAGGCGTATGGCTTTATTTATGCGCATCTAAAACTAATGACTGGTCGTGACATGGTTATCCGTAATCAGCTAGCAGGGCTGCTGGTGACGACGATAGAGCAGGAGATAGGCGCAGAGCAATCAGGGCGAGCAGCCTTACAGATATGTGTGGAAGTTGAAGAAATTAGCGCGGTGTATCATAAAAAAATGCTGGGTAGCTAAAATGCTGATATCGTCCGAAACGACGATTCATCAATCGTTATAAGTACTCACATAGCGATTTACTGGCATATGTGGGTAATATCATTACCTCAACCTTATAACCAGCCGTTTTACCTTCAGTCGCCATCAAATTGCGGGCAATACGTAAGCGATATTCTCCGGTTGCGGGTAGGCAGCCTTGATACACGATACCGCCTTTGCTGCCATCTTGCGTACCGTTTGGTATATGTAATACGCCGACACTGGCGGTCTCAGGCGTACCAATAAGTGGCGCAATATTAATAACGGCATATTGCCAGCTGGTGGCATCAAAGCGATACCAGCGCTCATCTTCATTGGGGCTTAATTTGCCAGTGATCGTGCTACTGATCGCGCCTTGGGCAAATTTAATAGGAATGTCAGGGTTTTTAGCCAGCTCCGTAGCACTAGTTGCGCTAAAACTGATCAGTGCTGTACTGAGCAGTAGCACTCGTATAACTGATGAGGCCAAAGAAGTTTTTTGATGATCAATGGATAACATTATTGGCTCCTAAAATGGCCATTTATCTATAATAAGTTACTCATTAACCCTCATCTATGATGTATATTTATTGTCGATAGGCTTTAATGAGAACGTCTGTACTTTTAGTTAAGCATAAAAAAGCGCCTACATGCTAGGCGCTTTTTTTATTGATTATTGCTTAATTGTGATGCTATCTTATTCTAAAAAACTTAGTCTAGAAAAGCAAAGTTCTCAATCTTCATTGCTGTCATGCTGTCACTTGGTGCAACCATGGCTTCGGCATGCCCCGAGGTACGTGGTAACAACTTATCAAAGTAGAATTCAGCCGTTTGGATCTTAGCTTTGTAGAATTCTGGGGATTCAGTGCCGCCGTTTTCTAGCTTGTCATAAGCGACTGCTGCCATACGCGCCCAATGATAACCCATCATGACATAGCCTGAGTACATCAAGAAATCGTCTGATGCAGCAGAGATGATTTCACGATCTTTACGTGCCATTAGCATCAAGCGGACAGTCAATGTATTCCACTCAGCACATAGCTTGGTGAGTGCCCAAACGAATTTACGCATGTCTTTATCAAGTGCATACTCGCCACACCATTTCATGATGCTTGAAGTATAATCACGGATGATTTTGCCTTTAGACTGCAAGATCACTTTACGACCGAGTAAATCCAATGCTTGAATACCAGTTGTACCTTCGTACATGGTGGCGATACGAGCATCACGAGCGATTAGCTCCATGCCCCATTCTTTGATATAGCCGTGACCGCCATAGACTTGCTGACCGTGTTTGGCCGCTTCAATGCCTAGCTCAGTTAAGAAGCCTTTTAGGATTGGTGTGTAGAAACCCAATTTGTCATCCCATTTTTCAAACTCTTCATCATCGCCATTGATGATACCTTGTGCCATTTTATCGGCATAGCGCGCAGAATGATAAATCATCGAACGACCGCCTTCGGCAAAGGCTTTTTGGGTCAATAGCATACGACGTACGTCAGCATGGTTGATGATGGCATCAGCAACTTTTTCAGGCTCTTTTGTGCCTGATAAGGTGCGCATAGAACGGCGATCTTTTGCATACGGCAGCGCGTTTTGGAATGACAATTCAGTATGCGCCAAACCTTGGATACCAGTGCCAATACGGGCTGTGTTCATAAAGGTGAACATGGCTTTTAGACCTTTGTTCGGTTCACCAATTAAGTAACCAACGGCATCATCAAAGTTTAGGACACAAGTAGCCGATGAGCTAATGCCCATTTTGTGTTCGATCGATCCACAAGTCACGCCATTACGCTCGCCAATTTCACCCTCAGTAGTTGGCAAGAATTTCGGTACGATAAATAATGAGATACCGCGTGTGCCTTCTGGTGCATTTGGCAAACGTGCTAAAACAATATGAACGATGTTTTCCGTTAAATCATGCTCACCGCTTGAGATGAAAATCTTAGTACCGCTAAGCTTGTAAGAGCCGTCATCTTGTGGAATGGCTTTAGACTTAACTTGACCCAAATCCGTACCACATTGTGGTTCAGTCAAGCACATGGTACCAGCCCAAGAGCCTTCGACCAATTTATGCAAGTAGGTTTCTTTTTGCTCATCGGTACCATATTGCATAATGGTATTGATACAGCCAGTTGATAGACCAGGATACATTGCCCATGGCCAGTTCGCCGTGCCGATCATTTCAGCTTTAATTAAGTTCAATGAGGTCGGTAAGTTCATACCGCCGTACTCTTCAGGGTAAGAAATACCTTGCCAGCCGCCTTCTACAAATTGATCATAAGCTTCTTTAAAGCCTTTAGGGGTTGTGACCACACCATTTTCAAAATGACAACCTTCAGCATCTGCTGGTTGATATAAAGGCGCTAAGACATTTTCAGCAAAATCTGCCATCCCTTGAAGAATCATATCGACGGTTTCAGGATCGGCATTTTCGCCATTGTCCAAATCTTTATAATGAGTTTGAAAGTCAAAAACATCATTTATTAAAAACTTGATATCACGTAAAGGTGCTTTGTAAGTTAACATAATCGCTCTCTTTAGTTATTCGCTATCATAAATGGTTAGCTCGGTATTTGAGCCACGTTTCATGTAAAAGGGTGTTTAATTATTTGGGGTAAGAATAGACGATATCACGGCTCGTCATTCAGATTTATCAAAAACAGCTCATCCATTTTGATTGCCGTTAAGGCATCCTTGATAAAAAACAGCTGTCGCGGCGTTACTGTCAGTATAAATCTTCTATAGCGACAAATATATAACTAATAACTAATATTCATAATTAATATTTTAAATCAAAACATTAATTTATGTATTGATGGATTCGGTTTTTATTATTGTCTGTGGTTAAGTACCTATTTATGATAGATGTAACCGTATCAGGAAAACATTTTTTAACTGCATTTACGATATAAGGAAAGCCAATTATGAGCGCATCCAAGCGCGAGGCAACGCGAGCATCTTGGCTGACAGCGTTATTTGCTCGCATAAAGGCTTTAATTGATGGGGAGCTGGCGCATCTGCTGACAGTGAACCGTAGTAAGAGACCGTGGCATATGCCAATTATCGCGGCGATTGCGATTAGCTTCCCCGTGTTTGTGGGCGCTTATTTTGGTGCTTTATCGTCAGGCATTAAAGCGTCCTTGGGGGCAATGGTTATTTTGAATATACCGTTAGTGGGCAAGCTGCCGTATCGATTGGTGACGGTGATGGCTTGGGGTTTTGCCATGTCGCTGTGCTTTGCGCTCGGTCTAATTGCTCAGCAAGTCCCGCTATTAAAGCTGCCGATATTTACGCTCATGGCGTTTGGCATTGTGATTTTTGGACGTTATTATCGTCAGCCACCACCAGCGGGACTGTTTGTGATGATGGCAGGCGCTATTGCGCTATTTATACCGCTGCCTTTGGAAGACATTTTGCGTGCAACTGGACTGGTGATGCTTGGCAGTGGCTTTGCTTTAGTGATGGCATTGCTGTATTCGTTGTTTTTACTGGCAACGCGCCCAGCGACGCCGACGCCTATTTATAGCTACGAGTCAGATACCATTACTGAAAGTTTGATTGTCGCCAGTTTTGTCAGTTTAGCCTTGCTCATCGCCGTTACTTTACAGCTGTCCAACCCCTATTGGGCAGCAGTTAGTTGCTTTTTGATTATCCAAGGTATTCATTTGCGTACCATGTGGATTAAGCAAATACATCGTTTACTTGGTACAGTATTGGGTGTGGTTTTGGCGAGTTGGATGTTGTCTTGGGGATTATCAATATGGGGGGTGGCACTGGCGATACTGACGATGATGCTTTGTATCGAAACGTTAGTGGATCGACATTATGGTTTGGCAGTCATATTTATCACGCCGCTGACGATATTTATTGCAGAATACGGCAGTGGCCTACCATTTTCTGAGTCCGCCTATCAAGAAGTGATTCGCACACGCCTTTTTGATACTGTGATTGGCTGCTTGGTGGGTCTGAGCGGCGGAGTAGTGATGCATTCAACCAACTTACGCATACCACTACGGCGTATCGAAAACTGGCTGCTGGCGCGCTTTGGCTAATTGATGAGTGTCAAACCACCAGTACATTTGAAATCAAGTATTAATCAAAGTCGCATGAGCTGAGTTCATGCGACTTTTTTCATATCAATTTTCGATTAACGATTGTGTAGCGCTTCGGTCGCTTGTGAAACATCGATCGTATGACCTGTCCAACGTTCAAAACTTAGCGCTGCTTGCCCGATGAGCATGCCGTAACCATCAGAAATCTGTGCGCCACGCGCAGAAAAATGCTGCAAAAACGGCAGCGTGCGTCCGTACATCATGTCATAAGCATAGTCACCGTTTAGCGTGTCGCTTAGTGGTAGCGTATCTGCTGATAAACCAATAGAAGTCGCATTGATGATAATATCAAACGGTCCATTTAAATCCGCCGTGCGACAAGTTTCAATCTGCTGCTCATGAATAGCCGTGCTTGCCGCGCTAAGCTCAGTGACTAACGCTGTTGCCTTGCTCAGCGTGCGATTGGCAATCGTAAGATGTGTGATACCGGCTTCAATCAATGGCAATATCACCCCACGTGCTGCGCCGCCTGCACCAATGAGTGCCACACGTGCACCATTCAATGGCCAATCCAAACTTAAGATGTGATTGACCAGTCCTTGTCCATCGGTATTATCGCCATACAATGCCTCGGTGATTGGCACGCCACTTTTCACCAGCGCTTTATTTAGTAACAGCGTATTGACTGCGCCTGCAACCTTGGCATGTTCCGATAAACCACCGCGCGCCGTGCAACAGTTATAAGCGATTTGTTTAAAAGGTACAGTCACGTTGGCTCCAACCCCGCCGCCCTGAAAAAACGCCTCAAGCACCGCGGTAAAACTGGCTGCATCATCGGGGCAATATTGGCGTTGATAGCTAATCTCAATGCCCGTCTGCGCTGCAAATAACTTATGAATTTCAGGGGATTTGCTGTGGGCAATGGGATTGCCGATAACGATAAAATGCTGGGTCATAATAGGTCTGCTTGCGGTAAGAGGCAAAAATTGATCAGTAGAAGGGCATTGATATACAATCATCATAAGGGATAATGCGATATTTGACAAATCAGTGGTCTAACCAGTAAACACTTGAATAGGTAGGTTTTTTGACAGGTTAGGTCTTTAACAAATCTGTACTGTCTGGGAGCGTTATCCGTAACGTAAAGGGTGGTCAAGTGTTAAGCAGTTGGGTAAACTAGAGAGCATGAAATTTTTATATTGATATTTTGGCAGTTGCATAACTATCAGTAACTGAACTGTCAAAAATTAAGTCATAGGAAACTGACATAACAAACTGAGTCATAAAATACCAGGTATAAGAACGCTTATTTATAAAATATAATGTCCATTATCAGCGGCCTATCTGCCTGCTCGTTAATACTATTTTGAGAATCATCTAAAAGTGTGAGTAAATTGCCCATGTGGAATAATAGCCTACAGACCCTCTTGGTCGGTACGATAATGGCAGTCGGTGTGTCGCTCAGTGGTTGTGATAGCAGTAAAGACGACGCCCAAAACCAAGATGCCGATATGAGCGAGCAAACCGTCGCTGACGATGCGCTAGTACAGGACAATGCTACGCCGAACGCCGATTTAGACGGCGCTACTGCTCAGCAAGGTACACAAGTGAAATATGACGTTGCAGGATGGGGCACTAAAAATGTAGCGTCACTGACCGTCGATAATTTAGATGAGATCAAAGCGACTTTTGGCAAGGTCATGAGCACTGATGAGAACAGCCTCGACTATGCCAGTAATCCAGCCGCCAAATATCGCTTTATGGATACCGATGCGCCGTATTTGGATCTGATTGATTCTGAAAAGTATCTCGAACTGGGCTGGTACTTTGCCAATCCTACTGACTCTGATAAAGAAAAAGAGATAAGCCAAAACCATGCCGAAAAAGCGCATAAGCTTGCCCGCCAACTGATGGGTGATGAGGGCGGACAACTGATTTCTGATATGCTTAATGGTCAAATTATCAAAAATAAAGTCATCGGTGGTCAAAAAATAGAATTGGCAAAATGTGAGTTCTACAGTTGTATGCTGGTCATCAATAAATCTGCTGCCCAAACAGATAAGAAGTAAGCTGTGCTCGCTATCATGCCGCTCAATAATTGGCTATGCATACATCCATCAAGTGCTACGACGGATATCTCAGACACAGTATCGCTAGACAATCGTGGGTTGGCATATGGCGATGGGTTTTTTACCACGATGGGGGTCATCGATGGGCAGATACTGTGGTTGGCTCATCATCAGCAGCGCCTTATTTCCCATGCTGAAGCTTTACAACTTGAATTAGACAGTCATTCTGTCATGGCTTTATTGCAGACGCATGCCGAGCAGCTACAACAAGGCATGCTGAAGCTGATGGTGACTCGCGCCGTGCAAGATGTCCGTGGTTATGGCTATGTGCCAACCACGTCTGGTAGCGATTGTGAGATTTGGCTAAAATCCTCTGTGATGACCGTCACTACGACTGAGCAATTACGCTTGCCTGATGGACGCTTAATCCCCATGCAGCCTATCAGTTCTGCCATTTGCCTATCTTCGCAGCTTGCCTGCTTACCGCCACCATTAGCAGGACTCAAAAGCCTCAATCACCTCGACAATGTGCTGGCAAGTGGCGAGCTACAAAGCATCAAAGCCAAAGTATTGGAAGACAATATTAAACCTAGCATCGGCGAAGGTCTGCTACGTGATATGAGTGGTCGTTGGGTTGAAGGTACGATGAGCAATGTCTTCTATCAGTTATCAGACTCGCCTTTATCAACACTATCATCAGAAAAAACGGCATCAGAAAAATTGTCTACGCTACCGCTTTATGAAGACAATGCAAACTATCTAACCACTGGTCAATGGTATACACCATCCATGGCGAAATCTGGCGTCGCTGGCGTGATGCGGCAAGTGCTTATCGATGCGTTATCAACTAGCAAACATCCCGTCATTATCAGATCATTAAAAGATGAGGATTTGCCACAGTTAAGCCAGCTGTTCTTTTGTAATGCACTGCGCGGTGTCATGCCAATGAGTAGCCTGACGTTATTATCGGGTGAAGTGGTGGATTTTTAAGCGATTCTAATCGTATTTAAAAATATTAAACTTGGTATCAATGAAGTCATCTGGGTACAAAACAACTTCTTCATTGCGATACATATCTCGCACTTTTAATAGTGCGTCTTGCTCGTTCTCTGCGTTAACTTCTACGATATTATTCAACGTCTCGACAATCTCTATCTGAAGAGCTCTCTTCAGTTTTTTATCTACTTTCATCATTACTATCCCCGATATACGCTTATCAAAATTTCTTGAGTATTTATATATTCTAGGTTAGCAAAGGCGCTTAAAAAGAAGTGATCGTCTTTTGTTACGTAGACTTGTGCGATAAGGAAAATCGATCAATGATAGTATTTTGATAAGGAGAGATATCCATGGACTACGTCTACGAAGATGAACGAATACCTTTACAAATCCGTCGACTATTAATTTTTGATGAGATTTGCAAATTAGCAAAAAAACAACCTGATGAAATTATTCATTTATCAAGATTCACTGAATTATCGCTCGGTGTTATGTATTTGAAAGACTTTAAAAAATTTATCGCGTTTGGCGGCGTGTTTGAGTACGCAGAAACAAGAGAAGAAGTTATCGAGCAGCGTATTAGAGTTTTTCCTAACGATGAACCAGTCACACGTGCGCTGACAGTTAACTTAAGGCAGTTTACTAAACCTGCGCGTACAGCTATCCAGCTGGTCTGGTATTGGAATAACTATGTTAAAAATAGAATGCATGCTTACGTCGATTATCGAGAAGAGCATTTTTTTAAAATCAATGATGAAATTGATGGAGAGTATCCACCGCATAAGTTTCATGGCCGTTTAGTTGCAACGGCACGTTTACCTTTATGGGACGATAGAGAGGAGTTAATTGCAGACGTGTACCGTGATAATGAGGGAAAACCAAGGCCTGAGCGATTCAATGAGAAACGTTTAATATAATTTACAATACGTAGAAATCAATCGTATCTGATTAAAGATTATTTAGCAGGAGATAATAAATGCGAACTACCTATGAAGAAAAACGTATTCCATTACAAATCCGCCGATTAATGCTATTTAATGAGATATGTCATAAAGCAAAAAAATATCCTGATGAAGTCGTTCACTTAGCGGGTTATTCGAAGATAGCATTCACAATATTGTTTATTCTAAGAAAGATAAAAAATATACAGCGTTTGGTGGGGTATTTAAGTATGCGCATATACGCCAAGAAGTCATAGAACAAGGCGTGGATAAAATGCCTCATGATGAACCTGTCATGTGTGCGCTCACAGTAGAAAGACAAGCTTTTACCAAGGCTTCTCGTACGCCACTAGGATTATTAATAGGCTGGAATAAGCACGTAAGAAATAAGTCTTCTAAATGTATTAAAGACAATATGGACACTTTCTTTAAAGTAAATGATGAGTTGGAGATGGATTATCCTCCGCACAAATTTTATGAAAGATTGGTGGCAAGCGCCTATTTGCCACTTTGGGATGATAATCAAACTTAGTATAATTTTCGATAGTGACCACGACCCAAAAACTCAATAATGCCTTTATCACGCAACACTTGTAATTGCTGACGGATTTTATCTTTAATGTGATTATTTTCAGGATGTTTACGCTGTAATTCATCAGCAAAAGCATAAACCTGATTGAGAGAAAAATTAACGTTCAGTTTATCAATACATTGCCAAACATCTAACGTCCAACCACGTGAAGTCGTAGATTGCTCGCGTAAAAACAAGGTTTTTTGAAATTGCTCGGTGACATTATTGCGTGGTATGACTTGCTGGTTTTTAACCAAAAATACTTTCCCTGATTCGGGCACTTGTCGCAAATCAATATTGCAACCAACCCAACCGGCACGTTTAGCAGTGACTGATAAAGGCTTACGTTTGACAATCATATCAGGCTTAAAAAAATGCTTAGGAATAATCAGGAAGTTGTTAACGCTATATTCTTGAGAATAGGTCAAAAAGAAAAAGCTTGGATTATTGTCGCTATTGATACGCTCAATCATGGTGTCATAAGCGCCATCATTGATAATGTTGCTTAACTTTGCTTGCTTACTTTTTAGCTCATATTGCTCATTACAATTTGTACAATAAAAGTCAGCGACAGGCTGATTGTTAGTAAATTCCGCCAATGGTTGAGCATCGCAATTAGGGCAGTAACTTTGCTTAGCAACCCAATCCTCACTGAGTACTCTGATGATTTGACTAGGCGACTTGTAATTTTTGGCAAGGTTTTGATTAAAATGTAGGTTCATAACCAGTTTTCTTTATTAGAGAAAAGGAAAAATACCAAAAGAAGGTAGAAATATTAGCCCATATCAGCAGGCGTAAATACCAAGATAATTGATAAGCTAAGCAAATACCATTGAAAATCGCACGGTTCAGTGCTAAATTCTAGCAAACTTCTGCCTCGCGAGTTGCCATGAGCAAGCCTACATCTGAAACGCCTCCTGAACGTCCTAATGAAACACCATCGAATAAACCAGATAGCAGTGTTGAGGAGCGTGTCGATACCACACCACCGGACACGCAACCAGCAGTCGATGGGATAGAGGAAACGCCAGCGACAGATGTGTCACTCATCAGTGGAGCGGCTAAGCCACGCGAATATAAAGCGGATAATCAATCGTTCTTTATGCAGCGTGGTTATCAAGTGTTGCTAGTGTTGGGGCTTATCGCTGCGTTTTTCTTAGTGATGGTCTATCAGACATTGTTTGGGCGGATTGAGCAGCCAAAGCAAATGGTCACCATTGAGCAGGGTCAGAGCTATTATGGCTTACTGCCGCAGTGGCAACAGCAAATCCCGCTGTTTTCTGCCACGATTGCCAAGCTCTATATGAAAACACAAGTCGATGGCCCCTTGCATGCTGGTATTTATCAATTACCAGAAAACCCTACCTTTGCTGAAACGCTACATATACTTGGGCAAGGGGTAAAAGCATCAATGGTAAAAGTGCAAATCATCGAAGGCAAAACCTCTAAAGATTTATATCAAACATTAAGGGACAATAAAGGCATCAAAAAAGAGGTGCTGACTGACGATAGTGGCAATGATAGAGACAATGCTGGTATTGCTCAAGCGTTGGATTTGGTCGGTATATTGCCAAATGAAGTGATCAATAGTAGCGATCCTATCGTCAATCACAATCTTGAAGGTTGGTTTGCCCCTGACACTTATTATTATGGGGAAGGTAGCACTGATAAGCAGGTACTGACCGATTTATATAAGCGTCAACAGCAAGTATTGACTGAAGCGTGGGAAAATCGTGCGCCCAATTTACCTTATAAGACGCCTTATGAGGCGTTAGTGATGGCCTCTATTATCGAAAAAGAAACCAGTGTGGCAGAAGAGCGTCCTTTGGTCTCTGCGGTGTTTAGAAATCGCTTAGATAAAGGCATGCGAATGCAGACCGATCCGACCATCATCTATGGTATGGGCAGTCGCTATGAAGGCAACATTCGCCGTAAAGACATTGATGAAAAAACGGCTTATAACACCTATCAAATTGATGGCCTACCGCCAACACCTATCGCGCTACCATCTGCTGCCTCTATCGAAGCGACCTTGCACCCAGCAGATAGTGACGCATTGTACTTTGTAGCGACAGGTAATGGCGGGCACAAATTTACCAATAGCTTGGCGGCGCACAATCAAGCGGTAAAAGAATATCTCGGCGTCATGCGTGAGAAAAAATCACAAACCCCGCCGCAGTAATTCAATCCTCTATCTTTTCTCAAAACCTATCGTGAACTGAGCGTTATGCAACTGTCTACATAACGACATAACGACATAACGCTCATCAATGACATAAGGTCATATCATGTCAGTATCTATACAAGACCATGTATCTCAAACAGTCCAGTCGCAAGCAAAGCAGCTCAAAACAAGTCAGCCCAAAACAAGCAATGACATCAATGATATCGCACTCAATCAAGGGCGCTTTATCAGTTTTGAAGGTACTGAGGGCGTAGGCAAAACGACTGCCATTGAGCAGCTGTGCACACGCTTAGACGATAACAATATTGCGTATCTGCGTACCCGTGAGCCGGGTGGTAGCCCGTTTGCAGAACGTTTGCGCGCTATATTATTGGACCCTGCGACCGACATCAATGATGATACAGAGCTATTGCTACTATTTGCGGCGCGCTGCGATCATATGCAGCAAGTGATTCTGCCAGCGCTACAACGTGGGACGTGGGTAATATGCGATCGTTTTACCGATTCTACTATTGCTTATCAAGGCTTTGGGCGCGCACATGGCGATGCGGTGGTACGAGCCAAAATTGAATCGCTTATTGAGCAGTTTGTGCCGCAACTACCTGAGCTGACATTGTGGCTGGATTTGCCCGTATTAGAAGGCATGGCACGCGCTAATAAGCGTAGCGCCGCTGATAGATTTGAGCAGCAAGCGACCGAGTTTTTTACTTGGGTGCATAAAGGCTTTAACACGCTGGCGACTCAGCACCCCGAACGGATACAGCGCATTGACGCATCAGGCACAGCCGATGAGGTGAGCGCGCGAGTATGGCAGGCGGTACAAGGCAGATTTGATGTTTCGTAACGGATTTTATAAAGCCATCACCTAGCCAAATAAAAAGCCCCAACATTGCGTTGGGGCTTTTGTGATTTATAAACTATGATATTTTATAAAGTATTAAAACAGTCATCAAGGTATTGTCAAAACTTTGTTAAATCAAAGCTGTGGCAAGAATTATTTATCCTGTTTATTCACAGCTTTATTATCTGAAATTTCTTGAATATTGCCTTTGTTAATATTGTCTTTAGTGATATCGCCTTTAGTAATATCGCCATCAGAGCTTGCATTGGTTGTATTATCTTGACCAGAGTCGGGTAGACGATTTGGATCAAGCGCGCCCTTCTTAGTTTTAGGTGCGTTGCCATTACCATTCGTACTACTATTGTTAGACACCTTATTTTTAGGCATTGCCTTCGAAGTCGCTGTCGAGTTGGCTGACATGACGCCTTTATTAACGACGTCAATAGACTTATCTTTTGACGTTATTACTTTGTCATTCAAGGTGTCTGGCGTGGTTTTAGTTCCAGCACTGCTGCTTGAATGGTTTGATACCTCAGTATCTGCATTTTGCTCAGCGACTCTCTGCTCAGTGATTTTCTGCTCAGCAATTATTTCTTTAGCGCTGTCGCTATCAGTGGCAGTGGATTGTTCTGTTGCATCAACATTATCATCGCTCAGCTCTTTTTCTTTACGCTTTTCAGGTGCTTTTGAGCTGGACTCAAAGTTAGCATCAGCTGCCAGTCGCGCCTGCTCTTGTTTAGGTGTCACGTCGACAGGTTTTGGCTGTACTTCATCTTCCACTACCAGTGAGATGAGCTTGCGATCGCGTGGCACGATGCCATCAAACTTATCGGTAATGACGTGTAGCTTGCCTTCTTTGTCGATTGTATACAGCGGCACGAATTGCTTATTGTCGGCTTTGTATTGCTCAAAGCTGTAGCTGTCAGTGATGTTGGTAATCTTGATACGGGCTTTTTTCGACAGCATACTGGCAAGCTTGGTATAAGTGACATCTTTGCCAAACAGCCACTGCGAGTGGAAGTTGCCTTGCTTATCATCGCGCTCGCTTTTGACCTTTTCGTCGCTGAACTTGAGACGGTACAATTTGCGCTCACCAAATTCATGACGATAATGAATCTCAGACAAGGTATTCATCTCTTTGTCCATACTCATGGCAAACAGCCGACCGATACCGATCAGGTCAAGATGATGATCGGCATGATCAGAGATAGGATTGCCAAAATAAGTACGCAGACCACTCATGCGTGCGCGGGCAATATTGGTATAGTTGTTGTGTGCGACGATGACATCAAAGCCCTGATCTTTTAGAGAAGTTGCTACCAAAAGGGCAATGGGATTTGAGCCGACGATAAGAATGCCATTGGTCTCAGGCTCACGGACACCCAGCAAGTTGCCGACTATTTTTGCCCCCAAGCCCTGAATCATAACCGTGCCAATAATGACCATAAATACTAAGGGCACAAGCAGCTCAACACCTTGGATATCATACTCTTGCAGACGAATAGCAAACAGTGATGAGATAGCTGCAGCGACGATACCACGTGGCCCAATCCAACTGATCATCAGCTTTTCATTGGTCTTTAAGTTTGAGCCAATAGACGATGCCCAAACGGATAAGGGTCGCGCCACAAACATGACGATAGCAAGTAACACCAGACCTGCGAAACCAACGCTAAGTAAGCTTTCCAGCTCTACACGTGCTGCAAGGATAATAAACAGCACAGAGATAAGAAGGATGGTTAAAGATTCATTAAACTCTAAAATCGTATCGCGTGGGAATTTTGGCCAATTCGCCAATGCTACGCCCAATACGGTGACTGTCAATAGCCCAGACTCATGCTCTAAATGGTTCGATACTGAAAATAACACCAAGACAAAGGCGAGCGTAAAGACATTGCGTAAAAATTCAGGAATCATATGCCGACGCATCAAGAAGGCAAGCAGCCAAGCGCCTGCCATACCCATCGCTGTCGCTAATACCACGATTTTGGCAAACAATAAGATACTGCTGGCTTCGCCGCCTGAGATGATGTATTCATAGACCAAAACCACGGCAATAGCACCGATTGGGTCAATGATGATACCTTCCCATTTGAGGATATTAGAGATGGTCTTATTGGGACGCACACTACGTAATAGCGGCATAATCACCGTTGGACCCGTGACGCACACGAGCGCACCGAACAGCAAAGCAATCAGTGGATCGACATCGAATAAGAGATAAGTCGATAACGCAACGATAGCAATGGTGATAAGTACACCGACCGACACCAGCATTTGCACCACGGTGCCATGCTGTTTAATCTCGTCAAACTCTAACGTCAGCGAGCCTTCAAATAGGATAATCGCCACGCCCAAAGAGATGAAGGGGAACATCAGCTCCCCCAGCACCAAGTCAGGATCGAAGACTCCCAGCACTGGGCCCACGATAATGCCAATCAGTAATAAAAATAAAATGGACGGTTGCTTTAAATACCAAGCCAACCATTGGGCAGCAATGCCAATCCCAACCACGCCAGATAATAATAGGGCGGTATCCATAAATTGATCCTTTTATAATCTTGTCGTATTTTATAGCTATCAACCGCTTTTTTAGAGTCGCGGCTGCCAGTAGTATAGTAATAAGTTGACGCTACTCGCTATAGAGACACATCTCTATAAAACGTAAGCGACGACAATGGTATCCATCATGAATCACAACATGAGCCAGATATGATATAACTACTATAGAGTAGTAAAGACAAAAGCATTGCTAGAAAAAATCGTCAATCTCATATAAATCGTATATGGCATCACGCTTGCTCAGTCTATTATTGATAGTACTGTCACGCGACTTTTTTTATCCATTTATCTTGAATTGACCATCGCATTATTCTAGTGATGCAAAAGATGAAAAATAAGGGTGATAATAGCCAGCTTTATAAAACAATAGTCAATAATGATTATTTATAGACTTTAGTTTGCTTAAATATTTATTTGGCTTGCTATCATAACATGCTTTTATTTCATGCTGAGCAAGGCCGTATCTAGCACGATATCAGTAGGCAGCGGTAAAAATATACAATAACTGAGTCAAATAATCGCGCCTTGGGTTATCCTACATGATCGGAATAATGACAAAATAGCACGATGACTTATCATACAGTAGCCGTCTTTATCATGCACCTAGCGAGGATTATCATTGTTTTGGGGTGTTTATATAAGGAAAGGTGAATGGTCGATGGCATAAGGGTATAAAAAACAGTAATCTAATAAACGACTAGATGGCGACTAAAAAGGTTGGCCGCCATAACATTCAGTGCCGATGCAACGTTTGTCATATACGGACTTGGTTAAAATTAAAACATCGTATACACGTCACTAGCGATAGTAGCCTAAACATAACCATTAAAAATAACAACGATTACTTATATGGAGGACAACATGCCTATCAATACGCTTACATCGCAATCTAAGTTTTATGTGCCGCATTGGTTAAAACGTAGTGCGCTGGTGCTTGCTGTCAGTACCTCGATGGTTGCTGGCGTCACTGCCACCGCCATGGCGAGCGCTCAAGCTGTCGTCACCACGGCGGATTTTTCTGAATTAGTACAGCAAGTTACCCCAGCCGTTGCCCGCGTAAATGTCACCAAGACCGTCAGCGAGGCTGAGCTTGCCCAAGCCCAAACAGCCGAATTGTTGCGGCAGTTCTTTGGTGATCGTTTACGTATTCCTGATCAGGCTGCCACGCCAGCAATTGAGCATGCTTATGGCACGGCCTTTTTTGTCACCGCCGATGGTTATATGCTAACCAACCATCATGTGGTGGAGGGCGCTGATAAAATCACTGTTACTCTTAACGATAGAACGGAGCTTGATGCAACCTTGGTTGGTAGTGATGAGCGCTCTGATGTGGCTGTACTAAAAGTCTCGGGCAACCAATTTCCCGCTTTGCCTATCGGCGACTCAAATGCTCTGAAAGTAGGGGAACCAGTGCTAGCCATTGGTTCGCCATTTGGTTTTGATTACTCAGCATCGGCGGGCATTGTCAGTGCTAAATCACGCAGTTTTTCACGCGATACCAGCGTGCCATTTATCCAAACAGACGTGGCATTGAACCCTGGTAACTCAGGCGGTCCACTATTTAATCAGCGCGGTGAAGTGATTGGTATTAATTCGCGTATCTTTAGTGGTACAGGTGGTTACATGGGTCTGTCGTTTTCCATTCCGATTGATGCGGCGATGGATATTTACGAGCAGCTAAAAACCGATGGCGAAGTGGTACGTGCTTATTTAGGTATTTATCCGCAAGACATCGATCGCAATTTAGCAGAAGCTTATAACCTAGATCGTCCTCAAGGTGCACTACTGACAAGAGTATCACCAGACTCACCTGCACAAAAAGCTGGTCTAAAACCTGGCGATATCATTTTGCAATATAATGAAGTGCAAATTATGCGCGCCTCAGATTTATTAAACTTGCTCAATCGTGCCAAACCGAGCGATAGCTTCCGCGCACAGATTCAGCGTAACGGTAAGCAGATGACCATCAGCGGCAAACTCACTTATGCGCCCAATGATGTGAGAGCACAAGGCGGCGATCAGCAGAATGATGAGGTGCAGTTAGGCTTGCGTTTACGTAACTTGACCGCTGATGAGCAAGCAGAAATCGCAGTGGATAATAAGACGGGCATTTTGGTTACCACAGTTGACCCAACGGGATTGGCGGCGCGCTCAGGTCTATTGGCAGGTGATGTGATTACCAATTTCCACCAAAAGCCAATTAAAAAGGTCACGGATTTTTCAAGCGCCATCTCATCATTGCCCAAAAAAGGCGTAGTGACCATTGAAATTATCCGCCAAGGTATTCCCGCGATTATTGGTTTACGTATTGAGTAAGCCTTGATAGCTTAGTAGGGGTAATGGGTAATGGGTGTTCGGGGCAGCAATTGAGCATGGCATAACAGACGCGTCAATAATTCTACTTGTCTATGATAGAGCTCGACCCCTATAATGGCTGATTTTTTTACCCATGATTCAAAAAGCTCCAACACTGTCACTAACTTATTCATTGAGCGATTTATTTATCGCTCTATACGTTCTAATATAGGGTAAGCCAGTTGCTAGGCTCATACCCTTCCGTAACCATCAGGTAATTATGACTGACCATGCTCTTTATATCCTAAGTATCTCTACGACAGCAGTATTGCTTGCGTATATTGTACTGTGGTCAGGATTACAAACGTTCAATGCCAATCCTACCAAACGTTTTATGCGTATTTGGTTGAAGTTGGCACTATATTATGCTGCCTATACTATGCCCGTTTGGGCTTTGCTGTTGGTGATAGGTTGGTCGCAAGAAATGTTGCCGATACTGCCGCAGCTATCACTGACACTCGTGCTAGTGGCCGTATTTGCAATGGGGTTCTATTTTTATACCGTGGTGATACAACCCAATCGTTTACGTTTAGATCATCATGCAATCGACTTAGATTTATCCACACCGCTGACGGTTGCCGTATTGGCTGATTTACGCATAGGCTTGTATAGCGGCAAGCCGCGTCATATTCGTAAACTGGTTGCTACCATCAATGCGTTACCAGCAGATGCGGTGCTGATTACAGGCGACTGGTTATATTATCCAAGTGCTGATTTAGTGGGTCAGCTCATGTTGTTTAAAGGGGTTAATAAGCCTATTTATACAGTGATGAGTACCTCAGACTTGCGTTATCAATCGATTAATACGACTAAGCAAGGACAGCCGTTATTAGAAGATACGTTGTCCAGTGCCTTTGATGTGCTTGATATCAGCTATATTGGTCAACAGTGTACCTCGCTGCCACTTAAATGTACTAGGGCTACTAATGCGCTTCCAGTAATGCCCAGTGCGAGTTATTCTAAAAATAATAAAGAGGGTTTTAGACAGCAAAATTTGGAAAATAGCCCAACCGTCGCCGTGCTTTGCGGCTGGCAAGATGTTCCTAAACAGTTTGCTGATATTGAAGAGGCAAATGCGTCTGATAAAGCCGCGCTTGGTGCTGAAATTGCTAATACCACGAAGCCCGTCATCATCTTGGCTTCACGATTTGATAGTATTAGCGATTTGCCAAAATCCTTACAGCCACGACCACTATTGATTACTGGTGCAGCAAAGGCGATTCAAAAAAATATATGGTTGGCACAAAAACAAAAAAATATCGCACGTAGTAGCGAGCAGTCAACCCTGTTGAATAATAGCCGCATGGGTAAGCAGCGGGGTTTATACCAACATGGCAGTGCGCAGATATTTGTCAGTAGCGGTATTGGTACACGAGGGTTGCCTTTTCGCTTGTATCGCCCCACTATCGATGTGTTGACGATTCGTTAACATGACTCAAAAGACTTATCAGCGCTGATTCATTGCGCTAAACTGAGAGTTGAATAATAAGGCTGTTGGTTTGTAGGTTGTAACGGCATGTCAGCAATTCAATTGATTGAACGTTAATTGATTGATAGCGGTCAAATCAAAATATGCTACACTAGCAGGCGTTTTTATTATTCTATTTTTAGTATTAAATAAGCGTTGTCGGTCATTGGCAAAAATAAGGCCAAGACGATTTTTAGCATCTATATTGCGAACGCTTTTATCATAGAAAAAGATTGATCATAAAAAATACTCAGCATTAATATCAAGCAAGATATTGCCAATGGCGCCTATGAATGTACACAATATGAGTACAGGCGTAGACGTAATCATTGACACTTGCCAACGACCTATCATGTGACAGCTTTGAAAAAAGCTAGGATAATACAGTAAGGCACGGTTATGAGCACAGCATACGACGAGATCAAAACCCGACTACAAGGCTCAATGGTAGCCTTGGTAACGCCCATGCATCCTGACGGCACGGTCGATTATAAACGTCTGGCGGATCTCATAGATTGGCAGATTGAGCAAGGCACACATTGCCTCGTTGCCGTTGGTACTACTGGCGAGTCAGCGACCCTATCTATGCAAGAGCACAGCGATGTTATTCGCTACTTTGTTCAGCATGTCAAAGGTCGTGTACCAGTGATTGCTGGCACAGGTGCCAATAATACGATGGAAGCCATTAAGCTGACCCAAGATGCTGCCGACGCTGGTGCAGATTGTGCGCTATTGGTTGCGCCTTATTATAACAAGCCGCCACAAGAAGGCTTATACCAACATTATAAGGCTATCGCGCGCGCGGTGAATATCCCGCAGATGCTTTATAATGTGCCAGGACGTACGGTCGTTGATATTGCACAAGAGACCGTAGAACGTCTGGCTGATATCGATAATATCGTTGCGATTAAAGATGCCACAGGCTCTATCGCTCGCGGTGAGCAATTGATCAAAGCAGTGGGCGATAGAATCGTCGTGCTCTCTGGCGATGACGGTACGGCGCTTGATTTGATGCAATTCGGTGGTAAAGGTAATATCTCAGTCACTGCCAACGTCGCCCCAAAAGCGATGAGCGAGACTTTTACAGCGGCGCTTCGTGGTGATTTTGATGCGGCTCATAAAGTCCATGATGTGGTCAAGCATTTACACCGTGACTTATTTATTGAGTCAAGTCCTATCCCAGCAAAATATGCGCTTCATAAAATGGGCATGATAGATACTGGTATTCGTCTGCCTTTGGTATGGTTGGCTGAACAACATCATGCCACTATTGATGAAGCCTTGGTGCGTGCGAACTTATTATAAAATGATGCGTGTAAATGCTAACTCAGAGAGATAATATGATGAAAACATCATCACCGACTGCAAAAATATTTCCTGCGCTGCTGACCTTAATATTGGGAAGCACCTTAGTATTGAGCGGTTGCCAAAGTGCTAAAAACTTACTTGGTAAGCGTGACAATGGTAGCTTAGAATATCAGCAAAGCAAGAAGCTTGTGCCAATAGAGCTGCCTGCTAACAAAGAACCAGCGCCTTTTGTACCTTTGTACGCAACTCCTAATGCTGGTGCAAATACGCTGAAATTACAGAACGAATCAGGTAATCAGTACCAGCTACCGAAGCCTGAGCGCGCTGTCAGTAGTCCTTCGAATTAAAGCTATTCCCTTATTTATACCGCTGACATTTTACAGTGATTAATGTAAATATTATTCATTCTGTCATACAAAAATCAGCGGTCGCTGCGCGTTTTTACCACATAAGCTTGAACGAACAGGAACTCCCATAATGCAAAAGCAACAACTGCTGTATAAAGGCAAAGCCAAATCTGTCTATGAAACTGAAGATAATGATCTTTTGATTCTACATTTCCGTGATGATACTTCAGCGCTTGATGGTAAGCGTATTGAACAGTTAGCACGCAAAGGTGTCGTTAATAATCGTTTTAATGCATTCATCATGCAAAAGCTGGCTGATGCTGGTATCGAAACGCATTTTGAAAAGCAATTGTCTGAAGATGAAGTATTGGTCAAGCGTTTAGAGATGATTCCAGTTGAGTGCGTGGTTCGTAACTTTGCTGCTGGCAGCTTGGTTCGTCGTTTGGGCTTAGAAGAAGGGCAAGCATTGACGCCGCCTACTTATGAATTGTTTTATAAAGATGATGCACTGGGTGATCCAATGGTCAATGAGTCACTTGCTGTGTCTCTTGGCTGGGCAACCGAAGCACAACTGGCAAGAATGGAAGAGTTGACTCATCAAGTAAATGAAGTGTTAAAGGCGTTATTTGAAGCAGGTGATTTGATACTAGTTGATTTCAAACTAGAATTTGGTGTGTTCCATGACCGTATCGTCTTAGGGGATGAGTTTTCACCAGATGGCTGCCGTATTTGGGATAAGACGACTAAGAAGAAGCTGGATAAAGACCGCTTCCGTCAATCATTAGGCGATGTCATTGAAGCTTATGAAGAAGTGGCTAGACGTATTGGTGTGCCATTAAGCTAGATGTTTGATTGGCACTGCATTGCAGATCAATCTTTAGCGTAAAAAAAACTGAGCCATGTGCTCAGTTTTTTTATGCAAAAAATTACTGAAACCTTATACAATTTGCACGACTTGTGAGATTACTGTTCTTATAATAAAGATACATACAAAAATAAGGCTTATGGTATGCCGTCTTCAAAACCATCTACTACTGACACTGAGCCTACTATTTTAGCGCCATCATGGTTCACTCGACCAACCTGTGTGGTCGCTGCTGACTTAATAGGTAAAGTGCTGTGTAGAAAGCTGTTAGATACGGATGGCACGACTAAAATATTGCGTATGCGCATCTCAGAAACCGAAGCTTACATCGGTGCGTGCGATCCCGCTTGTCACTCACATGCTGGCAGCCGAACGCCGCGCACTGAAATCATGTATGAGCAAGGTGGCGTTTTTTATGTGTATTTGACTTATGGTGTCCATCATATGCTCAATTTAATCAGCGGTGCTATCGACTCCCCTGAGTCGGTGCTGATACGCGCGGGGTTTTTAGCAAAAGATAGTGACCGCCTACGAGATGAGCAATTATTGAGCTTAGATCAACAACTGATTCATCCCAAGCAATTTGCTGGTCCTGGTAAGCTGACCAATCGTTTACAAATCGACCGTGACTTGTATGGCAAATTTATTCATCCAGCATCAGCCGTTTGGATAGAAGAAGACGGTTGCAATCCGCCAGTATCGCTGCGTCCACGGATTGGCATTGATTATGCGGGCGAGGCAAAAGAGTGGTTATTACGCTACATTTGGACGGACCATCCTTCGTTATCCAAAAAATAGTAAGATTGATAGTTGATGGCTGTTTTTCTAAATCGACTGGAAGGAAGTAATACATGTATAAACTGACGGTTTTTATTCCAGATACAGCATTAGAGCAGGTAAAGTCCGCTTTATTTTCGGCGGGCGCTGGGACGATTGGCAATTATGAACAGTGCTGTTGGCAAGTGCAAGGGACAGGGCAATTTAGACCACTGGCAGGCAGTAATCCAAATATTGGAGCACATGATCGACTGGAAACCGTTGAGGAATGGCGAGTAGAAATGGTAGTGGCTGATGCTGATATTAAAGAGGTCGTCGAGGCGTTAAAGCAGGCGCATCCTTATGAAACGCCTGCCTATGATGTGATTGAGGTATTAGACTTTTAGGGTTAGCTATCAGTCCTCTTTGATCTTAATCACGTTATAACTCGGATAGCCAAGCTCGATTTTGTAATCTTCACTGCCGCGTTTGGCTTTTACTTTTATTTTACTGTCACCTTTTTTGTATTTGACTCGATAACCCATATTGCTGACTTTATTCGCAGCCCTTTGTTCGATAGCAGGCTGATAAAGCTCTTTATCAATGGAGTTGATGGTCTTCTTGTGCTTTTTGTAGACCTTACTGTCTTTATAAATGTCTTCGTAAAGGTCGCCGTAAGCATTATAACCAGGTGCGGTGACACAGCCAGTCGTTATCGTCAGCAACACTGCAATCATACTAGTGTTAGTAGTGGTTTTTAATAAAGTATGGTGGTTCATCAAATCCTCTTATGATGTCAAAGATGTTTTTGCGTCTCTTATAAAAAAGGGTCAAATAAACCAAGGGCTGGCTTATTTGACCAAAGGCATCAAGTAATCAATGATGCCAAAACTTTATTTAATAGCTTTATTTCACTAATTTCATCTTTAGCGCACTTAGATATAGTCGATTCAATATAATTTAGATTCAAGGAAGGCAAGCGAAAATACTATAAATAGCAGACTAAGCGAGCCTGATACCGTATCTGATTTATATAGGATTGACTATAACTATCAATTGAATGGAGGACATGCCCTAGTCTTTTTCAATCTTAATCACATTTAAATTTGGGTAACCAAGTCGTATTTCATATTCTTGCGAGCCGCGCTTGGCTTCAATCTCGAACACGCCGCGTCCGTTCTTTTCTTCCAACTCAATGTCGTTGACCCGATAGCCCATGCCTTGTATTTTATTGATTGCACGTTGCTTAATTGCTGGATAACGCGAGTCTCTTTTAATGCTATCTTCGATATCCTCATTTTTATAGTGCTTATTATTCTTATGCTTGCCATTATTTTTATATTTGTCTTTGTTGTAATGGTCTTTGTCATATCTATCGTCTTGCCAAACATTAGACCAAGCTTTTTTATTTGAGCTAATAAGTTTTAGATCAGGATACGTGTATTTTAGCTCGTATGCTTGGTTGTTCTTTTTGGCATAAGCGGTCATTATGCGGTTGCCACGGTAGTTATCGGATTTGATATCCATAACCTGATAGCCTTTACGGCGCAGATCAGCGCGTAGCTTTTGACTAATACGGTTGTAGTCAGCGTTACCATAATCATCATTACCACCATATACTGGGTAATTATCATACCCTGGACCGACGACGGCACACCCAACTGTAGTGCCTAATAATGCAACCGTAAGACCAGTAGATATAATGGTCTTAAATGAGAAAGGCTTTAGAATTTTCATGATCCAATATCCTATAATATTTTTAAATTACCCGTCGCATCATTGCTGGTGATAGCCGAGCACGTACGCACTCTATAAATTTTTCATATAATCGTATTCATAACTTACTGGCAAATTAATTATTACCATCGTCATTACCATTATGTGCTTTGAAATATTTTCTTACATTATCTATCATAATGGACAAAGCTTGATGATTAGTGTCTTTTGCGTTAATAAGTTGTAATCAGGGTAACGAATATGAATCATGTAAGCATATGCTTACACGTAATGACGCTTACGCGACTTAACATCAGGTTAGGAATTAGGCATTATAGTCACACAGCATTAGGGAATGTGACTCAAGGATTGAGTTGACCGCATTAAGGATAATGATTCACTTATTAGCATCAGGATGATAATGATAAGTGGAGTAAGGACACATACCCTTTGCTGCTATCAGTAGTTAATGCTGGTAGTTGTAGTAAAAAGGGCAGGATGCCCAGTATCACAATATGCTGAATATTATGCAAGGATGCATGGGAAACAGTGGTGATAGGTAACATGGATAGTTAACAATAAAACCGCATAACAGTTAATTGCTATGCGGTTTTATCGTGTCTGGACTTTGAGTTTTATCTCTTAAAATTATGTGATATAAATCAAGTTAGTGATAAGTCCAGCATAAAAAAACCGCATTAGAAACTAATACGGTTTTTGTTTAAATAATCTGCTTATAAAATTTTTATCTTCATGCTTCTTACAAGCATGATTATCTACTAGTATTTATGTTCAGTACGCCATGCGTCTACTTCACGTTCAGCATCATCTTTGCTATGACCATAACGTTCTTGAACTTTTCCGACCAATTTATCACGGCTACCTTCAACGTGTAATAAATCATCATCAGTAAGATCAGCCCATTTTTGCTTTACTGAGCCTTTTATTTGGTTCCATTCACCTTTTAGAGTATGTTCGTTCATTTTTATGTTCCTTCTTTTATTATAAAGTTGGTTATTGAGACAATTATTCCATCTGTCTTTAATCGACATTTTACTCAGCTGCTATCAGTACTTATGAATCAGCTAACTGGTGATATCTAATATAAGTGCTCACCATCGCCATGTCTGTATATGCAATGTTGAGAGTGTTGCTCCATTATTGAAATCTGCACAGCTATGTTATGCAGCGTCCATTTGTGTAATGAATGAAGTGTTTTATCAGTGACATACGTAAAGAGAAACAACAAGTCTGGCAATGATTTATAAAAAATGACGTCATCACACGCTGTAAATATAGGAATAAAAAAAGTAGCTGTCATCATAAATATGGCGGCTATTTTTTATGATTGTTTTAGGATGGGTTAAAACGAATCATCAAGAATGAGTAAGGTTAAATATTTAGTGATAGACTTCTTGTTTAAATGACTATAGCCTTATAGTTGAAATAACAATTGTTTTATAGATTAAGTTGGGGCAGATTGATAGTGAATGTACTTGATAGTGTAAGTGCTACAAAACCGGAAACAAAACGAGAGCTGGCAAAGGCGAAAACGCGTCATACGTTACTCAAAAGTGCCTTGCAGCTGTATAGCGTAGAGGGCGCTCTTGGTATGAGCATGAATAAAATCGCGAAAGGCGCAGGTATTGCTCAGCCAAGTTTTTATAATCATTTTGATAGTTTAGATGCGTTGCAGCAGGTGTTAGGCGAGCAGCTTAAAGACAATTATTTATCGCCAATGCGCATGGCGTGGGTAGATATGCTTAAAGACTATCCAACGCTGTCTAAAGAGGATTTCAATGAGCGTTGTCAGGAATGCCTAACATTGATTTTTGATGCCGCCTTTCAAAACATCACTTTATTTCAACGTTTGCTCGAAGACAGTCTGCGCTTTGATTCAAACATAGAACGTAACGGGTTGGGAAGTCTAATCATAGAGATAAGAGACGAGTGGACCAAAATGTTTATAGAGGGATTGCAGTCAGCCGAGTGCTCTTTTGACCAATCTGACGTTCATCTCTGTGTCGATATCGCTGCCGCCCAAGTACATGAGTTGATATTGGGATGTCATCAACAGCGTTATTCACGGCAGCAAGCCATTGAGATGTTGTGCAAAAACTTTGATGGCGTTTTTAGCCATTTTTTCACCAAAGACAAGCGCAGAGTAGATGGCTAATCATCCAGCTTATCAATATTGCATTTTGACTAATGCTCAAGATTTTTAAGATGAGCAAATTTAGCAACCATATTAAACTTATAAAACGGAATTTATATAGTGAAAGCGATATAGTCGATTCAATTTAAAAGTAGTACAAGGCAACCGAGTGTAGATGTCTATTTAATACTTCAAACGAGATTAACGCAGTAATACCTTTGTAGTGGAATGACTATAGTAAAAAATAACAGGGAGCGCGACCATGGCTATTGAACAGAGTCACACGGATGAACAAACACATTTTAGAACCTGCAACTTATGTGAAGCGATGTGCGGTATTGTCATCAAGCACGATGGTAAAAAGGTATTATCGATTAAAGGCGATAAAGACGATCCATTTTCTAAAGGGTATATTTGTCCAAAAGCGACTGCTTTGCAAGACTTGCATGAAGACAGTGATCGCCTGCGTCATCCCGTTGAGAGAACGGCTAACGGTTGGAAAGAGATTGGCTGGCCTGAGGCATTAGATAAGGTGGCAGCTGGTATTCAGTCGGTACAGAAAAAACATGGTCAAAACGCCTTCGGTATTTATTTAGGCAATCCTAATGTCCATAATTTGGGCGGCATGTTAACCATTAAGCATCTATTAACCAGTATAAAGACGCGTAGTCGTTTTTCTGCGACCTCTATCGACCAACTGCCGCACCATATCGTCTGCATGCATCTCTTCGGTCATATGTTGCGCATCCCAGTACCTGACGTCAATCGTACCCAATATATGCTTATCATTGGCGGCAATCCGCTGGCGTCTAACGGTAGTATTATGACCGCACCAAACATGCGTCAAAAACTAAAAGATATCAAAGCGCGTGATGGTAAAGTGGTGGTGATTGATCCACGCCGCACCGAAACCGCCGACATTGCTAGCGAGCACCACTTTATTCGTCCAGCGACCGATGTTTTGCTCTTGCTTGCCATGCTCAATGAAATCTATTTACAAGGGTATGCGGATAAGGCACGTGTTAAAAATAATAGAGCGGCGGCGCTCGCGCCAGAGATTGCACGCCTTGCAGACTTTGCAAAAGACTATAGCGCCGAGTCCGTTGCTGAGATTACTGGCATTGCGGCAAAAGAGATTAAGCGACTGGTCAAAGAATTTTGTGAAGCCGAAAGCTCGGTTTGTTATGGGCGCATGGGCGTCTCGGTGCAAGAGTTTGGCTTATTAAGCCAGTATCTAATCATGCTGATTAATATTGTCACAGGTCGTTTGGATGAAGTGGGTGGTCTGATGTTCCCCAATCCTGCGGTCGACGTGGTCAATAACTCAGGCCCAGGTTATTTAGGTAAGCGCCATAGCCGCGTGAGTAACTTGCCTGACTTTAATGGTGATTATCCCGTCGTGGCAATGGCGGATGAGATGTTGGTAGAAGGGGCGGGGCAGTTAAAAGGCTTTATGACTGTCGCGGGCAACCCTGTACTCAGTACGCCGAATGGTGAAAAGTTAGATACGGCTTTTGCCAACTTAGACTTTATGGTCGCTATTGACTACTTTGTCACAGAAACCAGCCGTCATGCGCATATCATTTTGCCGCCGGTATCGCCACTAGAGCGTGACCATTATGATGTTACCTTTAACAATTTTGCCGTCCATAACGTCGCCAAATATTCAAAGGCATTGTTTGCTAAGCAAAGAAGTGCCAAACATGACTGGCAAATCTACTTAGAGTTAGCAAAACGCTTGGATAAAAAAGCCGTACTTGCAACCAAAGTCGAACGCCTAATAATAAAAGTTTTGGGTCCGAAGTTTGTGCTTAATCAAGGTCTAAAACGTGGGCCTTATAAGGGTCTAAATCTAAAGCAATTGAAGAAAAATCCGCATGGTATTGATTTGGGATCGCTCAAAACCATGCTGCCACAAGCGTTAAAACACAAAGACAAGCAGATTCATCTTAATGTTGATTTTTATCAAGCAGATTTAGAGCGCGTACAGGAGGTGATGCAGGACTATGATGACAAGCAAATTCTATTGATTGGTCGTCGTCATGTACGCAGCAATAATTCGTGGCTACACAACAGCTATCGCTTGGTAAAAGGTAAGCCGCGCTGTACTTTGATGCTGCATCCTGAAACGGCGAAACAGTACGGTATTGAGGATGGTCAAAACGTAAAAGTAACGTCGCGTGTGGGTAGTGTGACGATCGTAGCAGAAGTGACGGATGAGCTGATGCCAAATGTCGTGAGTATCCCTCATGGGTGGGGTCATGGCCGTAAAGGGGTAAAACAAAAAATCGCTCAAGCGCATGCGGGCGTCAGTGTCAATGATTTGACAGACGATACCTTAATTGATCAGCTAAGTGGCAATGCGGCAGTCAATGGTGTACCAGTACAATTGGAAGCAATCGCGCCAGAAGTGGTTGATTTGGAGATGGCTGATTCTGACGTTGATTTCGATATGGAATCAGGGAGCGCTGCATAAAATAGTTCTAGAATAAAAGTCTTTCATATAAAGAAAAAAGGCGCTGACTTATATTGGTAGCGCCTTTTTTACGTTTCCTATTCTTACGTTTCTTATTTTTACGATCCTAAGCCAACAAAATCAAAATCGACTGGCGGTGTCTCACCCTGTATTAATAAACTAATCGCCTTTGCCGAACCGCAAGCATGGGTCCAACCAAGCGTACCATGACCAGTATTAAGCCATAAATTATCAAAACTAGCATCCACGTTATGACTACCATGACGGACTTGACCCCTATGCGCACGCCCAATTAACGGCACATTAGAAGGTGTCATCGGACGTAGCCCTGTCCAATATTGCACAGAATTGGCAATGATACCTTTGGGAAACAACTGCTGCACCCGGCGCGTGATGGCTGCACAGCGCGTGCTATTTAAATCCAAATTATAGCCATTAAATTCTGCCGTTCCAGCGACGCGTAATTTGTCGCCAAGGCGTGAGGTCACCAGCTTAAACTCATCATCAATGAGACTGACAAAGGGTGCCAGATGCGGGGCGCGAGGATTGATTTGATAAGTAGCCGAGTAACCTTTGGCTGGGAAAATAGGTAAATGAATATGCAGCGGCTTCATGAGTGATACGCTATAGCTGCCCAATGCCAGTACATGGCTGTCTGCACTAAAGGTTTGCGCGTTTTCGCCCTTGGGTTTAATGGTAATACTATGGATATGCGGGCGAGCAGAATGGGCGTCAGTGTTTAACGCCAGAATCTCGGTATCGTATAAAAACTTAACGCCAGCCTCGATGCAGCGCTCGGCTAAGCGCTGGGTAAATAAATGGGCATTACCCGATTCATCACGGCTGGTATAAGTCGCACCTTTTAGCTTATGAGCAATAGGGTAAAGCGCAGGCTCTAGGTTAACGGCATTATTGATATCGATGACATGACGCTCACAGCCTAACGCTTGCATGCGCTCCGTTGGCGCAATCGCGGCATCAAATTCTGCTTGATTGGTATAAAAATGCATAATACCACGCGTTTGCTGCTCGTAATCAATACCAATATCAGCACGCAGCTGTTGTAGTGCGTCCCGTGAATACAAGCCCAAACGTACCATTTGTACCAGATTGGCATCGGCTCTATCTGCACGGCATTCTTGCAAAAACTGCATCGCCCACTTAAGCTGTGCCTTATCAGCACGCAAGCGATACAGCAGCGGCGCATCCTCGCGAAACAGCCATTTAAGCGCTTTCATAGGAGCCGCAGGATTAGCCCAAGGGGTTGCGTGCGAGACAGATATTTGCCCACCATTGGCAAATGAGGTCTGCATACCGGCCGCTGGCTCACGCTCAATGACGGTCACATCGTAGCCTGCTTGGCGAAGGTACCATGCGGTGGTCACGCCCACCACGCCCGCTCCGAGTACCGCAATATGGGTCATAGATTACTCTGCTGCTTTTTTAGTAAAAATGTTTTGAAGAGTGCTGCTTATTACGCGTCACTCATCATGTCGTACTATTTTTGACGCGCAACATCGGCTTGCATCGCTGGCGGTAAGTCTAATATCGTAAGCTCACTATCGGCTAAATGCTCTGGACGGGCAACGACCAATGCTTTAAAACCATTACCATTAATAGTGTCATCGGCAATCGCATTAACCACATGGATTTTTTCTAGCTTGTCACCGGCTGCTGGCACGTCACCTGCGCCGCTGACATAATGTAAAAACGCTTTTGGCGCTGCCTTAAAATAAATACGGGCAATCACTTCTTGACCAAGATAGCAGCCTTTATCATAGTCCATACCGCCGCGCTGATGCAGACGCAGCTCTTGTGGCTGAAACAGACCTTGCGTGGCAGCAACTATCCAATAGTTGCCAATGGCAAGACTCGCTTGCATCCACGCTTGGGTATCGGCTGGCGTATTGTGGTCTTCTTGATGGCTAAAGGTTGGCACCTCATCAAGCACGCAAGGATAAATGGGCGCGGGCGCACTGGTGTCAAACTTTGAAAAGGCACCGAACTTTTTTAAATGGGCTTGAAAAGCCTCAGCACAATCGGCACTGATAACCACATCATAATGCTTTTCGGCTTGTTTTTTTATCCACAAACCAAAATCAATGCGACCTTTTAGATTGCTAAGCGCCGTTGCTTGATAACTGAGTCCGAGCTTGGTGACATCAGAGGTTAGCTGACCCTGCAAGAATTTTTCTGCATCTTCACCTTGAATCGTTAGTTGAACAAAGTGTGGCAATGTTGATGGGAGGGTCGATACGTTTGATTGAGTCATTATTATTATCCTATTCATAAGTCGCTATCGTTATCAGTAGCCATAGCCTCAGATATTGTGGTGAATACTGAGTTGTTAAAGTAATTGATAAAGTAAATACTGAGGTTTTTACCATCTAAAGATACATGGCCATCAAACCAAATTTAGTTAAAGGAGAGTACCACAAAACACTGTGTGATAAAAAATGTCCGCTGTAAGACATGAGCGAATCTATCAATTAGTCACAGCACCGCATTTACGAGCGAAGCGATTGGTTAAAGCTGGCAAGTTACGGTACAATGTTAGCTCTAGAATACACCCAATTTATCACGGCTGACGAGGAAATTATGAGCTTACCCAATTGCCCAAAATGCGATGCTGAATATACGTACGAAGATGGTGCGTTACTGGTATGTCCCATGTGTGCTCATGAATGGACTGCGGCTGAAACCGATGCGGCACAAGCTGAAGAGCAAGACGCGGTCATTCGTGATGCGGTCGGTAATGAGCTGCAAGATGGCGATACCGTCACCGTGATTAAAGACTTAAAAGTCAAAGGTTCATCGACCGTTATTAAAGTCGGTACCAAAGCAAAAGGTATTCGCCTGCTGCCCGATGCCTCTGATGGTCATGATATTGATTGTAAACTTGATGGTTTTGGCCCAATGAAGCTTAAATCATCTGTTGTTAAAAAAGCATAAATTATTAAATGTGCTTTAAAAATCTGCTAAGCATTAACAACAAGCCGCAAAGTTATTGTTAATAAAATAAGACAGAACCAATATTAAAGAAATAATAAGTAGAGAATAATGATGAGCACTAAAAACGAACAGCTATTTGCGCAAGCCCGCAAACATATTCCTGGCGGTGTAAACTCGCCCGTCCGTGCCTTTGCTGGTGTTGGTGGCACGCCTATTTTTATGCACCGTGCTAACGGTAGTAAAATTTATGATACCGAAGACAATGCTTACATCGATTATGTCGGCTCTTGGGGTCCAATGATTTTGGGACACGCACACCCTAAGGTGATTGATGCGGTCAAAAAAGCAGCTGATGATGGTTTAAGTTTTGGTACACCAACGCCGTTTGAAACGACTGTTGCCGATAAAATTTGCGAAATTGTCCCAAGCGTTGAGATGATTCGCATGACCAGCTCAGGTACAGAAGCGACCATGAGTGCGATTCGTTTGGCTCGTGGCTATACGCAACGTGACAAAATCATTAAATTTGAAGGCTGTTATCATGGTCATTCAGATAGCCTGTTAGTAAAAGCAGGTTCGGGCATGCTTGATATTGGTGAGCCAACCTCAAAAGGTGTGCCAGCGGATTTTGCTAAGCACACGATTACCATTCCTTATAATGATCCGCAAGCGATTAAAGATTGCTTTGAGAAATGGGGCGAAGAAGTCGCCTGCGTTATCTTAGAGCCGATCGCTGGCAACATGAATATGGTCATTCCAACCCAAGAATTCCATGATACCTTGCGTGCAGAATGTACCGCCAACGGTTCAGTGCTGATCTTTGATGAAGTGATGACGGGCTTCCGTGTTGGTCTGGGCGGCGCCCAAGCTCACTTCGGTATTGATCCTGATTTGACGTGCTTTGGTAAAATCATCGGTGCAGGTCTGCCAGTTGGTGCTTTCGGTGGTAAAAAAGAAGTGATGTCTTGCATTGCGCCACTCGGCGGCGTCTACCAAGCCGGCACATTATCAGGTAATCCACTGGCAATGCGTGCGGGTATTGCGATGTTTGAAGACTTAACCGTAGACGGCTTTTATGCTGAGTTAGCAGCGAAAGTTGATCGTCTAGTAGACGGTTTTCAAGCGGCAGCTGACAAACATGGCATCAACATGCGTACCAATAAATTGGGCGGTATGTTTGGCATGTTCTTTGTCAAAGACAATGAAACTGACACGCCAAAGAACTTCGATGACGTGACAGAGTGCGATATGACGGTGTTTAATACGTTCTTCCATGGTATGTTGGATCGCGGTATTTATCTGGCACCCTCTGCTTATGAAGCAGGCTTTATGTCAATTAAACACAGCAATGAAGATATTGATATCTCTATCAAAGCCGCTGACGAGATTTTTGCAGAAATGGCAAAAGCGTAACTGTTTATTCAGGACCTTGTTTATTTAAGACCTGTTTAAAATGTATGTACTTACAAGAACCAGTATGAGAGATCATGCTGGTTTTTTTTGTGTCCAATATTTATCCTTTTGTGATTTTTACTATAAAAGATAAAGATTTTCTGACGATGACTGCATAAATGAAAAAACCAAGGCTAAGACAAATCCTTCTTTGGGTGATTGCAAAATAAACGATAAATTATGCTATTCTGAGATGAATCAAGACAATTGAGCAAGGATGCCAACTGATGACTACAAGCACTAATGCTATGCCTAGCAGTAATACGCCACCGTTATGGCAAGCCTCATATGAGAAATATGGAATAAGAAATAATTTAGATGTATTAGAGGGCAAGCACAACCTGCTGGATTTATTGCAACCCAAGATAGATCAGCATGGTAATTCTGTGGCTTTTAGTATGGGGCCCGCCACCCTTACCTTTGCACAATTGGATATTGCCAGCCGCCGTTTTGCTGCTTTTTTGCAAGCACAAGGAATCAATAAAGGCGACCGTGTCGCTGTGCAATTACCCAATATATTGCAGTATGCCGTGGTGTTACTTGGTTGTCTGCGAGCAGGCGCGGTATTGGTGAATGTCAATCCGATGTATACCCATTATGAATTGGCGCATCAGCTGACGGATGCTCAAGCTAGTGTGCTGATTGTCCTCGATGGTATGACCTCTGCTTACGATCAGTTAGATGATGCAGTCAAAGCGCAACTGTCATTCGTCGTACATTGTTCCGTCAATCCGAATGCTGCACCTGCTGATAACGATATTGCCTTGCTTACCCAACTTGAACCGTCAGCCGATACTACTCGTCAATTCAATCAAACCACAGCCGATAATGCTGCAAAAAATATCTTAGAGCAGAGTGTAAGCTTTGCCCATATTATGAGTGCATACCACGCTGAGCAATATCAGCCTGTTACTATCGAGCGTGAAGATTTAGCTTTATTGCAATATACGGGTGGCACGACCGGCAAGCCAAAAGGCGCGATGCTCACGCACTACAATGTCATGGCCAATGTCTGTCAGTGTTATGCGATGTTTGGTCATGCGATTGAAGCGGGTCGTAGCGAGCAGATCAAAATACTCAATCCGTTGCCGCTCTATCATATCTTCTCATTTACCGTTTGCGGCTTACTAGGCATTTATGGCGGCTGGGAAGATATATTGGTCACCAATCCGCGTGATATCGATGGATTAGTCAATACCATCGAGCAGCATCGTCCGCATGTCATTCCTTCGGTCAATACCTTATTTATTGGTATGCTGCATCATCCAAAGTTTGCCAACCTTGATTTTAGTCGCTTGGCACTATCTATCGGTAGCGGCACCGCAATTATCAAAGCCGTATCTGATCAGTGGCAACAAGTCACTGGTATGATTATCAATGAAGGTTACGGCATGTCCGAAACTGCACCAGTTATCTCTTTTAATCCACCTGGTATAGATCGTTTTAATGGTAGCGTTGGTCTGCCACTTGCGATGATGAATATTAAAATCATTGATGAACAGGGTGCAACTTGTGCAATAGGTACACGGGGCGAGGTTTGTATTAAAGGCCCGCAGGTCATGTGTGGTTATTGGCAACGAGACAATGCAGATACTTTTACAAAGGATGGCTACTTTAAATCGGGTGATATTGGTGTGCTAGATGAGCATGGATTTTTGACGCTGGTGGATCGCAAAAAAGACATGATATTGGTTTCAGGATTTAACGTCTATCCAAACGAAGTGGAAGCGGCATTGACAGAGCATCCGAAAGTACTTGAAGTCGCGGTGGTTGGTATTGCAGATGAGCACAGCGGTGAAGTACCCAAAGCGTTTGTGGTTAAAAAGGATTTGAGCCTAACGCTAGAAGAGCTACAAAGCTTCGCAAGCGAACGTTTGACAGGTTATAAACGCCCGCAGTCATACGAGTTTATCGATGAATTGCCCAAAACTGCGGTAGGAAAAATATTACGTAAGTCTTTACGTTAGTTGGGCTAGTGGCGAGTTATGATCGTCCAATTTTATCAAATTTACGGTCTTTTAAGCTGAGTCTACCGCGTAGGACATCACTGTACATACGAAAGTCGCTAGCAAAGCTTTTTAGCGGGAATTTGAACGAGGCAGGTTTGTTTTTTTCAAAGAAAAAATGACCGACCCAAGCGCAAGCATATCCAGCAGCGATGCCTTTGAGTAATGGTTTTGGCGAAGCAGTTTTGACCGACTTTGCGAGTCCCCATAAGCCAAAGCTACTACCGGCGAAATGTAAGCGGCGGCAAGCCATGTTTTGATGTTCAGCTAAATAGAAGTCATAAAATTTTTGCTTTGTTGGACTGACGGTTGTCATCATGTTTTTTTTAGCATTGCTGACCGCTTGAGTATCGGCGTCTTTGGTAGTGTTTTGTGTGGTCGTTTGATTCATTTGTTTAGCTTCCTTGCTAATCGTTTCTTGAGTATAGATATTAGGGCGAGTCATTAGAGTGCTTTCTGTTTTAATAAAGCGGCTAGGAGGTCATTAAGTAACTGTTATTTATTATAATATTGGTCGTTTTTAATGTAGCAAAACGCTATCCTTAACACAAGCAATGGATGTTTATGGCGCATTCGTTATTTTGTTAATGATACGCTTGCTGCTTAATTAGCATTTGGGTCACTTGCCAGTGTTTGGCATAAATGCTTTAATGGCGAAAATTGCATCAAATACGTGAGGCGCTTTGCGTAAATGGCTCTATTTGGTGCAGCTATGATGTTTATATGACTTAATCATCTGATTTTTAGCCCATATCCTCTCCCTTTTATCCAACACGGTAACGATTCCTCTTATGCCTATTGACTACCTTACAAATCCGCCGCTTGCTGATGATGAAATGATGGCAGCCATTGATATCGGTTCCAATAGTTTTCATCTGGCCATTGCGCGTCTTGACCATGGTGAGGTGCGAAAAGTCGTTTCTATGTCTGAAAAAGTCCAGCTCGCCGCAGGCTTGGATGAAAATAATATCTTAAGTGCGGCAGCTGCACAGCGAGGTCTTGACTGTTTGAGCCGATTTGTGGCGCGTTTGGATTCGGTACCACCCGAACGCATTCGCGTGGTTGCGACCAACGCTTTACGCCAAGCCAAAAATGCCAATGACTTTATTGCCCGTGCCAATAAAATATTGCCGAAACCTATTGAGATTATCGCGGGACGAGAAGAGGCGCGCTTGATTTATTTGGGCGTCTCACACACCAATGCCAGTAGTGACAAGCGTTTGGTCATCGATATTGGTGGCGGTTCGACAGAGTTTATCATTGGTCAAGAGTTCGATCCGCTATTGACCGAGAGTTTGCAGATGGGCTGTGTCGCCTTTACCCAGAAGTACTTTGCCGATGGTCAAATCACGAAAGAAGCCTTTAATAATGCGATATCAGCCGCTCGCAAAGAAGTGTTAGCGATTCAGGGTCGTTATCAAAAATTGGGTTGGAGTAGTGTGGTTGGCTCGAGTGGGACGATTAAAGCGGTACGTAATGTGCTGGTATCTAAGGGCTGGGCTGATGAGCAAGAGCGCATCACTTATAAAGGTGTCAAAAAGTTAGAGAAACTGTTGCTTAAAATTGGCAATGTCGATGACATCGATTTAGAAGGCGTTAAGGAACATCGCAAAGCCGTCTTCCCAGCAGGCGTTGCGGTACTGCGTGCAGTCATGAAAGTGCTGGGTGTCGATACCATTACTTACTCAGATGGTGCATTACGTGAAGGTGTGATGTACGACATGCTTGGACGCTTTGCCAGCGAAGATGTTCGTGACCGCAGTGTGCTGGCGCTGATTAAGCGTTATTCAGGGGACAAAAAACAAGCCAAACAAGTGGTAAAAACCAGTCGTCATTTATTTGAGCAAGTGAAGAGTCAGCTTGCCCTTACCAACGATGATTGTGATTTACTCAGACGTGCGGCTTTCTTGCATGAGATAGGATTGGCAATCAGTCATAGTAGTTATCATAAGCACAGCGCGTATTTGCTTGAGTATTCTGATATTCCAGGATTTTCGCAAGTCGATCAAAAGCGCATGGCACAGCTGATGCTCAATCATCGTCGTAAGCTCAAGGCTGATATGTTAGAGCAGACTTGTACTATCGGTGGTAATCAGCTTGTTTATCTTTGTCTGCTGCTACGTTTGGCTGTACTGGCGCATCACAGCCGCAGCGATTATGAATTACCAGAATTACAGTTACAAGCCATGGATGATCATTGCTGGCAAATCACCGTTGCCGATAACAGTGAGCATTATGCTTTCTTATTGCCCGATTTGCATACTGAGATTGAGCAGTTTGCCAAATGGGGCGTGACGCTAAGCGTAGTTGAGGGCTAGGCAGCGCTGCTTTGCACTGACGATCAACATGATGCCGTTACTATTGTAATGAGTATGCTATAGATTAACGTAACAAAAGCGGCTTTGTCAGTAATGTCATGCCATTTAAGATGTGCTACTATAGCCTCTATTGAGTTTACAACTGTACTTTCATTATCTAAAAATCGATAACGATATTATTCTTAAACATAAATACATTAAGTATAATTATTAAAGGGAAGCGTCTATGAGCACTGTCTGGGATAGTGTGCAGCTTGCACGGCACGCCAAGCGTCCATTATTTATGGACTATGTTAATCAGCTGTTTACCGAATTCGATGAGTTGCATGGCGACCGTGCTTTTGCCGATGACAAGGCCATTCTTGGTGGTCTGGCGCGTTTTGATGGTCAGCCTGTGATGGTAATTGGTCAACATCGCGGTCGCAGCACCCGTGAGCGTATTGCTCATAACTTTGGCATGGCCAATCCTGAAGGTTACCGCAAAGTGATTCGTTTGGTCAAAATGGCTGAGCGTTTTAATATCCCTGTGATGACCTTTGTCGATACCCAAGGCGCTTATCCGGGTATTGGCGCGGAAGAGCGCGGACAAGCGCAAGCCATTGCCGAAAGTATCGCCGTTTTTTCTAGCCTAAAAGTGCCTATTATCGTGACTATCATCGGTGAAGGCGGCTCAGGTGGTGCGTTGGCTATTGGCGTTGGTGACAAAGTCAATATGCTACAAAATAGTATTTATTCGGTTATCTCTCCTGAAGGCTGTGCTTCTATTCTGTGGAAAACAGCTGAAAAAGCACAAGATGCTAGTGAAGCCTTGAAATTAAATGCGATTAATCTATATCAAATGGGGCTGATTGATGCCGTCATTGAAGAAGGTGAAGGCGCACATATCAAGCCGCAACCAGTCATGATCGCCTTGAAAGCACTGATTGCTGAGCAGTTAGATGAGCTTAAAGATTTAGAGGCACACGCGCGTTGTGAGCTGCGTTATGAGAAGCTAAAAACCTTTAACTCAGAAGTGATGTTGCCTGCTTAATTGGTCGCTATGACACCTCTGTTACTAAGCCTCTATTCATGAACACAGAGCTTTTCATATTAGAGACTGAGTCTTAATGCTAAAATAAAAACGTGTCATTTTATGGCGCGTTTTTTTGTGGCTGTTAATATAAGTACTAACTGACACTATAACTGATGCAGTAGCTGACGTATAAGCAGATTCATTTATATGTCAATTCATGTATGTATGCTAAATAAATAAGGCTGATTATGACCAGCAGTGCAATCCTCCCGCATTCTATGAAGCCAATCGCAGACCTGCCTGTCGATGCCGATCTGGCACAAGCATTATTGAGCAGTATGGTTGAATATGGTGAACAGCTGCACGGTCGACGGCTTTGGCTGGCGTGTAGTGGTGGTCGTGATTCATTAGCATTGGCTGCGCTGTGTGTGCAGCTCTATCGCCAAGGTAAGTTGCCATTTTTGCCGCAATTGCTGCATGTGAATCATGGTTTGCAAGCAGATAGTGACACTTGGGCGATGCATGTTGCTAACTGGGCAGCAGTGCAGCAGATACCGTGTCGGATTTTACGTGCGCAAGTGAATGGTCATGATGAGCAAGCCGCAAGGCAAGCTCGTTATGATGTCATGCGAGCGCAACTCAATCAAGATGATGTATTGCTCTTAGCACATCATGCCGATGACCAAGCAGAAACGGTGCTGATGCGGCTGATACAAGGCGCTGGGGTGAATGGTCTGTCGGGTATGCAGCCGTGGCGTATCCAAACGCAGGGCGCACAGCGTATGGTATTATGGCGACCTTGGCTGACGGTCAAACGCGCCAATATCAGCAATTATGCTCAGCGCCTAAAGCTCCCTTATATCGATGATCCAACCAATGATGCTGGCGATAATGTACGTAGTGGGTTACGCCTTGACATCATGCCAGTATTGGCGACCTATAATTCCAATGTCATTGACAATATCGCCCGTAGCGCACAGCTATTGCGTGATGCCCAATTGATAATCAATGCACAAGCGGCAGAAGATTTACAGCAGATAGAGGTAGCATCATTACAGCTATCGTCTGCCCAGCGTGTGCTAAATATAGGCAAGCTACAAGCATTACCCATTTACCGTCAGCGCCAACTATTGCATCATTGGCTCGGTCAAGAAGAACCGTTACCGCCTGCTAAGCAGCTGGTCGATGATGTATTTATGCTAAGCCAACGTGAAGATCTTGATCACCAAACGGCGCTTTTTTGGCAAGCTCGCAAGCAGTCCTATACGATTTGCCGCTACCGTCAGCAGCTTTATCGTCTCAGCAGCGATTGGTTGACATGGCTTGAGTTGCCGCTTACCAAACAGATTCAACCCTTATCTGATTTTGTTGTGGCTGATGCTGATTCAGCGGCTGCCCAGCCTGTGTCAGTTACCTTACGCATGGATAATAAATTTACTTGGCAAGTGCAAATGATGCCAGATGCCTTGGCAGAGCTATTGGACAGCGATCAGGATGATGATGACAGTCTTGAGATTACCTTTGCACCATTAGGTCGTCAGCAGCGTGTGCAAACTGCATTGGCATCACGTCCACAAGCGGGCAAGAAACTATACCAAACGCTTGGTGTACCTGTATGGTTGCGCGAGAGTTTGGTGGTGGTCAGTGCCGTATCCGTACAGCAGGATAAAGAGTGGCCATTATTGCTGGTTTCACCTTTTGAGCGCTGGATACTAGGGACGAGTAGATCGCTAATAGACACGATAGACAATACTGGTGTTTTAGATAGTGTTATTAGAAACAGTCTAAGCATCAATAACGCTTTTTAATATTGGCGATCTAAATCTTTGGGAAGGTCAGGTTATCTAGGACATTAGGTCAACAAGTTTTCTAACCATTTTGATATCTATTATTTGCGTGCTTTTGTAGCATTCTTCACTCTTTTCGCCATTAGCTACAAAGCCAAATTTTTGATAGAAATCAATAGCAGCCACATTATTTTCTAATACCCATAAATAAAAATGGGCATGGATATGAGATTCTAAGAGAGCTTTCAATGATACTGTCATTAATTGAGTGCCTATACCCAATCCTTGGTAGTCGGGCAAAACATACAACGTGGTAATTTCATAATTTTTATTATTAACGAAGTAGCCAATAAACCCCAAATTATGATGATGAGCATCATATGCTATCCAGACAATAACATCAGGATGCGCCATTAACTCCTGCCACATTTTTGTCTTATTACATAAGTTGTTTTTATCATTGATATAGGACACTGGTAGCAAATCTAAATAGGCTACATGCCAACTTTTGAAGTGAATGTTAGCAATGTCTGCATAATCCTCTGGGTTAGCTTTACGAATGAAAAACATATTACTCTCCGTCACTGATTTTATATAATGCCCTTGTTAATTTAACCGTTTGGTTGTGCAATAGTCCATGGTAATTAAGTGGTTCAACGGAGCTTACAGCCGGGCTAGATGCCGTCAATCTATCAAACGATGCCAGTAGCAGTATGGTAAACTGAGTGTCATTTTACCTATCATTATGTTAGTTTGAGTACCTTTGGATTGTTGAATAGGAGACATGTATGTCAGTATTAGATAATAAGAAAATCAGCTTTATCGGTGGCGGTAATATGGCGCAGGCTTTGATTAGCGGGCTTGTCAGCTGCGGTGTCAAACCGAGTTTAATTACCGTTGCTGATCCTAGTAGTGAGGCGCGTGAGCAATTGGCTGCTAAAGGATTGAACACGGTTGATCCAACTGCTGATGCAAAAGCTGCCGTTATCGATGCTGACATTGTGGTGCTGGCGGTCAAACCGCAAGTGATGAAAGCAGTGGTCAGTAGCTTTGCCGATGTCTTAGACAAGCAGCTGGTAATTTCAGTGGCAGCAGGTTTGTCAACTGAGCTTCTATCTGACATGTTGCATGGCTATGACAATATCGTCCGTGCGATGCCAAATACACCTGCAATGATTCAAATGGGCGCAACGGGTCTGTACGGTACTGATAATATTTCTGCTGAACAAAAGCAGTTAGCAACGGCGGTGATGGAAGCATCAGGATTGGTCATGTGGGTCGATAATGAAGAACACATGCATGCGGTAACCGCCGTATCAGGGTCAGCACCAGCGTATATGTTTTACTTCATTGAATCCATGATTGACGGGGCAGTGGCTTTAGGTTTGGATAAAGAGCAGGCTTCAGCGCTCGCTATGCAAACCATGCTAGGCGCGGCAAAAATGGCGATGAATAGTGAGGATGCACCTGCTGAATTGCGTTGCAAGGTTACCTCTCCAAATGGGACAACCCAAGCCGCCGTTGAGTCAATGCAAGCCAATGATATCGGTGGTCAAATCGTTGAGGCTATGCAGGCTTGCTATGACCGTAGCCAAGCCTTGAGTGAAGAGATGAGTAAATAATCATCCCTATATCAGGCGCGTTATTTGCTACAAGCGCATGACGCGCCTGAGCGTTAATACTAAGCACCAATACCAAGTACCTAGTAATGACAGTCGTCATCCCAAAACCTGTTAATAATGTCACATTGAGTAGCACTTCATGAACAACATGTTATTTCAAATCTTTGATTTGGTCACCACCTTCGCCATGATGTTGGTGTTTATTCGCTTTATGCTGCAATTTGCAGGGATGGATGCCAGCAACCCCATGATTGCGCCTGCTTATAAAGCGACGCACATTGTCGACGTGTTTGGGCGTATTTTTCCAACCGTTGGGCAAGGGCGTATCAGTATTGCGGCTATCGTCCTGATGTTTTTGATTCGTTTGATCGATATCTCTGGAAAAGCAGCACTGACACATAAAGGTATCGCTCCTGTACCGTTATTTTTTACTGGTACTATCAGCTTGGTATTAGACTTTTTACGTATGTGTCGCTATCTCGTCATTGGTTCCATCATTGTCAGCTGGATTGTGGTATTTACCCAATCTCAGCATCCGATTATTGGTATCATTGTCAATCTAGCGGAGCCAATCTTGGCACCATTTCGTCGAATCACACCAAACTTGGGTATGATTGATTTATCACCAATGGTCGCCTTCATTGCTTTTATTTTGCTTGAGATGTTTATTGGTGGCTTTGCCGCGAGCTTCATGCCGATGTTGGGTTGAGCTGGATTAATGGTCACTTGAAAGCCGCTATCTAAAATTACCAATAGCTATCTAAAAAAGGGCGTTCTATGAGATATAGAGCGCCCTTTTTTTATTAATTATTTAGAGGTTATGCTGAAAGTCTATAAAACGATTGGGTATCAATTGGGCTTGGTCATTATTAGGGTGCGGTGCATCAGCGGCACGCAGCGTCTGGGTAATCCAGCTGTCTGCTGCCTTTACTGCATCGATAAGCGCATCACCCATTGCTAAGCGCCCAGCGATAAAGCTGGCAAGCGAACAGCCAGATCCATGAAATTCGCCCGTTAAGCGCGGCAAGGTGCTTTTATGTACCATCTCACCATTTATGTATAAATACTGCTCTATATCGCCGCTATCAAAGTCATGTGAGGTCTTTACCAATACGGCATAGGTGCCTTGGGCGCATAGTTTTTGCGCGCCAATATGTAAGTCTTGCTCACCGCTTAATGCGCGTAGCTCATGAGTATTCGGTGTGATAAGGGTCGCGTATGGTAACAGCTCTCTAAATGCGCTAACGAGCGTCTTTTCATCGCCCAAACTGCCACCACTATTGGCAACCAATACGGGATCTAATACAAATGGCGTATCAGTGGTGATAAGGCGCTCGGCAAACAATTGAGTCAGCATAGCGATATTATCAGTCGTACCCAACATACCTGACTTAATAGCTGCAACAGGCAAATCATCGAGCACTGCGGTGGCCTGATCCTTTACCAAATTTGCTGCACAAGCTTCAAAACCAAAGACTTGCTGCGAGTTTTGTATGGTAATAGCTGTACAAGCAATGGCAGCATGCGCACCTGCTTGACCGATGGCTTCTATATCCGCTTGTAATCCAGCGCCGCCTGAGGGGTCTAATCCTGAAAAACACAGTACCACTGGTCGCATAAAAATTCCTTTGACATAATCTAAAATGAGTAACAAATACTATAGACACCCACTGCTAAAAAAGCCATAGTAGGTGAGAGATGGTATATAAACAATCCATCCATCAATTAATCAATTAACAACAACCCAGAGCGTGCTGACCAACTTAAACATCGTTTTTACTGGTTTTTATTGATATTTGAGCTGCTTAAGAGGCTATGAAACCATATAAACAAATACATATGATAAAAACTGCATTAAATTTGTAGACAGTGCTTGCAATTCGTTTTGGCTTTGCTATAATACTCGCCCACGGGATAAGACGTATTATCAGCAATAATACTATTTTTTAGAACTTAAAAAGTCTTACGTCGTTTGGTGAAGTGGGTGAGTGGCTGAAACCAGTTCCCTGCTAAGGAACCATACGTTTGCGCGTATCGAGGGTTCGAATCCCTCCTTCACCTCCATTTATTCGGTTTTTAGTAGAGTAGTGACGCGATATAAAAGCGTTAATAATCTTCTGTTTTATTAAAGCAAAAAATAATTTGATTTTAATAAAAAAAGATATTGACACAAGCGAAATTATCTATATAATAACCAACCTAATTTGCTGCAATTGTTTCTTAACAACGCAGTAAATGATGTGCAAAGTACGCGCTTGTAGCTCAGTTGGATAGAGCACTTGGCTACGAACTAAGGGGTCGGGAGTTCGAATCTCTCCAAGCGCACCATTTGCATCATCACTTCTTTAACCCAGTTAAAGAAACCTTAAAATAATCGCCTGTCTTATGACAATTTGGCGATTTTTTTATGTCTGCAATTTCTGTGTGATAGTTTTATGAGCTGATGAGTCATACGACCTGGTTATACCACATTGTTATATGACTTACGGCATCTCAGGATAATGTACGATAAGACCGTGAATTACGGTACAATAGAGCCACTATTCACTGCTTGCTATGAGCTTGTACCATGTCAAAGAGTTTACCTAAACGACCTACCAAATCTGCTGCTAAAACTAAAGCATCAGCACACCATGTCTCTGAAAGTGAAGAGCTAACGATTGCCAAAGCTGGTACCCGTATGGCAGCCATTCTCTATGATGGCATGTTGATTTTAGCGTTGTTGTTTTTGGTCGGTACCCTGCTAACCGTGATTGGTACATTGCTGACAATGAATACCGGTACAGACTCTTCTCAAGCGCAGTCGCTGCCAACGTGGTATCAAAACGTGATTATGACGCCGTCTTTTATACTGACGTTAGTCGGATTCTATGGGATATTTTGGCGTCGCGGTGGGCAGACATTAGGTATGCAGACTTGGCGGTTAAAGACGGTCAATAGTAATGGTCATTTGCTAACGTGGGGACAGTCATTTAAGCGGATTTTAGCGGCCAGTATCATGCCACTTATATTTGGTATCATTGGTAGTGTCATCGATGGCTCGCGTGCTGTTTTATTGACCAGTGCCTTTCTGGGCTTTGTCTTTAACTATGCTTTTTGCCTCTTTAACCCACGTGGTCTCGCAGTGCAAGATATGCTATCGAATACCATTACCTTAAAAATGCCAAAAACAGAGAATGAAGGACTATGGCGGGTGATTAGAAATCGCAAGCAAGGAAAATAAACCACATTATCTTCGCCATAGTCTGTTCATACATTTTTAGGTCTGTTAATACACTCTAAGCGTTACAGGTTGACGGTTTGTATCAGCCATAAAGTATAGCCGACAAAGAATAAGACCAAAGTCGACCCAGAAGTGCGACCGAATGGACGCTTACTCATAAAGGCAAACCCGCACAATACCAAGAGTAACAAGGTGACCAATCCCATAGCCACTATATCGCGCGATAAGATGATTGGACTGACTGTGATTGGCGCTATAAGCGCTGCGAGACCAACGACGCCCAAGGTGTTAAATATATTAGAGCCAATAATATTACCCAGTGCCATGTCGTGTTCGCCTTTACGGGCGGCTGATAGGCTCGATACCAGCTCAGGTAACGATGTCCCCACAGCAACAATCGTCAATCCAATCACCAGTTCGCTCACGCCCCACAGCGTTGCCAATTCTACTGCACCCCAAACTATAGCCCGCGAGCTAATGACCAGTAAAAGCATGCCGATAACTAAGCTGATGAGTCCCCGTGTTAGGGTTTGCTCGATATGTTCAGCATCGACGCTTTCTGCTATGGGTTCTCCTTCGTGCTCATGGTTGCCTTCACGTAAGCTTAGTACAATCTGAATGCCTAAAGTCACGACCAGCAGTGCTATCAACACAATCGCATCTGCTTGGTCTAATTGCCCATCACGCAGCTGCCATGCGGCGACCATAGTAATCAATACCAATAGAGGTAAATCACGCTTGATGATGCCCTTACGAATGATAATAGGGCTAATCAATACGGTTGCACCCAATACCAGCGCAATATTGATGATGTTTGAGCCATAAGCGTTGCCTAATGCCAAATCAGGGCTGCCTTCTAGTGCCGCCAATACCGACACGACCATCTCAGGGGCGGATGTACCGACACCCAAAATCAACACACCGATTAAGAAACTGGGAACGTTGAATTTTTTTGCTAAGGCAGTGGCGCCATCAACAAAAAGGTCTGCACTCCAAACAAGAATAGCTAGTCCGATCAATACTGCAATAACTGCCAACCACATCAGTTTGTTTCCTTATTAGTATTAATACCAAACCTAAAAATACGCTTAGCCGTGTCAAACTCATTTAGCCTAAAAACATGGCGCTGACATTTATTTTTCTGACGACTTCATCTTTTAAGAGTGGTATAAAATGTGAATTTGCCATATAAAAATGGCATAAAAAAAAGCTGAATCAGAATGGAGATTCAGCTCTCATATTAGCATAGCGGTTTTGGTTGGATAATAAGAATAACTTCAACAGCTTAGTCGATTATTTATCCTTGCTTTATCCAAAAATCTTCGGTGTTCCGGTGCTTTAAGCCACTTGTACCGGAATGATGTTTGCCGTGTCTTTTACGGTGTTGTCTTCGTTGCAATACACCAGTTTTGGCTGGTAGGTTGCCGCTTCTACTTCATCAAAATGAGCATAGGCACAGATGATAACGATATCGCCTAAATCTGCCATGTGAGCCGCCGCACCATTTAGCGAGATGATACCAGAACCCGCTTCAGCGCGGATAGCGTAAGTGCGAAAGCGCTTGCCATTGGTCACATTGTAGATATCGATAGACTCATTTTCGCGCAGACCAGCAAGATCCAATAAATCACCATCGATACCGCATGAGCCTTCGTAATGAAGTTCGGCATGGGTGACGCGAGCACGGTGTAATTTGCATTTAAGCATATTAAGTAGCATAGGTTGCTTCCTTAGCGTAACTGAGATTAATGATTCAAATCAAAAGGTTAATGGGGATAACTTGCTAAAATAAAAGGCTATTATGGTTAAAGCATGATTTTATTCCGGCAGCTTGAAGCCATTAATTTGTGAACGTGCTTTTTCAATATCGCCATTTAGTAATAATGGTAGCGCTTCAAATGCTGCTGTCAGAGCGCTATCAATGGCAATCTGTTCATCGGGCGCAGCTTTTGAGAGCACATGACCACTAACTTTAGACTTATGACCAGGATGACCAATACCAATACGCAAACGATGGAAGTCGTTGCCGATATGAGGGGTGATATCACGCAGACCATTATGACCGCCATGACCACCATTCGTCTTAAGTTTGATACTGCCAGCTGGAATATCGAGCTCATCATGAGCAATCAGTAACTCATCATTTTCAATGCCATAAAACTTCACCATCGGCACGACCGACTGACCAGACTTATTCATAAAGGTGAGCGGCATCAATAGACGTACGTCATGCCCATGAATCTGCCCACGTCCTGTTACTCCATGAAATTTTTTATCATGAGAGAGGGTAATGTTGAACTGCTGAGCCAAGTGATGGACAAACCAAAACCCTGCATTATGACGTGTAAACATATACTGCTGACCAGGATTACCAAGACCGACAATAAGCTTTATGGCCATAAAAACACCCTGCTTAAATTGAATAAATGAGGCATAAGGTTTGCGATTATGCTATTTATTCATAGCATATCTGTTATTTTTCAAACCTTACTTACAAAAACAGCAGGAGATATTTATCACCTGCTGTTTTTTGACTAAACAAACCTTGTATTACATAGCAGACGCTAGATTGCGTGCTCTATGTAACGGTGGTTTATTATTCGCCGTCTTTGTCTTCAGTACCTTGCTCAGTAGCAGGTACGTCAGCAGCATCAACTTCTTCAGCGTCTGCGTCAACTTCTTCAACCGTTGGTGGCTGCATGTTAACGATAGTACGGTCGTGAGCATCTTCCATGTCAAGATCAAAGATGATAACGCCTTCAGGTAGTTTGATGTCTGATAGACGGAATAGATCACCGATTTCCATGCCTGATACGTCAATTTCTAGGTATTCAGGTAATTGTGATGGTAGGCAAACGATTTCGATATCAGATACTAGCGTTGATAGAACACCACCAGCTTTAGTACCAGGCGCTTCTTCACGACCAGAAAAATGCACAGGAACGTTCATGTTGATTTTCTGACCTTTCACAACGCGCTGGAAATCAGCATGCATTGGGAAGCCTTTAGCTGGATGGCGTTGCAAGTCTTTGATAACCGCTTGATGCTCTACGCCATCAACATTGATTGTCAAAATGTGTGAGAAGAACGCTTCGAATTCAAGTGACTTTACTAGCTCGTTGATCTTGATTGAGATAGACGTTGGCTCTTCGTTACCACCATAGATGATAGCAGGAACTAGATTCTGCTTACGTAGGCGGCGGCTCGCACCTTTACCTTGTTGCTCAGCAGAACGATCAACAGCGTTTAGTTCAAAATGATTAATGCTCATGGATATAATCCTATAAAAAGAATGATGAAGTGTCTGGTCATAAAAAAGTGGATTTGCGACCAATCCACTAATACGTGATGATAGCTAACATTTATGATTACTAATAAAATTCACAATTGATAAATGTAGCCATTTGCTCATCATAACGATTTTTTGGATAGTCATTATCATGACAATCGTTACTTTTGGGCATGATCAGCACTTTTGAGAATGCCAACCTAATTAAATCGAACAAATGGTTGGCACAGGCGCGCATTATACGTGATTTTGTAGTAATAATAAAGACCTACGCAAAATGACTGTGCAACACCAATAGGCAAAAAAAGCGTCAAGTAAGAGTACTTGACGCTTTTTTTTAAACTTAAGCAGTGTTTTATAACGAGCATTGCCAACAGAAAGTAGAGCGAGTGCTCATTAAAAATCTAAGCGTCAAACATGGCGCTGATAGATTCTTCGTTATTGATACGGCGTAAGCTTTCAGCAAGCATCGGTGCGATACTCACTTGGCGGATTTTGCTACAGGCTTTTGCCGCTTCAGACAATGGAATCGTATCGGTAACAACGACTTCGTCTAGCGCAGATTCGCTGATATTTTGTAGTGCGTTGCCTGATAGGACAGGGTGCGTAATATAAGCCAATACGCGACGTGCACCGTTTGCTTTTAATGCTTCAGCTGCTTTACATAGCGTACCTGCGGTATCAACCATGTCATCAACGATGACGCAATCACGGTCACGAACATCGCCGATGATGTGCATGACTTGCGACTCATTGGCACGGGCACGGCGTTTATCGATAATCGCCATGTCAGTATCGCCCAACTGTTTAGCCATAGCACGCGCACGCACCACGCCGCCGACATCAGGTGAAACAACCATGATGTTGTCATAATCTTGTTTTTGTAGGTCATTCAATAGCACAGGCGTGCCGTAGATATTGTCTACAGGAATGTCGAAGAAGCCTTGAATCTGATCTGAGTGCAAATCAACCGTCATCACGCGATCGATACTCACGATATTTAGCATGTCAGCGACGACTTTAGCAGAGATAGGCACACGAGCTGAACGAGGGCGACGGTCTTGACGGGCATAACCGAAGTAGGGCATGACTGCTGTGATGCGACCCGCACTAGAGCGACGCAAAGCGTCCGCCATCATCATGATTTCCATCAAATTGTCATTGGTTGGTGCACAAGTTGGCTGCATGATAAACACGTCTTTACCGCGCACGTGTTCTTTGATTTCTACGGCGATTTCGCCATCAGAAAAACGCGTGATGTCAGCTTTACCAAGAGGTATATGGAGATGATCGGCTACGGTTTTTGCTAATTCAGGGTGGGCATTACCCGTAAAAATCGCCAAATAAGGCATGACAGAAGTCCTATTGATTGACTCAAGCAGCGACCGCTAAGCAGTGTCAAACTGCTCAAATTCAGAAAAGAGTGGTGAAAAGTTTTGATGACTACTATTACAGTAAAAAATGGCAGGGGTAGCTGGACTCGAACCAACGGATGTCAGGATCAAAACCTGATGCCTTACCAACTTGGCTATACCCCTGTAATGTCTAGGCTGTGTACGTCGATATCTAATAGCAACTTTTAATAAAAGTCATTGTTAGAATAGCGTCACGACCTGTTCGCTATATTATAAACGGATAAACCATTTAAAACATAACTGTTCCCTAGCGGTGTCCATTGCGAACTATACCGAAACTGGGATAACGTTGTCAATGTCAATAAGATAAGCGGCTATTTATAAACCACCTATGATTATTGCATATCAAACGCTTCGTACTAAAAAATGGCAGGGGTAGCTGGACTCGAACCAACGGATGTCAGGATCAAAACCTGATGCCTTACCAACTTGGCTATACCCCTATTGAGGCGACCTATTATAATTAAATTTTCAGATTTTGCAAGTCATTTGCGCCTTTTTATGGCTTTTATTAAAAAATAGGTCAAAAAAAACGAATATCGGGTCAACAAAGCGCTTTACGCTGTATTTATAATCATTTTATCTTCGCACTACGGCTCAAATCTAACTCATAGATTACGAACTAAATAGGCAGAACAAGGCGCCTCTTCAATCCACTTTGCTAAAAGTGCTTTGTCAGTAGCCACGCTTGCATCCAAAGGCAAGAACACCGCGCTACCAGAGCCCGTCATTCGTGCTGTGCCGAGTGCTTGCGCCTCTAACCCTTGTAAGTAACGTAATGCTTCGCTGACGGCAGGAGCAAGACTGGTTACCACTGGCGTAAAGACATTTTGATAGGGCGTGGTCAGAGTTTGTACATAGTCGGCTTGTTTATTTTTAATTGTCTCAACCGATAGCACAGCGATATCACGTTGTAATTTAGGATGCGCGAACAGCTGGGCAGTATTAACGTGAGCATTGGGCGTCAATACTAAATATTGCTGGTCGGGCAACTTGATTGCGGTCAGTTTCTCGCCAATACCCATCGCAATCGCATCTTGCCCAAAGATAAAAATCGGCACATCTGCGCCAATAGCGGCAGCAATTTTTATCAGCTTATCTTGCGTCAATTTAAGCTGCCATATTTCATTAAGCGTCATCAATGTCGTCGCGGCATTGGATGAGCCGCCACCCAAGCCTGCACCCATCGGTAAATGCTTATCTAAAGCGATATGCACTTGTGCTAACTGCTCAGGTAGAGTGTTTGACTGTATGGCAGCCGCTATCAATACATGTGCTGCTTTAAAAATTAAGTTGTCTTCTATATCGACAGTTATAGTCTCTGCACCAGCCAATATTATAAGTTGATGACAGCACTTATTCGCATCTAGTTCACTATCTACTGTAAAAATTACGGCTTCATCTATGACTGAGAAATGCAAATAATCTCCCCAATCAAGCAGGCGAAACACGGTTTGCAAATTATGATAACCATTAGCACGCTTACCTGTGATATGCAAAAACAGATTAATCTTTGCCGGTGATAAGCGGGTGATGGTGGAAAGTGTGGCTATGTTTTTAATCATAATATTTGGTTGTAGACGGCTATGGTAATAAGTAATCAGCAATTTTCATCGTATTTGCGTGACGTCTTAATGATTGATCGTCATTACTACCTTATTGCTTTGTGGCAGCACGGCACTGATTTTATTTGGTAACTTATCAGACCCTTTATAGGTAAAGCTTGCGGTCCATTCACCATTGACTGAGCTGATTAAACGATTTTGATCATCGAGCTGTGGTGCGCTATCGGAAGGCGCTGGGCGACCAGATATCCAATAGGGCATTTGTGAAATAGGCGCTTGCCACCCTGTGGCCTTTTTGAGCAAAGTCTCAGGATCATCAGCAGTTAAGGTACCTGTTTTTTCGCTGACTAAAGTGGCGGTTTGACCATTATACTCGATGTTGGTTTTACCAATGCCGAGCGCGCCGATCAGCTCAATGGCAAAGCGATCATTCTGCTGCCCCCATGCATAGAATGCACTACCACCTTGAGTGCCTATGGTGTCATTGGCGGGCATCGTTACACCGATTTTGCCAGTGATATTAAAGTTCTCAAGCTTTTGCGGTGGCTCAGCGTTTTGACCTTGTAAAGTCGTGCTGGGTTGGTTAGTAGCGTTGGCTGTTTTTAGTGATTGACAACCAGACGTGATGACGAGCGCGGTTGTCACGGCAGCGAATAGCGCCAATTTATTAGGCTTATTAGCATGGACCAATACTGACATGATGTTTCCTCAAAGATAGACAAATTTACGAAATCATTGTTTCGAAAATAGATTAGCTTAATGGTTGTATGTTACTCAGTTATGCGTGGCTGTTAGTATCTTATGAGTGCCTTGTAATCATAGCACGCAACGATTTGTCCACTGTAAAACGGCGGGTCAGTAAAGCTGTATGCGGTCATTGATATTGTGTTGCCCAAATGAGAAGCGCTGCTGCAAGTCTGCGAGTAATGCCTCGACTTTTTCATTGTTACCTAAACCTTGATAAGCGCGCAGCAGTAAGCTGCCAGAGCGCAAGGTAGGAAACACATCGTAAGGGGTTTGCAGGTAGTCGATGACTTGTTGGTAGTTTTCATTGGCCAATGCATTGCCAGCCAGCACATTCAGCGCTTGCAGGTGCAGCTCATTGTCATAACGTGGGTCATCATAGCGAATTTGAATGATGGCGGTAGCCAATGCCAATCCTTGTTCAGAGCTGCGTTCATTGGCTAGCAATAACTGCGCGTAACTGAGCTGGTAGGAGAGGTTGGTTGGGTCAAGTGCTTGCAGATGATTGAGCAAGGTACGCTTAACGATATAGTCGTCTTTGTCGTCAAGGAGCTGGGCGCGTGCAAACAAGAGCATCTCATTATCAGGATACTTGCGAGCAGCTTTGGTTAGTAGGCGCAGGGCTTCTTCGGACTCATTTTGCTGCCATAAAATATCGGCTTGTAGCACAAAGGTATCTGGCGCAAAGACGTTAAAGTCTTTACGCAATTTTTCTAAAGTAGCAATCGCCGCATCTACATCGCCGTTGAGCAATTCAAAAGCCACTACTTTTCTACGAGCCTCTAATACCAAGTCTTCTTGCATGACACCGTTGAGATAGTATTTGGCTTGGTCAAAGTGCTGCTGACGCTCGGCACTGATACCAAGATAATAATAAGCTTGATCGAGGTAAGCGGGGTTTTTTGCGAGCATGTTGAGTAGCTCATCGGCACTGTTATATTCTTCGATGTCTAAGCTCACCAACGCAGCCAACAGAGTAATCTCGGCATCATCAGCAAAGCGACTATGGGCATCCAGCAATAACTGCCACGCTTCTTGGCTTTGCTTTAAGTCAAGTAAGTAGCGAATCTCGTACAGATAGAGACTTTTACTATCGGGATTACGCAGGCGTGCTTGGCTCACATAATTGACGACGGTTTCAGCCGTGACGATTTTGCGCAGTATGTCTGCCTTTAGCGTAATAAAAGGTACATAGTCAGGCTGGCGTTCTAGCGCCCGATTGATATGGACAATGGCAATCTCAGGCTCGTTAAATTGGTAAAGCAACCCTGCTTTCAATACCGACAATGAGGCATTCTGCTCGCTATCTAGTGGTTGCAAAGCGGCAAGTAATTCACGTTTGTCTTCATCATTGTTTGGATAGATACCGATAAGGATTTCGCTTAAGTCCGCTCTAGGGTCATAAAGCAAAATACGATTCAATGTTTCACCAGCTAACAGATAATCGTGTGCTCTCAGGGCCAAATGCGCCACATAGAACCAAGCAGGCACGTGATCTGGATTTTGGTCTTGCCATGACTTGGCAAATTGTAACGATTTCTCAACCCTTTCAGTGCGTAAAGAAAGGCTGAGCGCTCTTTCAAACACGGCAGTTGCATCTTCTTTAAATGCTTGCTGCTTATAGATAGTAATTGCTCGTTGTCTATCACCGCGATCTGCTGCGAATTCTGCATCAAGCAGCGCATACAGGCTAGGCTCTTTGAGCTCAGGTTGCCATAAGGTAGTTGGTGCTAACCCATTAATATTGGCGACATTTTCTATTGGTTGTGTGTTGGTAGGAGCAATTGCTGGTAGCGTTGAGTGGCTATTATCAGTGCCGTCGCTACTGACAGCCTTGTCGTTCTTATCAGCAATGGATATGTTGGGTACATGGGCTTCGAGCGAGATATCAGGATGACTGGCATGAACGGAAGACGATCCTAAGCATAGGCAAAAGGCCAACGACAAGGTTAGCTTATAACGCTGGCACAGACGTTCGATAACCGCATGCAATAGAGCACGCAGATTAGATTGGTCGTCATGCGCAAGTTGTGATCGAAATAATGACCCAAAAAAAATCATAGATAACCGTATTCGCCCATTATTCATCTATATCGATAAGACAATTTTATTTTAATCATTTCAAACTAACTATTGGTAACGAGTACCCATGCCTGACATTATAAAAGCAGACTGATGGGATAAACAATAGTGCCCGTGTTACTCCGTTATTAATAGCAGCCGCTCTACCAAATCTTTGCTAACAAAGTAGGATTGGCTGATAACCTGTATCAACGGGGTCTTTCATTGGTTGTAAATCTTAGCTTAAATATTGTGAAAATATAACAAGTTAACGTCAAGTAAGCGAATGATTTCTATCCATTTCTATAAGCACTCGCTAAAACATAGATATTGGTTTTAACAATCGTATCGGTAGTTGATTTGTTACTCATGTGCCCAGATACAAGCAAATAGCTATCATCGATAGCTGAGTGTTAATTAAAGCTGGCAATAATGATATAATAAGCGGCTTTTAGAGTCTTCCTTTCAGCGCTGTCGTCTACAACTGTCTTTTAAAAATAATGAGATAGCGTGGGCTGGCAGGTGAGCGTCATGTTTATGGTCTATCAATAATGAGATTAGTGGTCATTGGGGTCAATCACAAAACTGCACCAGTCGCTCTAAGAGAGCGCTTGGCGCTTGTGGGTGACGATGTGAATATCGCTCTCAAACAATTAGAGGCCTTTACTGATGGCAGTGTGATTGTTTCTACTTGCAATCGTACTGAAATCTATGCGCTTGTGCCTCAGCTAGCAGAGCCGCAAGATGTTCCCTCTATGTCTGCTAATGGCGCGGTCGGTGCTCAGACATCTTCGGCGGCCATTAGTGCTCATATCTTAAAAATTAAAGCGTGGCTTGCTGACTTTAAGCAGTTGTCACTGTCTGAGATTGATCCCTATCTTTATGTACACCGTGATACTCATGCGCTGACCCATTGGCTTAGGGTCGCCGCAGGGCTTGACTCTATGATATTGGGTGAGCCGCAGATACTCGGTCAAATCAAGCGCTCAGTACAGCTCGCGCAAGAACAAAAAGCCCTGAGTAATCAGCTTGGTTGGATTATTGATCAAGTATTTGCTGCCGCCAAACGCGTACGTAACGAGACCCAAGTGGGTGCTCAAGCGGTATCGCTTAGCTATGCAGCCGCCAAATTAGTGACGCAAATATTTGATGATTTGCCCAGTCGCACATTGCTGGTGGTCGCGGCAGGTGAGATGAACCGTTTGGTTGCCACCCACATTGCTGGGCTTGGTGTAGGTCGCGTGATTATTTGCAACCGCAACCCTGAGCGCGCTGAAGCGCTGGCAGTGGAGCTGCGCCGCGCAGGTCACTTGGTAGAAGTCAGACCTTTGCAAGAGTTACCACAAGTTTTAGCAGAAGCCGATATCGTTAGTAGCTGTAGCGGTAGTATGGATGTGTTGATCGATAAAACCATGACTTTGCGGGCGCTGAAACATCGTCGTTATCAGCCCATGTTGATGATTGACTTAGCCGTGCCGCGCGATATTGACTCGACCATTAGTCGTATTGATGATGTTTATCTCTACTCTGTCGATGATTTACAACACGTGATCGCTGGCAATATCGAACAGCGTAGGCAAGCGGCAGTCGATGCTGAACTGCTTGTTAGCCAATTAGTCGTTGAGATGGATCGCAGCTTTCAAGTGCGCCAAGTCGGTAAAGACATTCAGCAGTATCGCACGCATACGCAGGACCAAGTAGATAAACTCCTGCATGAATCCATTGCCAAGCTACAACAGGATAATGCCAGTCCTGAAGACATCATCATTGAGCTGTCACGCCGGCTGACGCAGACGCTAACCCACGCACCATCGAAGCTTATGCGCAAGGCTGCCCGTGAAGGGGATAGTGAGTTGCTAGACTTTGTAGTGTCTGGGCTGCAAGAGGCTCATCGCGGACGTCGATAGTTATTATTGACTAATCAAAAAAACATAAGTGGCGCAAACCTTATTATTGCGCAAACATATCGTTGTCAACCTGCATTATCAGTGCTAATATCAAGCTGTTATGAGTATATTAAGCGATGATAATCTTTTGTTATACGCGAGCGGTTATTCTCCAAAACCTTAGTGTATATGTTCTCGCTTGATGCCTATTCATCTCATCAGTTGTTAGTGACCATTATTAGCCTACCACCGCGTAGCCCCTATAGTGGCGCACCTGTTCTGTACGACTTTGTCTAAAATCAATAAAAACACGGCGTGCAAAACACAACCACCAACGGCAATAGCGCTAGGATAAAGTGCTATATCGTCAACCCTGCGTCATGCTCTCGACTATTACCCCATATTAATATTCAGTTAATACTACCCATAGTAGTATCTAGCTGCTATGCAATCTAACGACTATGCTATTGGTCAGCAATGCTATTTGATAGCCAGATTATTTAACAAAAACGTTATTTCACACCCATGTTATCTAATTAGAAGCATTATTTGGCTAAGTTGGCGAACAGTAGGTGTCTAGATTGGTTAGCGTTATTAAGGCAGGTTGGTTTAAGAGAGTATCTGGATTTTGCTATAGCCAATGCTTGAGAAAATTAAACTATCTAACTATAAACTAGGAGCTTCCTATGACTGCATTACGTCAAGATATTGATCCAAACGGCTTATTAGAATACTCAGTGGTCTATACTGACCGCGCCTTAAACCACATGTCAAAAGTCTTTCAGCAAGTGATGAATGACTTATCTAGCGACCTAAAATCCGTGTATAACGCCGAAGCAGTGGTCATTGTACCCGGTGCTGGTACTTATGGAATGGAAGCCGTTGCGCGCCAATTGGCCAATGATGAAGATTGCCTCATTATTCGTAACGGTTGGTTTAGCTATCGCTGGACGCAAATTTTAGAAAAAGGCAAAATCGCCAAGTCGTCTACGGTATTGACGGCACATCGTGAAGAGGGTGAGTCACCAAAACCATTTGCCCCCGTTGATATCGATGAAGCCGTTGCTAAAATTAAAGCAGAGAAACCAGCAGTGGTTTTTGCGCCGCACGTCGAAACCTCATCGGGTATTATTTTATCATCAGACTATATCAAAGCGCTAAGCGCGGCTGTACATAGCGTTGGCGGTTTATTGGTCATTGATTGTATCGCTTCAGGTTGTGTGTGGTTGGATATGAAAGACTTGGGTATTGATGTTCTCATCAGCGCCCCGCAAAAAGGGTGGAGCAGCACTCCGTGTGCAGGCTTAGTCATGCTAAGCGCTGCGGCAATCGAAAAAGTAGACAATACAGAATCAGATAGCTTTAGCTTAGACTTAAAGCAGTGGTTAAATGTCATGCGCGCCTATGAAAATGGCGGTCACGCTTATCATGCCACCATGCCAACCGATAGCTTACGTCAATTCCGCGATACTATTTTAGAGTCAAAAGAGATTGGCTTTGATAAATTGCGTGATGCGCAGTGGCAGTTGGGCAACCGTATTCGTGAAGTATTAGCCGCTAAAGGCATTGAAAGCGTTGCGGCGAAAGGTTTTGAAGCGCCAGGCGTCGTGGTTGCTTACACCGATCGCGATGATATGCATAAAGGCAGTGCGTTTGCCGAAACAGGCATGCAAATCGCTGCTGGTGTACCGCTAAAAGTTGGTGAGCCGGATAACTTTAAAACGTTCCGCTTAGGTTTATTTGGTCTAGATAAATTGACTGATGTAGACGGAGCGGTACAGCGTTTTGAAACTGCACTTGATGAAGTATTGGCAAAATAATATCTTTATCTCGTAAGATGTTCTTTAAGTAAAAAGAATACTGAGCCCTTGTAACGAGGGTTCAGTATTTTTTTACCTATTTATTATATTTTATAATATAATGTATTTATATAAAACGAAATTCAAAACTGTTTTGATAAAAATTGGCTTAGGTAAATATTATGAGTATACAAATAGATTGGCAGGCCTTTACGCCAATTTCCTTGGTAGGCGGGCTGATGCTGGGCGTTGCAACGGTCATCTTGCTATTGGGCATTGGTCGTATTGCGGGTATTAGTGGTATTTTCTCAAGTCTTCTTAAACCCAAGCGCGTCGAGATGTGGCAGGTGTTATTCATACTTGGTCTTGTTATCTCGCCATTACTTTATGGTCTGGTAAAACCGTTGCCCGATATAGAGGTTAGTCGCTCTTTGCCACTGCTTATTGGGGCAGGATTGCTAGTTGGTTTTGGGACACGTTTGGGTTCAGGTTGCACCAGTGGACATGGTATCTGCGGTAATGCGCGACTGTCGCCACGTTCGATGGCGGCGACGGTGACCTTTATGTTATTTGGTATTGTGACCGTTTATATTGGTCGTCATGTCTTGGGTTTGATTTAAAAACCACATAGACAGTACGTTGCGAAGAAAGATTTTAGTACTATTATGAAAAAATAAAGACAGCGAGAAAAAACATGCTAAAAAATATAATTGGATTACTGGCAGGGTTATTATTTGGCTTTGGACTGCTGATATCAGGCATGACCGATCCTGTTAAAGTACAAGGCTTTTTGGACGTCTTTGGTGCATGGGATATTTCTCTGGCACTGGTAATGGGCGGCGGTCTAATGGTGGCGATAGTCGGTGTACAATTGGCTAAGCATCAAAAGACCAGCTGGATTGGGTCATCAATTGAGATGCCAACCAAAACTACTATTAATAAAAAACTACTGATTGGCGCGATGCTATTCGGTATCGGTTGGGGCTTAGTTGGTATTTGCCCGGGTCCCGGTATTGTGCTGCTTGGTACAGGACAGTGGCAGGCTTATGTCTTTATCCTAGCGATGATAGTCGGGATGTTGGTGTATCAGTGGCTAGAACCTAAGCTTAATTGATATTGGCTTTACGAATGGCAGATGCAAAAAAACAAGCATTGCAATAAAAGAAAGGGTCAGCCTAAATGTATTAAACTGACCCTTTTTTTATCAATGATGCTTCATTAATATTAACGATACTTCCGTATTATTAAGGCTTGATGATAAAGTCTTACTTGGCACTAGCCGTTACTTTTGGCGTCTCATGTGCTAATGACTTGGCCGCTTGTCGGAGCTCAAATTTCTGCACTTTACCGGTGCTGGTCTTTGGAATTTCAGCAAAGATAATATATTTGGGCACTTTAAAACCCGCCAAATGCTGCTTGCAATGTTCCATCACATGGTCGCGCTGCAAGGTGCTGCCTTCATGAATCTCGATAAAGGCGACAGGTACTTCGCCCCATTTATCATGCGGCGCGGCGACGACCGCACAGCTTTGGATTTCTGGCATTTTATATAAGACGTTTTCGACTTCGATACTAGAGATGTTTTCGCCACCTGAAATGATGATGTCTTTGAGCCTGTCCATGATTTTTATATAACCATCAGGATATTTAATGCCCAAATCACCAGTACGGAACCAACCATCAGCAAAGGCTTCTTCGGTGGCTTTACGGCTTTTTAGATAACCTTTCATCACCATATTGCCGCGTAGTGCTAGCTCGCCCATTTCTTCGCCATTTGCGGCAACCGGCTCAGTGGTGCCTTGTTTAAATAGCTCAAAGCCAGTCATTAAATGTGACGTTACGCCCTGACGTGATTTCTTTTGCGCACGAGTAGCGACATCCAGTTCATCCCATTCTGCTTGTTCCGCGCAGACGGTGACTGGACCATAGACTTCGGTAAGACCGTAAACGTGCGAGATATGAAAGCCCATTGCTTCCATGGCGGCGAGCATGGTTTCAGACGGCGGCGCACCAGCGACCCAACCTTTGACTTCATGATTAATCGCTTTTTTATATTCAGGTTTGCCGCCAGCAATCATATTATGCACCACAGGCGCTGAGCAATAATGCGTGACTTTATGCTTGGCAATCAGCTGCAAAATCAAATCAGCATCAATCTTACGCAAGCAGACATTGACGCCCGCACGTTCGGCAATCGTCCAGGGAAAGCACCAACCATTACAGTGAAATAATGGCAGTGTCCATAAATACATCGGGTGCTTGGGCATATCCCAATCTAAAATATTGGAGACAGCGTTGAGTGTCGCGCCGCGATGATGATAGACCACGCCTTTTGGCTTACCCGTCGTACCAGAGGTATAATTGAGCGCGATAGCATCCCATTCATCGAGTGGCTTTTCCCAATTATCCAAACTGTCTGAGCTGGTGATTAATGCTTCGTAGCTCATTTGCCCAAAACGTTCAATATCGAGCGCCGCATCGGTCGTATGAATCACGATGAGATTAGGAAAGGTTTCATCGATAATTTCAGCATGTTCAGCAAACTCGCTGTCTAGAATCAACACTTTGGCTTCTGAGTGTTGCAGACAAAAGGTCAGGGCATTGATATCGAGGCGGGTGTTCAGTGTACAAAGTACGCCACCTGACATCGGTACACCAAAAGCGCACTCGATCATCGCTGGGGTGTTTGGCATCATGACTGCAACTGTGTCGTTCTTATCGATGCCTAATTTGCGTAGCCCATCCGCCAATTGACGACAGCGATCGTAAGTCTGTTGCCACGTTTGCGTCAGATTATTATGTGTTAAATCGTCATAAATGATGGCAGTTTTGTCGGGATAGACTTGAGCGCTGCGGATAATGAAGTCAATAGGGGTAAGCGGTTGATGGTTGGCAGCATTTTTGCCGAGACCTGTGTGGAAGTCTGTCATGGGGATAGTCCTTTATCTTGCTGTTATAATTCGGTGAATACGCTACAAACTTGCTATAAAGTTGGCTTCGTTATTTATCACTGCTTGCTAAGCTATTAATATTTTTGCTGACCTTCCTTGTAGCAACTCGCCGATAGGTGACTCACGGTAAATATTTGTTCGTCCATTATAGACAATGCTCTGTGAAAAGCGAGTATGTTTTTAGCGCTTTCTTATATTGAATCACATGATCAATTACCCTAATTCACATAGTGTTCACTCATCAGTCGCTTGTCTGCATAGCTGATGATAATGGCGGTGTGTTACGATACCAGTGATGTTAAATCCTATCGCTTAACTATTTCTAAAAGCCTCATTTTTAAAAATCTTAACTTTTAAAAAGCCCAGCCAGCTTTAACAAGCATTTCCACAAACCATTCATAAGGAAAATGATATGTCCGCCAGCCGCACTCCCAATACGATTGAAACTGCTAGCACCAATGAACACTATCCGCATTTATTTGAGCCATTAGACTTGGGCTTTACGACGCTTAAAAACCGACTGGTGATGGGCTCAATGCATACGGGGCTTGAAGACCGTTTTTATAATTACGGCAAACTAGCGGCGTATTTTGCTGAACGTGCCAAAGGCGGCGTGGCGATGATGATTACGGGCGGTATTTCGCCCAATCGCGAAGGGTGGTTACTCCCTGCTGGTGGTACCATGAATACGCGCGCTGACGTGATTAATCATCAACGAGTGACCCGTGCGGCGCATAAATATGACAGCAAAATCATCATGCAAATCTTACACAGTGGTCGTTACGGCTATCATCCGTTTGTCGTATCCTCTAGTCCAATAAAATCACCAATTTCACCCTTTAAGCCGCGTAAGATGAGTATTAAAAACATCGAACAAACGGTAAAAGATTATGCCCGTTCAGCTAAACTTGCCAAGCAAGCGGGTTATGACGGTGTGGAAATCATGGGCTCAGAAGGTTATTTGCTCAATCAGTTTTTATCGCGTCATGTGAATCAACGTACCGACGAATACGGCGGTGATATTCAAGGTCGTATGAAGCTGGCGGTTGATGTCGTCAAAGCCGTACGCGAAGCTGCTGGTGAAGATTTTATCATTTTATTCCGCTTGTCAGTGATTGATCTGGTCAAAGACGGTAATGTGATGGATGAAGTCATCACCGTTGCCAAAGCGCTAGAAGAAGCGGGCGTGACCATCATGAATACCGGTATCGGCTGGCATGAAGCGCGTGTACCGACGATTGTAACCAGCGTACCGCGTGCCGCTTTTGTAGATTTCACTGCTGAAATTAAAAAGCATATCAATATCCCAATGATGGCAGCTAACCGTATCAATATGCCAGAAACCGCAGAAGAAATCTTGGCTAGTGGTCAGGCGGATATGATTCAAATGGCGCGTCCATTTTTAGCCGATGCGCATTGGGTCAATAAAGCCAAAGATGGTCAAGCCGATCGCATTAATACCTGTATCGCTTGTAACCAAGCTTGTCTCGATCATACCTTTGAAAATAAACGCTCGACTTGTCTGGTCAATCCACAAGCGTGTTATGAGACAGAATTGGTTTATAAGAAAACCAAAAAACCTAAAAAAGTTGCCGTCATCGGTGGCGGTGTCGCTGGCATGTCAGCCGCTCATGTCGCCGCACTACGTGGTCATGACGTCACGTTATTTGAAGCAAAAGACATCTTAGGCGGGCAGTTTAATTACGCCAAAGTCATCCCTGGTAAAGAAGAATTCTTTGAGACCATTCGCTACTATATCAATGAGCTTGAGCACTTAGGCGTTGAGATTAAACTCAATACCAAAGTCGATAAAGCCATGCTTGAGAAAGCCAAATTCCACCATGTCATCGTCGCAACGGGTGTTGTCCCTAGAAGCCTAGCTGGCAAGCTGGAAGGCGCGGATTTGCCACAAGTAATGAGCTATGCTGAATTACTCTCTGGTGAAAAATCAGTTGGTGATACGGTTGCCGTCATCGGTGCTGGCGGTATTGGCTTTGACGTCAGTGAATATCTGACCACCAAACATGGTCAGCCGCTTGATGAGCTAGGCCCTGAATTACTAAAAGATCCAAGCTATCGTCCAAAAGCGCAGTCAGTTAGTGAATGGCGTGAAGAGTGGGGCGTGACTAATGATACCAACTATCAAACTGAGGGTGGACTGATTAAGCCTGAAGCCATCAAACCTATACGTCAAGTGTATCTGATGCAGCGTACCAAAGGTCGCTTGGGCAGTGGGCTGAATAAAACCTCGGGCTGGGTACATCGTGCCCATGTCAAATCACACGGCGTCATCCAAGTATCAGGTGCGCAGTACGATAAGATCACCAATGAAGGTATTTGGATTACCAACAATCAAGGTCAAAGCCAGCTATTGCGTGTCGATAGCGTTGTGGTCTGTGCTGGTCAAGAGTCGGTCGTAGAGCTGATGCCAAATGTCGGTGATGCACCAGATGCGCAATACCATCTAATCGGTGGCGCAAAACTGGCGGCTGAGCTAGATGCTAAGCGTGCCATAAGAGATGGGGCAGAGGTTGCGGCAGCGATTTAAGGTTTAGTTCAGAAGTAATGAGAGCGGCAAGATAGATTATCTTGCCGCTTTTTTTGTTAGATAATATAGACTTGCTCAGTGTATAGATGATCGTAAAAAGCTATAAGTATCTTTAAATTACTATTTGGATAAAGGCTAAGAGGTATGAGAAAGGAACACTTTCAATTTGGTGACGTAAATTTTAAATGGGGTGATAAGGTATCTGATATAAAAGCTCAGCTTCCTGAAAAAGATACGGTAACGCATTCTTATGAAGAAAACTATATGCCTGAAACAGTCACTATAAAATTGTCTGAAATGTGGTCTCTTAAAGTTGCTTACTGTCATTTTAGTGCAGCAGATGATGACCGATTGATAGATTCAATATGGATCAGCATCCCAGCACAACTATTTAATAGACAACCAGTGATTAAAAAGCTAATAGCATATTTAGGATCAGAGTCAAACTACTCCTCCGATAGCCATTACTGTAGTGGCAACGTAGTAGAACACTGTGAATGGATATTTGATAATTGTGTCATTGGCGTTAGCATGTATGGTGGCGTACGAGAGGAAGACGACGAAAGAATTATTGGCTGTTTATCTATATCATTAAGTGATGTAGAGCTTTTAGATTCATTGTATTCAAAGCCTATACGTGATGTAGAGTATAAAATGGCTGACGAGGTTGATATCAGCACTATCCAATCTTTTCAGACACAGCAAGCACAGAGTATGCGACGGTCAAAGGAAAGAGAAGAGTTTCCGAACCATCCTGCTGCTTTCGTCATCCGAGCATTCGATGGATTTCACAAAGAGGCACTGTTTCAAACGCCATTAGCGGTTCAATCAATCATAACTGAATCTGAAGTTTAATCTATGACAGGAGATTATTATTTATCGAACTATTGGCAAACTGTAAAACTAGAGAATAATATTTCATCTAAGTGGACTAATCTATTACCCACTAAATCTTTTGGTGTCTGCTATGTTTCGATAGGAGGTCTGCTAATTATTGACGAAGATAGTAGACCTGAGACAAAAGTATTTGTTGAGCATATTGAAAAAATAATTAAGTCTAAGATAGCGTATCACGAAACATATGACTGTTAGGTTACCTAAGTTAATATCTGGCTCATCATTATCATTGGCTCATGTTTTCAATATCACCTAATGTGAGACCAGTTTCTTGGGTGCTATAAATAACGATACCTTCATCGTCAATTTTACCATTCATGACCAATCTACCGATGCGATTGCTGGCTTCTTGATTGCCTTGGTCGGCGGCCTTTTTGTACCATTCAAAAGCTGTGTCATAGTCTTGAGGGACGCCATAGCCGTTTTCGTAGAGACCACCAATATTAAGTTGTGCCACATCTAACCCTTGGTCAGCCGCTTTGGCATACCACTCAAAAGCTTTGTCATAGTCTTGCGTCACACCATAACCGTATTCGTAAAAATTACCAATATTATTTTGAGCGTCAAAAGATCCATTGTTAGCTGCTAGTAGATACCACTGCATTGCTTTTTGATAATCTTGCTCAATACCAATACTCTCATGATACATAATTCCGAGATTGAATTGAGCATCAGTGTATCCTTGGTTAGCAGCTTGTTGAAACCATTCAAGTTTTTTTATCTCATCTTGTTCAACAGCAATACCTTCATGATACATAACTCCAAGATCGAATTGAGCATTAGCATATCCTTGGTTGGCGGCTTGTTCAATCCACTCAAATGCTTTTTGATAGTTTTGCTCTACGCCCAAACCTTCATAATACATAATACCTAGATAATGTTTAGCAGGTGCGTAGCCTTGATCAGTAGCTTTTTCAAATAGTTCAAAAGCTTTGTTGTCATCTTCAGGGACTGAGTCACCCTCATAATAGGCAAGGCCAAGATCATAGGTCTCAGCAGGAGTGCTTTGATTTGATAGTACTGGTGCGTTTGATGATTCAGCTGAACAAGCGGAAACGATTAATATATTTGATAATAAAGTAGCTAATAGTAAAGACTGAATGAGAGTAGTATTTTTTCTTTGATGCATTAAAACCTCGTTAGAAAATGCTATTGAACAGGCTGATTCGGACTCACTTGCTCATAAGTTTTACCTTCTGCTACAGGTATACAATCGACCTCTTTTTGCGATTGGTCAATCAAGACATGGTTTTAAAATTGAAACATCGGCTGAATCACCTTCAAAATCAAGTTTCTCATTTAGACATTTAATTTTTTGGATTAATTGTTGCTCTTGTTCTTTATTTAGACTCTGTTCATTGTTGTAGTTTTTCTTAGGGTAGCGGTTGAAATCAAGTGCTAAACCATATTCTCTTCTAATAATATACTGCAAGTAATCTAACTGAAAATTTTTTCTTCTTATTTCTTCTGGTAAATCATTACTATCACAATCACATATAGTTTCAAAGTGATTTAAAATATGACTCATCTGTGCGTCACCAGCTTTCACTAGTACTTTAGGCGACGGATAATGAATAGAAGCCATACTATACCTATTCCATGCCGTACCATAGTTCTGCTGAGCAAACTCTATATCTCCCTTTTTTTCAAGATTGAGTAAAGATTGATAGTTCTTTTCTTTTTTAGCAGGGCTTATAGGGGTCTCCCATCTATCAGTAACATGACGTAAAATGGTTTTAGAATCTTCATATTCGTAAACTGTCGAATTTTCTGATGATGAAAGTTCGCTGTCTATTATGGACTTGTCATGGTCTTGAGAAACAATACGTGTCTGCTCATGATCAATATCATCGTTAGAGGTACATGAGGCAAGCGTTGTTAGTACGCATAGAGTAAAGGCGACTCTTATCATTATATTTTCCTAATTATCAGCTTGCCTACGTATCTTAGATCAGTTTGACGATGACTTATCAAGTAATCAGATAGTGTAATACCATAATCAATATCAAACTTCTCTTGATTTATTAATACAAGTATCACCGTGATATAGCATATAGAATTCAACATGAGAATTATAATACTCAGCATATAAGTGTGCTAGCGTGTTGAATTTCGCTTCTTCGTAGGATTGTCTAGTATCTGATGTGTCTTGCACTTGGATGTCTTAAAATAGAGTTGTCATCAAGCTCTCTCATAATTGTATTTTCATAGTTTATAGCTTTATGTTTATAATCTGTTTTGCCTGTATCTACATAATTTTTTATATGTCCTAATTCATGAGCCATTATCCTTGTTAAAGTAGGTTTAAAAACACCTGTAGTCTTACTGTCTATACTTTTACTATCTGCGCGAACAAAGTAAGGGTCATAAACGTTCATGTTGATTTTCACAGTAATCATATCTTTATCAACCATTTCATCCGACTCCCACAGTTTCCAAGACTCATGCTGATTAAGAATCATAGGCTCTTTTTTTATTGTTGTTAATCCTAAGCCTCGAGAATTTACTGTTTCGATGGAAACTCTATAAATACTACTATCGTTCTGAATAACAGTGAACCGCCCCGGGATTGTCGGAGACCTAATATTCTGAGAGAATACGACAATGAAAAGACAAACCTATACTCCTGAGATTAAAGAACGCGCCGTTCGCATGCTGATTGAAGCGGCAGGC